>JALOOP010000009.1 GCA_025454315.1 Oculatellaceae cyanobacterium Prado106
TGGACTCGCTGCGCGCCTTGGGGGTTCGTCCCGAGGAGCATGACATTCGCTTTGTCGAAGACAACTGGGAGTCGCCCACCCTCGGAGCCTGGGGCGTGGGCTGGGAAGTCTGGCTGGATGGTATGGAAGTCACCCAGTTCACCTACTTCCAGCAGTGCGGCGGGATTGACTGCCGTCCTGTGTCCATTGAGATTACATACGGTCTGGAACGATTGGCCATGTATCTACAAAACGTCGATTCCATCTTCAAGATCCAATGGACCGACGACCTCACCTACGGGGATGTCCATCTCCAGGGGGAAATTGAGCAATCTACCTACAACTTTGAAGCCTCCAATCCCGAGATGCTGTTCACCCTGTTTGGCCTCTATGAACAAGAAGCCGGACAGCTGATCGAAAAGAAACTCGTCCTCCCCGCCCTCGACTATGTGCTGAAATGCTCCCACACCTTCAACCTCCTGGATGCTCGGGGAGTCATTTCCGTGACGGAACGCGCTCGCTACATTGGCCGCATCCGTAACCTAGCCAGACAGGTCGCCCACCTCTATCTCAAGCAGCGGGAAACCCTAGGATTTCCGTTGCTCAAAGCTAACTCAGAGGCAGATCAAGCGGCCTAGCCAGAAACACAGTCAGAAACACAAGGGTGAAATGCGCTTAGTCAAAAGGGGGAGGCCGACTTCTAGTCAGTCTCCCCCTTCAATTTAGAGACATGTTAGAGACATGTTTAAAATGAAAAAGGAGGGCAGTTGCCTAAGCTTGTCTTGCAACAATCTTAAGGCGGCAACCACTCCTCCGCAGCATTCATTCACCTGTGTATTTAAGTTATCAACCGGGTTTGTCGATGTTGTTATGTCGGTATGAAGTTTCAGTGACAAATTCCTAGGGGGAGTGAGGGAAGGGCGAAAGGGGAAAGGGGAAAGGGGGATTTACTGACCTTTCATCGTTTGATTCATAGCTGAAACCTGAAAATTTCATCAGCCTTTCCCCGGTCTACCTGCCGAAATCCCTTTCGCCTTTACCCCTTCCCCTTTTCCCTCCCCGCCCCCTCTGCGTCTCTGCGTCTCTGCGGTTGATTAGGATTGGCGGTATAAAACCCTTCGCTTCCAAAAATTCATAGATTCGCGATGAGCCTGACACCCGATCGCAACATTCACCCTTTAGTTTAGTCAATATTAGAGATCCAAAAGAGATCTCAAGCAGAAATCGAGCGCGATCGCCACTCATATATCCCATCCGATCGCATCCTTAACATTCTGGGAAATTGACCCTACCCCTCCACCTATGACGAACCCGACACCCTTTGCTAACCTCACCCGTAAGTCAGCCATGCAACGTCCACTCATCTATTTATCTGTTCTTTTGCTAGGGGCAGGCGGGGCGATCGCCGGTAACCGCCTGATGGCCTTTTCTTCGATGCCGTCTGCGCCACAGCCCTTGAGTCAGCTTCCGGGTAACTTGCCTGGGAACGGATCGAACAATCCCAATAATGCTCCGGCAGCACCAGGCGGATCGAGTCGCATCCTCAGTCAGTCAAGCTCGAACTTCATTGCGGCAGCGGTGCAAAAGGTTGGGCCTGCGGTGGTGAGAATTGACTCACAGCGGCAGGTAGCCAGTCGGGCGAACTCTGATGAGTTTACCAGTCCGTTTTTCCGGCGCTTCTTTGGCGAGGAAGCGCCCCAACGACCCCGGCAGCGTGTGCAAGAAGGCACTGGATCAGGATTCATCATTGAGTCGAATGGGGTGATTTTGACCAATGCCCATGTGGTTGATGGAGCCGATCGCGTTACGGTGACCCTGAAGGATCAGCGGACGCTGCAAGGGCGCGTGGTGGGTACTGACCCGGTGACCGATGTGGCCGTGGTTAAGGTTGAGGCCGAGAATCTTCCGACCGTGATGCTGGGTAACTCAGAACAATTGCAGCCGGGAGAATGGGCGATCGCCATCGGTAACCCCCTCGGTCTAGACAATACCGTGACTGCTGGAATTATTAGCGCCACCGGGCGATCGAGCGGTCGCATTGTCGGAGGCAACAGCCGCGTTGGCTTCATCCAAACCGATGCCGCTATCAACCCTGGCAACTCCGGTGGGCCGCTGCTCAACGAACGGGGAGAAGTCATCGGCATGAACACTGCCATCATCAGCGGTGCCCAGGGCTTGGGCTTTGCGGTGCCGATCAACACCGCTCAGCGAATTTCGAGCCAACTGATTGCCAATGGCAAGGTGGAGCATCCCTACTTGGGGATTCAAATGGCCGCCATCACGCCCGAACTAAAGCAACAGTTGAACAATGATCCCAACAGTCCGGTTAGCGTTCAAGAAGACCAAGGCGTTGTGGTGCTGCGAGTCGTGCCCGATTCCCCTGCGGCTCAGGCGGGGATTCGGGAGGGAGATGTGATTCAGCAGATTGGCGGACAGGTCGCAGCAGATGCGGAAGGACTCCAGAAAGTCGTTGAGCAAAGTCGAATTGGCAATGATCTGCCCTTAGTGGTTCGTCGTAACGGCCAAACCCTCAACGTTAATGTTAAACCGGGTGTGCTTCCTGCTGAAGAAGCCCGAGGATAGTCTGGCCTGACCCTTAAGCTAAACGAAAAGCTAAACGAACATCTCGTTAAGCGGTTGCGATCGCCGACTGCGGATAGATCGAACTCAGATCCGGCTCATGCCAAACCTTGCCATCCAGCGCCATTTGCTCAATCAAACTAGCCAGACGCAAAGCTTTCAGGGCTTGTTCGCCACCGACCGAGGGCTGATTGCCGCCTCGCACACAGTTGACGAAATGCTCTAGTTCAGCGTGGAGCGGTTCAATGTTGCTGGTGTAGACCTTTTCAATCAGTCCGTCCTGGCGGTACAGCACCTGGCCATGGTCGGTGAGACAGTTGGCCGTGGTTTGACGGTGGATGAGGATTTCGTTGTTGAGGAAGTTGGCCTCGGTGAGGGAATTTTTGCAGTGGGCGGAGATGCGGCGAATTTTGCGGTGGGTGACTTTGCTGGCGGTCAGGGTGGCGACAATGCCGTTGGCAAATCCTAGAATGGCTGTAACGTAATCGAGGTAGCCTGAGTCGGAGGCGCGACTGCCGCTGGCCGTGAGCTTGATCACGGGAGAACCTGCCAGTTCCAGCATCAGATCAATGTCGTGGATCATCAGGTCGAGAACGACGGACACATCATTGGCGCGATCGGAGTAGGGACTCATGCGATGCCCTTCTAAGGCCAGGAGTTCTTCGGTTTTGAGGACTTTGTGGAGTTCCTGGAAGGCGGGATTGAAGCGCTCAATATGGCCAACCTGGAGGATGCAGTGGGATTCAGCGGCGGCATTGACCAGGGATTCGGCTTCGGCAATGCTGGCGGCGATCGGCTTTTCGATCAGAACATGGACTCCGGCCTGGAGACAGGTCATGCCCACACTATGGTGCAGCCGGGTGGGAACCGCAATACAGACCGCATCCACATGCTCTAGCAGATCGTGATAGTCCTCGAAGAACCGTACCCGGTATTTGCTGGCGGTGTCGAGTCCTCGTTCTACATTGATATCGGACACTCCCACCAGTTCAACATCCTTGAGCAGACTTAAAATCCGAGTATGGTGCTGCCCCATGTTCCCCACCCCAATCACCCCAATCCGAATCGGTTCAAGATGATGACGTTGCCCGTGGGCGGTGGCTGGCTGGCTATTGAACTGGCCACTCAAATGGCCATTGAACTGGCCGTTTGAGTGGCCATTTGATAAATTCTTCACTCCTGCGCTCTCCTACACCACAACATTCTGCTGGTTTAATTCAGTTAGTTTCACTAATGAGCCATACCCCTGTAGGAATTTTTAAGCAGGAAAAGGTTCCCTGTAGTCTTAAAAACACCTCTAGTCTTAGACCCTCCTGGAGCCTGATCCTCTCAGGAGTGGGATGGCGATCGCGGTATTGCTTTATACCTGTACGGTGATTTTTGGGTGGGATGCCTTATGGATGATAAACACCCGTCTCAAGCGAACCCCGAACAGCGATAAACCTTGACCTGAGCGCATCGTCAAAATTCTAGATTTGAGATTGCCAGAGCAACCTTACCGTAAAATTCATCGTTGCGACTCACCACACTCGCTCATTTATAAAGAATCCTAAAGATATTCCTAAGCCCATCGTATCAGCCAATCGGCTCTATTCTCTGGATTTCCGCGATACCGCAGACCCGTCCATGTGTCACTTTTTGCCCTGTCCATTGATTTTCAGGTCGCGATATTGTAGACAAGCGCTATAGTAAGCTTTAGACCTCTACAATCTCACCCACCCCATTTACTGATTCGACGTTTACTGATTCGACGTTTACTGATTCGACCCAAGAACTTGATTCCCAAGCTTGATTCGCCGAGTCAATTCATAGACTTATCCTAGGGTTGCTCAACCTGCCAAAGTTTGCCGGAGTAATTACTGGCTGAATTCATCAATGTGAAGATCGCGCAGCACTGCGATCGCCCCTTCAACAATCATTTACATCCCCAACTCAGAGAAACACCAGAAATGGCTTCTCCAAACCCACCCTGTAGCCTTTCCCAGTCCCTACTCGATTTCGGTTCAATCCCATCAAGCACTCCTCATGGATGCCCACCCCATCCAGAATTGGCTTGTGAGTCTATTAAAAGGGAGAAGAAAAGAAGTGAGATGGGCAGATGGGTTGTTATTTCAAGGGATGGCTTCTTTTGAACACAAAAAATTTTTCTTAAAAATAAGAAATTCTTCAAAAGAGGATTTTGCAGAGGCGTAAACAGTCCCCCCTCTTTCACCCATCCACCCATCCACCCATTCACTCCCGTTGGGAACAAAAACTGCAATACTAAGAACGGTTCGCCCACCCCACAGCAGCTTATCCTTTCTATCCCGAGTTCTTCTAACATCGGTGTTCCAATGCCTTTGACCATTCTTGTTGCCGATGATGACCCCGGTATTCGCTTATCCGTCAGCGATTACTTGGAATTTGCTGGCTACTCTGTAATTACGGCGGAAAACGGAGAGCATGGCCTCAAAATGGTGGATCAATATCAGCCCCATTTGGTCGTCACCGATGTCACCATGCCCCAGATGGACGGCTATGAGTTTGTCCGCCAGGTGCGCCGCAAACCCGCATTCCGCCTCCTGCCCGTCATTTTCCTCACCGCCCGCACCAACACCGAAGAACGCATTCGCGGCTACCAGTTGGGCTGCGATGCCTACCTGCCCAAACCCTTTGAACTCGATGAACTGGGAGCCGTAGTCCGGAATTTGCTGGAGCGATCGCAACTCATGGAAACCGAATGGCGACTGCGCCTCCAATCCGTCGAACCTGCCCCAGAATCCCCCGAAAGAACCCACACCCTCCCCCGCCTCAACCTCGACCTCACCATCCGCGAACAAGAAGTCCTGGCCGAACTGGTCGAAGGCCGCTCCAATGGACAAATCGGCGATCGCCTCCACCTCAGTCCCCGCACCGTCGAAAAACATGTCAGCAGCCTCCTCCGCAAAACCGAAACCAACAACCGCGCCGAACTAGTGAGATTCGCGATGGAGCATGGGTTGGTGGAGTCAAGGTTTTAGGGAGTAGGGAGTAGGGAGTAGGGAGTAGGGAGTAGGGAGTGGGGGAAAGTCTTTGATTTTCTCTTAAGCTTTTCTGTTCCTCACTCTCCTCCGCTCCTCCTCTCTGCGTCTCTGCGTCTCTGCGTTTTAAAAGATTCTAGAACCCAGGGTTAATCAAATGGGTTAGATTCGACGACCCGACTTGATTCAACCCAACTGGACTCATCTGCATCATTAAACAGGACGTACAGCCGCAGGTTCCATAAATCCTGGGCGATGAAGACCGCGCGTTCGCCGTCAGGTTGCGGTAAGTGGCCGAATAATTAATTTGATAACCCAAATCATTCAGAATCGCTGCATCCAGCATCGTTGGAAGTTGCCGTCCGCCCGAACTGCTTGTGGGGTCCATCAGCGTTTCACCCGAGCCACCAAACTCGTAGCCGTCCAGGATATGGGCACCGCCGGATTGCAGCGGGATGGGGTTGCCGCCGTTGAGGGCGATCGCATTAGCCCCCACAAACGCCCCATTCGCCACCTGACTGCGAAAGGCATTGGCCGATCGGTTGAAGCCCAGAACATGCGCGATCTCATGGACGGCTGTGGAGAGAAAATCATTCTGGAACCAGGGAATATCATTATCGGTTGTCGGTGTCGGGTCAAAGAACCAGTCGGTATCCCGGTCAAAGGACACCGACCCAATCCAGGGCTGAAACTGAGATCCCACATAGCGATTCTCGTTGGTAAAATTCCCTGAAGGGGTTCCAGTCGCCAGGGTATTCCCGCCAAACTCTCGACTGCCCACAAAGATTGTTAAATCATCGATCGCCCCATCCGTCGTAAAGATACTGCCAACCCCCGCATACTCACCCGTCTCCGGATTCAAGACATAGGGCGTGGGTGTTCCTGCTGGAACATCTGGAAAATCATTGACGATGATGCTTTCCCAAATCCTTGCAGCGGCCTCCAGAGTGGCTCTCCGTTCTGGCGTGAACCACCCTTGGGTATCAAACCGATAGTCAAACTGGATATTGAAGGAGCCGGCGGGTTGGATTGGCGCAGCATCCGGAGCCGGGGGAGGGGTGATAGGATTGGCAGTCGGTGCGGCGGCGGTTGCAATTTGGAGGGTGTAGCGCGTTTTGACAGGTGTTCCGCTGCGGCTACGGCCTCCGGTAAAGACTCGCACCTGATAGCTGCCTGCGTCTAATACAGCCTGAATCGATTCTGCGTTTCTGCCGCCGCGTGCCGAAGTTTGCAGGATCTGGCCGTTGCCATCCAAGAGTTGCAGATTGGCGTTGGCTCTGAGCCGATTCAGAGAAAAGTTAACGCTGCTGCGGTTTTTCAGATTGAAGCGGAAGAGATGGTTGGGGTTGGAGCCATTGAGTCGATCGTTGAACTGTTGGACTCCGGCATCAAGCTCCACATTTCTGGCGCGAATTTTGGAACGACCGAGCGGGAGAGTGCGATCGCCAGCCATAAACACCTCTTGTATGAAATAAGACTTAACAAAAGGTGCCCGGTACGGATAGAGCGGGTAACGTTTTGCGTCTCATTTCACACCTGAAAATGCCAGCAGTTTTCTCCGTATTCTTGCAAAGGTGAACGACTCTCAATCCTGTTTAAAAAGCTTTCATCTCAAGGAGTTAGGTTCCTCAAGATGACCCAGAGTCGTCCTTTCAAACTTTATGAAGTGTCTAAATCTAAAGTGATAATTTATACTGAGATACTCGTGATATTACGGCTTTAAAGAGACGACTTTATCAAGATTGATCGAGAGAACTTCTTCAAAAAATTAAACATTTTTATACTTCATCCGCTCTAGCTGAGCCAAACTCCATCCCTAAGAACCAAAATTTACGATTCATCCTGGAATCAGCCTCCACCCAGATATCTACGCCCTTTCTCAGCCAAGCTTAATTTTTGCCTCAGAAGCGCATCATCTAAGCATCAGACATTCGGCTTACATTAAATGGTGCGAGGGCAAACCGTCCTCAACCGAAGCTCCAAACCCCGATCGCACCCTATCCCCATCGCTTCCCGGAGGTGAACCATGAAACTGAACGCTAGCCCAATCCGCCCAACATCCCCTCGCTTAACTCAACGCCAAAACGACGCAAGATCGACCGATCGCCCCATCTCCTCCCTGCGCTTCTCCCGCTCTCTGGGCAAATCTCTAAAAATTCTCGGACTGATGACCTTGGCTTTGACCCTGAGTACCGCTCCCGCTTGGGCACAGGATGTCGCGGGTAGCACCGGGTTCAATCCCCAAGGGTTGCTGCGGGATGCACTGGCAGGTATTCAAGGACTGGGGGCTGTGGGGGCGATCGCCTTCATCGCACTCTATATCCTGGCCACCGTTGCGTTTCTTCCCGGTTCGATTTTGACCTTGGGCGCAGGCGTTGTCTTTGGCGTAGTTCAAGGCTCCATCTATGTGTTTATTGGCGCAACCTTGGGCGCAACCCTGGCCTTTTTAGTCGGGCGGTATCTGGCTAGAGGCTGGATTTCTCAGAAGATTGCAGGCAATCAGAAATTTCGGGCGATCGATGAAGCGGTCGGTCGAGAAGGCTTCAAAATCGTGCTGCTGACCCGCCTCTCCCCCATCTTCCCTTTCAACCTGCTGAACTACGCCCTAGGTGTCACCAAAGTCTCCCTCAAAGACTATTTCCTCGGCTGTGTTGGGATGATTCCTGGCACCGTCATGTATGTCTACATCGGCTCCCTAGCCCGTGACCTGAGCATGATTGGCGCGGCGGATCAACCCACCAATCCCGCCGTACAATGGGCAATCCGGATCATCGGCTTCATCGCCACCGTCGCCGTCACCCTCTATGTCACCCGAGTAGCCCGCAAAGCGCTGAGTGAAAGCGTCGCAGACCCCGAGATCTCCAGTGAACAAACCTTGTAAATCGTGGATGTTTGAATTCAAAATCTTACATCGTTGATCTCCAGTGAACAGACCTTGTAAGTCGTGGATATTTGAATTCAAGACCTCAAATCGTTCGCTTCTCATTCCTAGAATCCAAATTTCTCATCCTTGACCTGATCCTTACACCTTGTCCTGATCCTTAAACAAAGACTCTGTCGTTCCCATCAAGAGGTATACCCCCATGACTCAATCTGCCTTTCAGCGCGTCGATGTTGCGCCCATGGACGAGTACAACACCAAGCTCGTTTCCTATGTTCATCCCCCCAATTGGCTTGATCCCACGCCTGCGAATTGTTATGACCTGGTGGTGGTTGGCGCAGGCACCGCTGGTCTGGTGGTTGCGGCGGGTGCTGCCGGACTGGGACTGGGACTCAAAGTTGCCCTGATCGAACGGCATTTGATGGGCGGTGATTGCCTTAATGTGGGCTGTGTTCCCTCTAAATGCGTGATTCGCTCGTCGCGGGTGGTGGCCGATATGCAAGAAGCGGCGGAATTTGGCATCAAGCCGCCCGAGAAGATTGACATTGATTTTGCAGCGGTTATGGCTCGGATGCGACGACTGAGAGCGGGTATCAGCCATCATGATTCAGCGTCGCGCTTCCAGGACATTGGTGTGGATGTGTTTCTGGGGCAGGGGCAGTTTGTTAGCGGGGAAGCGATCGCCGTCAATGGCAAAACCCTGCGCTTCAAGAAAGCCGTGATTGCTACCGGAGCTAGAGCCGTCAGACCCGCGATCCCCGGCATTGAGCAAGTCGGCTACCTCACCAATGAAACCGTCTTTTCCCTGACCGAAGCCCCCCGACGCATGGCCGTGATCGGCGGTGGGCCGATTGGCAGCGAACTGGCGCAGGCATTTCACCGTTTGGGCTGTGAGGTCACCCTGTTCCATCGGGGTTCCCACATTCTCAACAAGGAAGATGCTGATGCCGCCGAAATTATTCAGCAAAAGTTTCTCCAGGAAGGCATTCGCCTCGTTCTGGACTGCGATTTGAAGCAGGTTGAGAAAACTGCTGCTGGCAAAGAAATCACTTTCGTCCGCAACGGCAAAACCGAAAAAATCATCGTCGATGAAATTCTGGCCGGAGCCGGACGGGCACCCAATGTCGAAGGCTTAAACCTGGAAGGCGTGGGCGTGCAGTATGACTCGCGCCGAGGCGTCAAGGTCAATGACTATCTGCAAACCACCAATCCCAAAATCTATGCGGCTGGCGATATCTGTATGGATTGGAAGTTCACCCATGCGGCGGACGCGGCGGCTCGAATCGTCATCAAAAATACGCTGTTTTCACCCTTTGGCTTTGGCCGCTACAAGCTCAGCGATTTGGTCATGCCTTGGGTCACTTATACCGACCCAGAAGTGGCTCATGTCGGGTTGTATGAGCATGAGGCGCGTCAGCGGGGGATCGCGGTCAGTACGATTCAGATTCCGTTTAGTGGGGTGGATCGGGCGATCGCCGATGGAGAAGAATCCGGCTTCGTCAAAATCCTGCACCAGCAGGGCACCGACAAGATCATCGGAGCCACGATCGTCGCCCGCCACGCCGGAGAAATGATCAGCGAAATCACCACGGCCATGGTCGGCAAACTGGGACTCAGTAAGCTTTCCGGCGTGATTCACCCCTACCCCACCCAGGCTGAAGGTATCAAAAAAGCCGCTGATGCCTATCGCCGGACGCTGCTTACCGCCCGCACCAAAAAGCTGCTTGGCATTCTCACCAAACTTTCCTGAGCCTAGTGATTCAGCAAAGTCGTTTAAAGTACCCGTTAAAATCTCTGAGGAACGGTTGAACCGCAACCCAGACACGGCAGAAAATCCATCAACCTCCATGTCTCAAAGGATTTCATGGATTTAACCTGAGATTTTTCCTGAGCTTTTCCCAGAGCATACTGAGTATCTGATCTAGTTCATCATTCCGAGTAATTCGCACATCTACGGTAGGGAGCGGCTGTTAAGGCACTGTAAAGTTAATTCATTCGTCACAAGATGAGGTTCTCGTCTCCCAAAGGTGCTGGACGCAGCCCAATCCCAAGGGGGTCAGACCACTGCCTCTTTTCTGAACCCAAAATCAGGAAAACGGGATAGGGAATCCGGAATAGGCTACAGGTCAAGGTGATTACACAGGGAGGACGTTGAACTGCAACCTCCTTGTCATACTGAAACTGTAGACTGAATTTACACTTGAGACGAACTCTCACCTTTGCCGACTGTTCAGCATTACCATCATGGCTTCTATCGCTCGCAAAAACCTGTTTGAAGATATTCCCCGCTTTTTGGTGGCACAGGCTGGGATCATGTTTGCCGTCAGCCTAGTCACCATCCAAACTGGGATTCTCAACGGCTTTACGCGATCGACCGGGGTGCTGATCGATCGCTCCAAGGCCGATATCTGGGTTGCCAGCAAAGACATGGTGTATCTGGAACTCACCCTGCCCATGCCAGCCGCTAACCTGAATCAGGCTCAGGATCTTCCAGGTGTCGATCGCGCCGAAGCCTTGCTGTTGGGCGGTGGTATCTGGCGTAGTCCCCAGGGGCAACTCAGCCCTACGCGGATTTTTGGGTTTGAACCGGGAGGTCAACTGTTTAATGCGTTTGAACTGACGGAAGGAAGTTTAGATGCATTGAAGCAGCCTTATACAGTGATGGTCGATCGCGCCAACCTCGACAGCCTCCATGTCGATCAAATTGGTGATAGCGCCAACATCGGGGCACTCAGCACCAAAGTCGTGGGCATGACTCAGGGTTCACAGTCGATCGCCTCAGGCAATTTCCTGTTCTCCTCCATTGAGAATGCCAAAGCCTATGCCACGGGCAACCGCACCTCCAACCTCAACTGCCGGGTGGACAACGGTGACTTCGCCTGTACCAACGTCTTTGAGCAATCCCCGGAGAAGAACCCAGCCGCCGTGCAGCCTACCCCCTTGAGCGCCACCGATCCCATCAGCTATGTCTTGGTGCGAGCCAAACCGGGACAGAACCTGGATACCCTCAAGCGCCAACTCGAAGCCGCCATGCCCGATACCCGCGCCTACACCCGCGAGGAGATGGCACAGCGAACCCGTGATTACTGGCTGAGGCGAACGGGTGTGGGGTTCATTCTAGGATTAGGGGCATCGGTTGGGGTGATTGTTGGGGTGGTGATTGTGGGGCAGATCCTTTACTCTTCCGTTTCAGATCACTTGAAGGAATTTGCCACTTTAAAGGCGATGGGGGTGTCAGACCGGGTGCTGTATAGCATTATTATTGAACAGTCCCTGTGGATGGCGGTTTTGGGCTATATTCCTAGTCTTGCCCTCTGTTTTGGTCTGGGGGCTTGGACTTACGCGACTCAGGGCATCACTATTTTGATTACGCCTCTAGCAGCCACTGGAATTTTGGGCATCACCATTTTTATGTGTGTGGGTTCGGCGCTCTTTGCGATTCAAAAGGTGACCCATGTTGATCCAGCGGTGGTGTTTAAGTCTTAGGGGTTAGGTCTTAATTTTTTAGACTTGGGGAGGAGCGATCGCACCCCATTCCAAATCTTAGAATTTTGATAAAGATTAACCAGTTTGTGTCCAAATTAGCGGAGATCAGACACCATGCTTTGACATAACCCTTAAATTGGGATTCCAGAGCCATTCATCAAAAAGTTGGTTGGGTGTGGAACAGTTTATCCTCCTGCACACTCCTAGTGATGTAGCAGGCTTTTCCAACTGATACTAGAAACAGGTCTAAAGGATTTCCAAAAATTCTGGGCTGTCTAGGTTTAGCAACTGCATAATCAAAGCCTGTAAAACATATCTATTAATAGAAACGGGTTACTATCCGCCCATATTCTCCCCTTCTGAACTCTCCCTACCCATCACAAACTGCTAATGACTGCGACGCCGATCCATTTCCAAGTTGACCTGACAGAGCCGACCCAAGTTCTGAACCCCAACACGCGGGTCAAATTAGACCCCTTTCAGACCGGGACAAAGGCGATCGTCGCCCGCAACATTGAAATGGTCTTCCAGAGCGGAAGCCAAAAGTTCCACGCGCTCAAAAACATCAACCTGGACATCTATCGCGGCGATATCCAACTGCTGATGGGACCTTCGGGTTCCGGGAAAACCACCCTCCTCTCCATCCTGGGCGGCATTCTCACTCCCACCTCTGGCAGTGTCTGCCTCGGCGGCCAAGATGTCACACGTATGTCCCGCTCCCAGCTAGCCAAGTTCCGCCTCAAAAATATTGGCTTCATCTTCCAAGAGTTCAATCTCTTCCCCGCCCTGACCGCCATTGAAAACATCGAAGTTGCTCTCAAACTCAAAGGCTTCAAGGATCAATCAATCCGCAAAGAAGCTATGAATCTGCTGGATCAAGTCGGTCTGGCCGATCGCGCCAAACGTCATCCCCGAGACTTATCCGGTGGGCAAAAACAACGGGTGGCGATCGCCCGTGCCCTAGCCGGAAACCCCCAGTTCATCATGGCTGATGAACCCACTGCCGCCCTCGACTCCCAGAGTGGCCATGCGGTCATCTCCCTACTGCGCCAACTGGCCAAAGAAGGCAACCGCACCGTCGTCATGGTGACCCACGATCCCCGCATTATCGATGTGGCCGATCGGGTGGCTTACCTGGAAGATGGCGTTCTGAAATCTTAGATTTCACCCACTCCAAAAGGATAGGAGGCTGCTGCAAATCTTGCAGCAGCCTCCTATCCTTTTGAGAAGTAATCAAAACTTTCTTGTCGGTGGGCTATAGTGCTTGTCTCAAAGCATAACCGAACGCGACTTGCAGACATATTACGCCTCTCACAGGGATTTGTAGCTCTGGCGAACCCCGAGATAAAGTATCAATAGCGTTGAGAATTTTTATGCAAAGCACTCCCAACCTTGAGCGAAGTATCCTCGAAAACCTGCGCCAACTCTCCCCGGCTCAGCAACAACAAGTTTTAGATTTCACTGAGTTTCTTCGTAATAAACTCGCATCGCCTTCGTCAACCCAACTTACCCTTCAGCAAATTGCGACTCTTCCTTTACAGGAAAGGCATTGAATGCTGGCTTCTTCGATAGCCGCTACGGCTCAAGATTTCTTGGAAGACCCAGAACTTACAGAATTCTCGGTTTTGGATGGAGAAGATTGGGAGTAACCAGATGGCGAATCCTAAACTTGGTGAGATTAGGATATTTCCATGAAAGAAGATCACCTTACCGTTTTAGAGAGTCTCTCAAGGTCTGTTCGACCGATCGCGGCTGCCACCCCAACTCTCGCTTGGCTTTGCTGCCATCAACTCGGACACAGCGATCGTAAATATAGTGAACCCGCTCCCGGCTAATGGGGGGCTGCCAGGAGAAGAGGCGACCGAGGGGATCGAGGAGAGTGCCCACAAAGCGGACGACGGGTTCTGGGACTTCTTGGGGGGCAGGAATGCCCGTTTCCTGGCTGAGGAAATCGAACATATCGCGGGTGGACATGTCTCCGGTGGAAATAATGTAGTGGGCACCCGCTGGAGCTTTGTCGGCGGCCAGGAGCATGGCGCTGACCAGGTCATCCACATGGACGATGCCCGTGATGCGATCGCCCCCCGCCCAAACCTTGAGCTTGCCCTTGAGAAAGCTGTCCATCACCGGGCCAAAGTGCGGATCATCGGCACCAAAGATCCCCGAAGGCATGACGCTGACCACAGACAAGCCCGACTGGATCGCCTGATCCACTAATTGCTGCGCCCGATACTTCGTCGAATCATAGGCCGACGAAAAGTCCCGCTGTTCCCGTACAAAGGTTTCATCAATGACGCGCCCCTGGGTATCGCCGTACACTCCAATGGTGCTGCAATAGACCAGCTTTTTCACGCCAGCCGCCTTCGCCGCTGCCAGCACCGTGCGCGTCCCCTCCACATTCACCCGCTCCATCATGGCCGCATCGACAATGCCCAGTTCCACATAGGCAGCGGTATGGAAGACGACATCGACCCCGGACATAGCGGCAGTGAGGGCAGGGCGGTCGGTAATGTCGCCCAGTGCCAGTTCTGCTTGGCAGGTGGCCAGACGAGTGCGATCGCTCGATGGCCGAATCCAGGCCACCACGCTATCCCCTCGCTGTTCCAAGGCTTTCACCAAATGGGAGCCCGTGAACCCATTGGCACCCGTTACTAATGCTTTCATGCTTGTGTCTCTGTTCTGTGTAGGGAGTGGGGAGTAGGGAATGGGGGAGGGGCGAAAGGGGAAAGGGGAAGGGGGAAAGGGGGATCTTGGATGAATACTTGGGAATCGATCTACGATCGCATCGCTCTATGAGAAAAACAGGAGATCTTCATTGACTCCTTTCACCCAAAATTCCATGTCCTCCCATTCGCCTTTCCCCTTTTCCCCTTCCCCTTCTGCCCTACGCTAGCTCCTTCTCATAAATCCGATAAGTCTTATAGATCTTGCCGCCGGAGGCTTCGATGAGGCGGCGGGAGGGCATGTTGTCCTCGAAGACCCAGGAGAGTTCGGCGCGTTTGTAGGCTTTACCTTTGCCCATGCCGCCCTGCATTCCCAGGTGGATCAGCGCTAGGGATACCATTTTGCGGCGGTGTTCGGGAAGGGAACACATGGCGATGACGCGGGCATCTTGGATTTGGCGGCGGTACCAGAGGAATTTGAGGATACCGATGAGGTCGAGTTTGCCGTTGACGCGCTTGAGGACGGGGTTGTAGTTGGGGAGCGCCATCCAGAAGCCGATCATTTCGCCCTCGTATTCGGCGATCGGGAAGATATCCGGATCGACCAAAGTTTTTAGATCTTTGGCTTCTTCGAGGAATTCTTCCTGGGTGCGGGGGGTGGAACTCCAGTTGGCGGCGAAGGCTTTGGTGAAGAGGTTGTAGAGGCTGATGCAGTCTTGGTCAAAGCCTTCTCCCTTGGTGCGGAGGGGGCGGAAGGTGACGCCGGATTTGCAGGCGATGCGGTAGGCTTTGGCGAATTCTTCTTTGAGGGGATCGGGCTGGAAGTCATAGGCGTAGGCGTCTTTGGCTTTTTGCCAGCCGTCTTGCACCATGAATTGGGGATAGTAGGCGGGGTTGTAGGGCATCATCACCGTGGGCGGTGAGTCGAAGCCATCAACCAGCATCAGGCAGTTGTTGTGGGTGGAGAGGTCGATGGGGCCGCGTGCGACGGTCATGCCCTGGTCTTTGAGCCATTGGCAGGCGGCTTGCAGGAGGGACTGGGCGATCGCAAAGTTCTCGATGCATTCAAAGTAGCCAAACAGCCCGACGGCTTTGCCTTCGCGTTGGATGAGGCGATCGTTGACTGAAGCGACAATGCGACCGACGACTTTTTGAGTGGCGGGGTCAACGGCAATAAATTGCTGCAACCGACCATATTCAAAGAAAGTATTCTGGGGCGAAAATTGTTTGGCGACGCTGCTGCGGATTGGGGGAACCCAGTTGGGGTCTTGGGCATAGACTAGAGCGGGAACATCTAGAAATTGTTCGAGTTCGGATGGGGTCGTGACGGCTCGAATCTCGGCAGTTGCGGTGAGGTTGGGGGCTTGTACCATAGGTCGCAATGTTCATGAGAAAGAGTATTTAGAGCACTTTATCAAAAGGCGGGGGAATTAAGAAGTAGATTTGAAATCTTGCCTTTTGGGTTCCCGATTTAACAAAATGCAATATTGTTTCTCTTCCTTAAAACCTCGCTCAGAGATAAGAAGGCAATAAGCTGAAGTTTGGAATTTAAACCGCAGAGACGCAGAGACGCAGAGGAACTTGCTTTCTGTTGGGATGCCCTGATTACAGAATTTCAGATTATTCCATGTCCTATCCTTGGACTCCTCAGAGGGTTTCGATCGCAGTTCAGTACGTCACTCCCACCCAAACTGCGATCGCCCAATTTCCAGAAAGAAGCTATCCCTAACTCATAAAACCTAGCGAATATAGCCCCATCGCCCCTGAAAAACGACTCTAGCCAGCCCTTCACTGAAGGCATGAGCTTGTTCAAACTGGGGGTTAATGACAATTTTGCCAGTGCGATCGACATAGCCCCAGTAGCCGCCTACGCCCACGGCAGCCACGCCGCTGCTGAAGGAATCGGCAGCGCTGAACTGGGGATTGACGGCATAGGTTCCGGTTTTGTCGATGAAGCCCCAGACACCGCCAATCTGGACTCGGGCTAACCCTTCTTGGAAAGAGTCGGCATCTTCAAACTGGGGGTTGATGACATATTGTCCGGTTTTGTTGATGTAGCCGTAGCGACCACCGATCGCCACCTTGGCCAATCCCTCTCGGAAGGAAGCCGAGTCTTCAAACTGGGGATTGACCACGTAATTGCCTTTGGCATCGATGAAGCCCCAGCGACCGCCGGAGACGACTCGGGCTAAGCCTTCGCTGAAGGGTTCGGCCTGTTCAAACTGGAGATTGGCAATGTAGCGTCCGGTTTTGTCGATGAAGCCCCACTGGCGGCTGAGGCCGACGCGCGCTAGCCCTTGGGTGTAGGGGGAGACGACTTCAAATTGGGGATTGACGATGACTTTTCCGGTTTTGTCGATGAAGCCCCAGTAGCCGTTGGCATCGGCGATCGCAGCGGCTCCCTCACTCATGGAAGTGGCTCCGTAGTATTGGGGGTTGACGAGATAGCGTCCGGTTTTGTCGATGAAGCCCCAGAGTCCGCCGACATTGACCCGCGCCATGCCTTCTTTGAAGGAGTCTGCGTCGTCAAATTGGGGGTTGATGATGAGTTTTCCAGTTTTGTCGATGTAGCCCCAGCGACCGCCCACGACCACTCGGGCTAACCCTTCGCTGAAGGAGTCGGCCTGTTCAAACTGGAGGTTGATGGCGTAGCGTCCGGTTTTGTCGATGTAGCCCCAAGCGCCGCCGACCCGGACTCGGGCAAGGCCATCTCTGAAGGAGTAGGCTTCGTCAAATTGGGGATTGACGGCAAAATCAGCGTTGGTGGCCTGGGCAAGGGTTTGGGGGGAGTTGAGGGGGGTGGTTTTTACGTTCTCGAAGATGGGAGAGGAGGCGATCGCACGCTGCATGGCAGTGAACCCCGGTAAGCTCACGAGCAATGCCACAGAGAGGATCGACGCAGTGCTTTTTGAAAGATGAATGACCATGCCCGAACCGTTCCTAAAATTATGGGGGATGTATCCTATTTACGATCGCCACTCTGACAAAATAGGAATCGTTATTAATTCTTAATTGCTTGCAGGATAAGGCATTGACCTGATGTAGAACAAGGTTTTGTCCGAATATTTTCTTTGGAAGGTAGGAATTTTCGAGCCGTTTTTTACCGCAGAGACGCAGAGACGCAGAGGGGGAGGGGGAGAGGGGGAGGTGGGGGATAAGACAAGGATCTCGCCCTTCCCCTTTCCCCTTTCGCCTTTCCCCTTTCCCCTATCTCTCTACAGTTGCTCTAACTGATCGAGTCGTGATGAACGGGGATTTCGCCCAACATTCTGGGTAGTGCGATGCAGATTGTGGCCTGGAGTCATTCTCTGGGATGAATTCGTCGCCACTTCATGGCACCTGCGGATATTTCTGTAAATAAAATCCCGGTAATCCCAGTGATTTCTGAATTCATTCTCGAATTCATTCAATGAAGTGGATAGGGAATGTTCAATTAACTGACCCAAAGTCGATACAATCTGAAAAATTCCGTTCCATTTTGTAATGAACGCGACAAACGATCGCCCCCATTCCTCTAGAAATCTTCCACTTGCTTAAGAAGATCTTAAAAGATCGCCCAACTTTAAAATCCAGCGTTACTTTAGAACTCAAGATACCTCCTAACTGCGTCTCCAGCCTCGTCTCGCTAAGCCTTCGGGTAAAGCAGGTGAGGCTGATCTTTTTGTTGGAATTATGATGGCTCGACCCGTGGGGTGAGCGGTAGTGCAGGGATTTGCAGGAATTTAAACTGGGAAAGAAATTAGGAGAAGATGGGCTAAAAACTAGCCTTTAGGCTGTCGCGATCGCACCCGATGCAAGGTAATCTCTCTGTGGAAGAATACGAGGACTACTCGTGTCTTTTAGGATACATTCCACTCGAAATCATTCCAGCATTCGGTTGACGACTTATTGACAACTTATTGACGACTATGCAGTATCCATCACAAAACGGGTCTGATTGGAACAGCGCGATCGCCCCTCACAGCAGTCATCCCCCTGTAATTCCCCGTGTCTCTGCTCCCGAAATTACACCCCAAATCTTTCAGCAGTTTTACCGTCCCGGTACTCCCCTGGTCGTCACAGGATTGCTCTCGGATTTGAACTGGAACTTAGAGACGCTGAATGTCCTGTTGGGCGACATTGAGTTCCCGATTCGGTGCTATGGGCGATCGCGCTATCAACAGGACAAGCGACAGTGGACGAGTGCCGCCAGTGGGGTGGCCGCCCGGATGATGAAATTTAGCGAGTATGTCGCCTGTTTACAGAGTGGTGAAGCGGCTCAGCAGGATTGGTACTTGGCCAAATGCGCTTTGAGTGCCACTCCCTTAGCTCAGACTCCGGCTCTGGAACAGGTGGAGGCGCGGTTGGGGTTGCGATCGCCCGCCACGGGATGGAATCTCTGGGTCGGGGCAAACCACCTGGAACAGGTTCACTATGATGCCAGCGATGGAACCCTTGTGCAGTTACAGGGTCAAAAGCGAGTCGTCCTGTTTCCGCCCTCCCAGCTTTATAACCTTTACCCTTCGCCTCTGTGGAAGCATCTGCGTCATGGACTCAATGTCCGCGCGGGACAAAGCTATGTCTACATTGAACACCCAGATTTCACCGCATTCCCTCGCTTCCAGCAAGCCCTGAAGCACCGCTATGAGGTGTTACTCAATCCGGGGGATTTGCTCTTTTTACCCGTGGGCTGGTGGCATGAAGTAACCACAGTTGGCACTGAGCCAGTTTGTTCGATCAATCGCTTCTGGATGCCGCCTTCGCTGCGGGGATGGCGATCGTGGAGTATGTGGCGCGTGCATTTGGGCAGTGTGTTGGCAATGCCGCATGTGCTGGGGGAACTGTTGAGCGCTGTGGTGAGTCCAGAGCGATCGGCTCAATTGAGGAAGTTATTTCAAAAGCTTTAATCGTTTATTGATCCGTTAAGGCAACCTCTAGGAAATAATATCCCCAGTTTTAAGGAGGCGTACACGGTTTCGTCGCGTACTCCTCCTTAAAGCTAGGATTCTCTTGTTTAGGAACCCCCTAATTGGTCAACAAGCTCAAAATTTGCTCCGCTTCTGTCCTACGGTTTTGCTGCCTCAATAACTCGGCTAGCAACCGATAGTCCTCTGCAAAGGAATTTACATAGGACTGCCGCACAGTCGGTGGAAGTTGGCGCATCTCGGCACGAATGGACTCACGCATCTCCACGGATTGTTGGAGAAATTGAATGGCAGATTGGGGGCTGTCGTAGTCGATATAGAGCTTGCCAATGCTGGCGAGTAGAAAACCTTCTGCATCGCGATCGCCCAACTCACGAACAATGGGGATCGCTAGCCGAAAAGCGTCAATCCCTTGTTGGTAGCCCTTTAATCTGCCATACGTGATACCCAAATTGGTTAAAACAGTGGCCTCTCCTCGACGATTCCCCGTTTCTTGCTGAATGGGTAAGACTTGCTGAAAATATTCAAGCCCTTTCTGGTACTGCCCCAATCCGTTATAGCCTACCCCTAAATTTCCCAAGGCATTTGCTTGTCTGGCGCGATCGCCCAATTCTCGAAAAATCGTCAGCGCTTGTTCAGTGTAATCAATCAACTTTTGGTATTGTTCCAACTGTTTATAGGCTACACCCCAGTTTAATAGTGTTCTAGCTTCTCCATCGCGATCGCCTAACTCACGAAAAACAGGTAACGCTTTCTGAAAGTATTCGATCGCCTGCTGAGAGCGATTCAACGCATTGTGCAGCGCTCCAAAATTCATCAAAGCGCCAGCCTCGCCGATTTTACTCATTGAGGGTTGCTCATTGCGAACCCGATCCTCCTGAAAGATCGCTAATGCTTGTTGCCAGGATTGCATTGCCTCCTGATATTGACTTTTATCAATTTGCTGCCCCCCTTGTGTCAACAACCTATTGGCTTCATTCAAGCGATCGGCCACGGTTTGCGTCTCGGAGGATTGGATGCCACCATTTGGTCGCCAGCGAAAGACATTCGATGGAGCCTGGGTACCAGCATCTGGTCGCCAGCGAAAGACCTCCTGTGGGGCAGTTGGCGGCAGTTGGCTGACAAAATTGGGTGGAGTGGAGTTAGGCGATCGCCCATCCCCAATCGCTGTCACCGATCCGAGCATAACAGTCGGATCGGTAATAGTCGGAGCAACTTGTGCCTGTGCGCTATGAGTAACCAGACGGACATCAAGCAAGTTCAAGGCAACAACCGTTGAGGCCACTGTAATCCCATGAAAAATCCCATGAAAAATCCCATGAAAGAATCGCATTGCATTTACCTGAAGCTAGGTTGAGAAAAACGGTCAGATCGAACCTGACAGGGCTAGATGCCTCTCCCAGAGGCGAATAGACAGAGCCTATTCCACAATAATCCGACGATGTTTCAACGTTCATAGAAACGTTTATAGAAACGTTCATAGAACTGATGAAACATAAATCTGATGAAATGGAGGTTATGCAGGCAATGAACTTAAGGAATGGCTGGCTCGTGCAATCTCTAAGTAGATTGGCCGGTTGCAACAGCATTCTTTGCCTGACAAGTTGCGATCGATTGTACGGTTACAATAACGTCTTCGGTCGCAACACACTAGGGTCACTTCGGGTCACTCCGGTGTCACTTTTATTTCAATGAACCATTTCAATCATTTATTTCAATCGCTTTGGCCTTCTGGTTGAGCAATTTCGGTTTGGCGATCGCGACGAATTTGATGATAGGCAAAGGTTCCACGAATCGAACTGATAAACGCAATAATAAAGACGACCATGATACCCGCCGAAGCTCCATTAGAACCGTTTTGGCTAATGAAGGCAACACGATCGACCAAGTAGAGAATTAACCCGGCAATGGCTGCCAGCCTCGACATTTTGGCGATGAGAAAAGCAATCAAGCCATACAGGAGAGAGGCTCCAATCAGTAACTGAAAATTGGGTGTCACTCCCATTGCTGTAACAATGAGGGCAATGATCCAACTGAATACAACAATGACAATGCACATGGAAGTTCCTTGCATTGCAGCGCTTTGAGCAGATGGCAAATCGTTGATTTCTGGCCATAGCCAGTTTTGTTTTTTGGGCTGTTGTTGCACAATCGTAACCTCTCGAATGAGTTCTTTTACCGATGGACAGAACGTTGACATCCTATCCCAATGCTCCGAAGATACTAGCGTGAATTCAACCGGAAGCGATCGCGATAAGCAAGGATTGAAGGGCTTGTATTAGCTCAGTGTTCGTTAGTTTTAACAGTAGATAAGTTGATGGTATCCGTCAAGCGGTTTTAGCAGTATAATAATATACTGAAAAATATATACTGTTGCAATGGTGAGCGCGATCGCATTTCCCGCTAAATGAAGATTGCCTCCAAAATCTGATGGCATGTGTTCTTAGAATCGGCTTCAGTGCTCTTTAAACATCATGTCACTCGTTAGTATTCAGAAAGTTATTGTGAAGAAGATTAACTCATTGCTAGTTTTGTCCTCACAAATGTTTTCTCTTCCGTTCCTTTAGTCGTCACCAGACTTTCAAAAAAGAATTACCAACACTTGAACATCTGAACGCATCTAGCATTCTCTATTTTTCCCAATTCCATTATTGTAGGATGTGTTGACGGAGCGTAGCGCATCCGACTCACCGATGCGTTACGCTCCGCTAACACATCCTACAGTTCTCGTTTTGCCGTCAAACCATGAACGCCAAGCCATCTGGCACTTTACCCACATACTCAAACGCTACGGCTTTTCCTTTTGCTAAGGGCAATGCCTGATAAATCTCTTCCTGGTTATCGGTACCCATCTCTAGGAGGTTAGTGATTGATGGTGATTGACGAATAGAACCGATTGCAATAGTATCCCGATCGCAATAGTATCCCGATCGCCCCCTCAAGACACAGAAACACTCGTCGCCAGTTCAACTTCTTCTAGGATCGGCAACCCCGCGAGGAATCTGCGATCTTCGCTGATGTGGGGGAATTTAAGCTGAGAGTCAAACATGCCGCGATCGACCTGTCGTTGACGCACCTGGGCAAAGCTTCCCGGTGCCAGCAATCGCAGGCGTGGCGCGGGTACCTGGCTGCTGCGAACCGTGCCGTAGGGGTTGTTAAATTCGCGCATCCAATACTCAAATCGGCTAATCAACTGCTGCAAATTGGGCTGCGGTTGTCCTGCTGAAATCTCAATGTTGACTAGATAACGTGCGGGGAAATCCTGCTCAGAAAGGGTAATGCAGAAATCTTCCAGGCAGCCGTTGAATTCTTGCTGGAGGGCTTGCATCACTTGGGTGGCATGGTACTCGGTAGTCTTCTCAGTCGTAGAGGACAGCAGTCCGCCGAGACGGTGACGAAATACGATCAGCGGCGTTTGTTCGTAGAAGCCGACGACTTCCACGACATCGCCGATGTCATAGCGGTAAAAGCCGCTGTAGCTGGTCAGCAAAATGCGGTAGCGTTCGCCCATCTTGACCTCGCTGGGCATCAGGGTTGTGGGATATTCGCTGGGGCGGTTGCTGGGTTGGGTCAGCGGCATGAATTCGTAGAAGCCACTTTCGATCGCCAAAATGGAACTATCCTGATTGACCTCCGGGTACACGCCAAAGGTCGCTTCCGCACTGCCATACACGCCACCAAAGCTGGGCAGATCGCCAAAATATTCCGGGAACCGCTCAAAGTAAAAATCCGAGGTGCCGCCTCTTGCTGTCATCGTGTAAGCCAGTTCCGGCCAAGCCATTTGGGGCGTTAGCTTGCCGCAGGCGTTGAGAATGGCGCGGAGTTCAGCGGCGCGTTGCGGTTGGGGGGTGCAGTAGCGGTTGAGTTGCGATCGCAGTTCCGGTTCCAGCTTCAGCCAGGGGGCGATCGTCCCTTGGGCTAAATCTTCAATCAGCGGTTCCGCATAGTCTTCCAGATATTGGCAAGTCCGCAGCAGCAGCATGGGGAAATTAGCCACCATTCCCCGAGTTTGTCGGTTGCCTAGCGCAAACCGCAGACACACATAATGGCGAGACAGAATATCGGCAATCAGCAGTGCTGGGAAGGGTTGCGCCATAAGCTGATTAAACAAGCGCTTGCCCTGGCGAATGCTGCCCACGCTCACCGGCCCATATTCAATACCACCTTCGGTTCGCCCTTGCAAAACCACAGAATTAGTCAAACTGGACTTCCCAAAGGAGGTACCTCGCTGCTGCAACGCTTCTGATAAAAAGCCCATCGCGGCCAAATCCGCTTTGCGAAGCGTCTGCTGAAAGCGACGAGTTACAGGCACCTGCTTTTTCTTTCCGGTGGAACCGCTGGTCAGGTTAATGTAAACTACCGGGTCGGGATTAAGAATATTTCGTTCGCCCTTGGCAATGCGATCGGTGTAGGGTTCGTAGCTGCTGTAGGGAAGAACGGGGATGCGATCGCGAAACTGATCCACCGATCGAATCTGCGACAGTCCAAACTTTTGCCCCAACTCGGTTCCTTGATGCGATCGCAGCAGTTGCAGTAAAAACTGTTCCTGTACCGCTTCCATTCGCTGAGTTTTCCAGATGAAATTCGCCTTTGCTCGGGTTGCGTAGGCTGTAATCAAGGGAACCAGTAAGTTAGACATGCAAAGAGGAGTTGTGCCAATAAGTGAACTGCCGATCGTCTATTATCGCCTTCATCCGTCAGCCCATCTATCTTCCGATGTTTACAATCTCTGATATTCACCATCAGCGATTCACCATCAAACGAAAGCAGCATCCAGGGAAAGCACTGCAAATTATCAGAGATCGCCAGGGACAGTGCGGTTCTGTCTGAGACACTTTGTGAAGTGGTCTTGGGGGAGTGGGGGGTGGATGGCTTCACCCATCCACCCATCCACCTTCCTACATCCGCACCTCCCGCTCCACCGCCAACCCCGCCAGCCACTTGCGGTCTTCTGTAATGTGGGGGAATTTGAGTTGGGATTCGGGGATGCCGCGTTGCAGCATGTGTTGGCGGACGGTGGCGAAACTGCCGGGGGCGAGGATGCGGAGACGCGGGGGGGGCACCTGGTCGCGGCGTTTGACTTCGTAGGAGGTGTGGATTTGTTTGAGGCGGTTGTCGAACTGGTGGAGGAAGGCGTCGGGGTCGCTGAGGTGGTGTCCGGTGAGCAGTTCAATGTTGACCAGATAGTGTGCCGGAACTTCGTTTTCGGAGAGGGTGATGCAGAAGTTTTCTAGGGGGAGATTAAACTCCTTTTGCAGCATTTGCATCACCTGGGTGGCGTGGAATTCGGTGGTTTTTTCGGTGGTGGAGGAGAGCAGGCCGCCGAGGCGATGGCGGAAGACAATCAGCGGCGTTTGTTCGTAGAAGCCCAGCACCTCGACCACATCGCCAATGTCGTAGCGATAAAGGCCGTTGTAGTTGGTGACCAGCACCCGGTAGCGCTGTCCCGTCTTGAGTTCGCAGGGCAGCAGGGTTTGGGGATGGCTGGCTTCCCACTGGTCTTCAGGGATGAACTCAAAGAAGCCACTTTCGATCGCCAAAATGGCTCCATCCTGGTTCAACTGCGGATACACCCCAAAGGTAGCCTCCGCTGAAGCATAAATCCCACCAAACACAGGCGTATCGCCAAAATAGGCCGGGAACCGCTCAAAGTAAAAGTCCGAAGTGCCGCCTCGCGCCGTAATGATCAGCGAGAGATTTTTCCAGACCGTCTGAGGAGTCAGACGACCTTCGGTTTTGAGGATTTGGCGAAGTTCAGCGGCTCGTCTGGGGTCTGCTGACCATAGACGCTCGATTTCAGCCCGCAGCCCCGGTTCCAACTTGAGCCAGGGCGCGATAGTTCCGGTTTCCAGGTCGTGAATCAAATCCTCGGCATTGCTCTCCAGATAATCACACAAGCGCAGCGCCAAAATTGGAAAGTTGGCTCCAATCAGCGAAGTGTTGCGATTTCGCAGGGAAAACAGCAAACAGAGGTAGTGTCGTGCCAAACTGTCGCTGGGTTGGAGGGTGACAAACGGATGGGCAAACACCTGACGATACAGCCCACTGCTCATCCGCAAACTGCCCACGCTCACGGGGCCGTATTCAATGCCTGCACGGGTGCGCCCTAGCAGTTGGATGGAACTGGTCAGCAGCATTTTGCCGAGGGGACGGTTGGCCTGCCGCAGGGCTTCGGTGAGAAAGCCAATGCTGGCCTGATTGGCAAGTCCGAGGGAATGGCGCGATCGCTTCGTCACGGGAATCAGCTTCTGTTTCCCTGTTGAACCACTGGTCAGGTTCAGGTACACCACCGGATCGGGTGTCAGTACATTCGGTTCCCCCTGAGCAATCCGTTCAATGTAGGGTTCGTAGCTGCTGTAGGGCAAAATGGGAACTTGTGAGCGGAACTGATCCACCGTTTTGATGTCTGCTAACCCATATTCCTTGCCTAGAACCGTGTCCTGGTGAGTGTGGAGGAGCGATCGCAAAAACTGCTCCTGCACCGCCGTCACCTGCTGTGTTTTGCGGATAAAATTTGCCCGCACCTGACCCGTCAGCCCCGCCAAAAGCGTCATCATCAGTTTCGTCATTGCCAAAATCCTCACACCACGATCAACATCTATCTAGAGAGCGATCTTTAACAGAGTACTAGAGCATCGAAACTTACTTTGTTGATAATAGACAGTTCGTCGAGTGGAAGAGGGGGGAAGAGGGGGAAGGGGAAAAGGGAAAAGGGGAAGGGGGGTACATGGAATCGGTTGTGGAAGGAGTCGAGGAGTATTTTCACTTTCCCCCTTATGGATTGGCTCAATGAATCAATCAGGGTTTCCCCTTTTCCCTTTCCCCGGATCGGTTTAAACCAATTCGTTTGAAGTTGTTATATTAAGTACAGTTAAAGATCGCGTCCGTCCTTTACAAACGATTCATGACTTCAACCCTCCTCCCCACGCCTTCAACGGGTCTGAATGCGCCCTCGCTTCACCGCCTGCCCAATGGCTTGACCATTATCGCTGAACAGATGCCCGTGGATGCTGTGAATCTGAGCCTTTGGCTGGGCGTGGGTTCGGCCATTGAGTCTGATGAGATTAACGGCATGGCTCACTTTCTGGAGCATATGATCTTTAAGGGGAGCGATCGCCTCCAAAGCGGAGAATTTGAACATCTGATTGAACAACGGGGAGCGGTCACCAACGCGGCCACCAGTCAGGACTACACCAACTACTACATCACCACCGCACCCAGCGATTTTGCGGCTTTGGCTCCCCATCAGATTGAAGTCCTGCTGAATGCGGCCATTCCCGACGAAGCCTTTGAGCGAGAGCGGATGGTGGTTTTAGAAGAAATCCGTCGTTCGGAGGACAATCCCCGTCGCCGCACTTTCTATCGCTCCATGGAAGCTGGCTTTGAGCGGTTGCCCTACCGTCGTCCCGTGCTGGGGCCGGCTGAGGTGATTGAACAACTGCGTCCCCAGCAAATGCGCGACTTCCATGCCACCTGGTATCAGCCGCAGTCGATTACCGCTGTGGCCGTGGGCAATCTTCCCGTCGAAGACCTGGTAGAAATTGTCGCGGAAGGGTTTGCCTCGGCTCAATCGCAAACCATCAAGCGCCCCGAAAACTATACGCCCGAATTCCCCGACAACAGCCCCGAGGCTCCCTTCACTGAAATTATCCGAGACGAGTACACCGACAGCAGCCTGCAACAAGCTCGGCTGGTGATGATGTGGCGCGTTCCCGGCATGTTGGATCTGTCGCAGACCTACGCGCTGGATGTGTTGTCCTCGGTGCTGTCGAGGGGTCGCACCGCCCGTCTCATCAAAGATCTGCGAGAAGAACGGCGGTTGGTCAGCAGCATTTCGGTCAGCAACATGACCTACATCCATCAGGGATTGTTCTTTATCTCTGCCCAGTTGCCTACCGAAAACCTGGCCGAAGTGGAAGCAGCGATCGCCCAACATATCCGCGACCTCCACACCGAACTCGTCTCCGCACAAGAGATCGCCAAAGTCGGTACCCTGGTCACCAATCGCTTTGTCTTTGGCAATGAAACCCCCAGCGATCGCGCCGGACTCTACGGCTACTACCATGCGATCGTCGGCGATTTGGCTCCAGCCCTGCACTATCCCACGCTGATCCAATCGATTTCGGCAGAAACGGTGCAAACCGCCGTCCAACAATACCTGTCCCCCGATGCCTACCGCGTCGTCGTCATGAAACCCGAAGGCTAGGGCGACAGCATCATGACATCGGGTATTTGGCAGCAAATTACGGCTCAGATTCAACAGGTGACGGGCAGCGACTTTCGGGGCACTCATCGCCGTCCGGTTGGGGGCGGCAGCATTAACCAGGCTTATGCCCTATCGGACGAAGCGCGTCGCGACCACACAACAGCCGCCTACTTTGTCAAACTCAACCAAGCTCAAAGCATCGGCATGTTTGAAGCCGAAGCCTTGGGCTTAAAACGCATGGCCGCTACCCAAACCATTCGCGTTCCCCAGCCCCTCTGCTGCGGCATTGCTGGAGACAACGCCTACATTGTCCTCGAATGGCTGGACTTTGGCTATGGTGACCATGCAGCCTGGGATGCCATGGGGCGTAACCTCGCAGCCCTGCATCGCGTCACCAGCTCCCAAGGATTTGGCTGGGAGGGCAACAATACGATCGGCGCAACGCCCCAGATCAACACCTGGAAATCCACCTGGCTAGAATTCTTTGCTGAGCATCGCCTGGGCTATCAGTTTCAGTTGGCGCGTCGTCGAGGCGGACATTTTCCCCAACAAGACAAACTCTTGGCTGCCCTCCCCGATCTACTCGCGGGTTATGAACCCGAACCGTCGCTGGTGCATGGCGATTTATGGACGGGCAATGCAGGCGTAACCCAACAGGGGGAACCGACGATTTTTGATCCGGCGGCTTATTTTGGCGATCGCGAAGTCGATCTAGCCATGTCCCAACTCTTTGGCAGTTTCCCGCCGAACTTCTACAGCGCCTACCAGGAAGCCTTTCCCCTCAGTCCTGGATACGAACGCCGCAAGATTTTGTACAACCTGTACCACGTCCTCAACCACTTCAATTTGTTTGGTAGCGGCTACGAGTCGCAGGCTAACCAAATGATCGCGACGCTTTTATCGTCAAAGCGGTAGCTCATTCAACCTCGATAAGGGGTAAGAACAAAAATCAAATCCCGGATGTTGAAAGGGAGACTTCGCCCCTTCCCAACATCCGGGATTTCTTCAAATAAATTTATCGCATTAATGGGGCTTTCCAGTCCGACAACGGTTCCGACAATGGTTTAGTCTGACAATGGTTGACTCAACGCAATACAGTTGCCTTCGCTGTCCTCAAACTCAGCCACCCAACCTAGTTCGCCAACGGATGTTTTGGGATACAGTACTTTCCCGCCCGCAGCCACTGCCTTGGCCAGCGTTTCGTCAATGTTATCGGTGTCAAAGTAAACTCGAATCCCCTGTGTACCAGGAATGTAGCTCTCTCCTTTGGCCAAAGCTCCAGATGCGCCAGAGCCTCCTTCTAAGGACGGAAAGTTAGCCATTTGAACCATCCACATCAACACGATCCAACTCGCAGTCAAAAACCTTGCTGTAGAAAGTGATGGCACGCTCCAGGTCACTGACCGGAATCTCAAAGTAGTAAACGGTTGGTTTCATCAGGTCTGAGTTTGCTTCTTGTCTGAAATTTCAACATACTGTTTAGGGGTTTAAGGTTCAATCCTGATCATCGTCTTGAACCCTCAACCGCTTTCAGGATTTTATGCGGTCTGTAACTCGTCGAGTTTGGCCAAAACTTCGGCACTGTGATTAGCTGGGTTAACGCCTGTGAAGATGGCACGTAAAACGCCTTCTGGGTCAATCACATAAGTGTGTCGCAGCGAGACAGAACCGATCCAGGAACCATAGGCGCGGCTGACTTTGCCGTTGACATCGGCGAGTAGAGGGAAGCGTAAGCCTTCTGAGTCGCAAAATTCGGCGTGGGAATCGACATCATCTGCACTGATGCCCAGGATTTGGGTGTTGCGATCGCCATACTTCGATAAATCCTGCTGAAACCGCCGCGCCTCTAGTGTGCATCCAGACGTAAAATCTCGTGGATAAAAATAAACAATGACCCATTTTCCCTGATAGTCGGTCAGAGAAATTTCGCCGTCTCCAGAATTGCTGGGCAGGGTAAAGGCGGGAGCCGCTTGGCCGATCGGGGGTTGTTCGCCACCGAGGGCGATCGCACCAGGGACAAAATTCAGCGCAATTAGTAGAGCAAAACCAACAGACCAAAGGGCTTTCAACAGTTCACGACGAGTCATAAGCGTCTTTCTTCGGGGGAGCTTCTTAACAGAAGTTTACAATACTATCGCCCGGTGGAGAAGTGCCTGACAGAGAAGTGCCTGACAGAGAAGTGCCTGACAGAGAAGTAACTGACAGAGAAGTAACTGACAGAGAAGTAACTGACAGAGAAGTAACTGACAGAGAAGTAACTGACAGAGAAGTGCCCTATCTGGATGGGAAGGCGGTCTTGCGCTTCCAGTCCAAATAGGGCACTTGATGATCCCAAAGAAGAAATTCGTCAGCCTGGATTGTTGAATCTAGTCATGAACGAGTCATAGATTGAGTCAAAACCAGATCCATGGCTGGAAACTGAGCGGAACCATGGGTAATTCACTGCCAGATTGACCGTTGAAATTACCGTCTGATTTGCCGTTTGGCGCATGGCTTGTGGTTCCAGATCAAAGACTCAAGATTCTTTCAGGAAGAGAATCCCCGATTCCTATTGGCTAGGAGGCATGATCACTTGGTCGATCGCATGGATAACGCCGTTGCTGGCCATGATGTCGGCTTGCACCACGGTGGCTGCGCCGACTTTGACCTTGTCTTCTTCGAGGGCGATCGTCACGGGGCTGCCTTCAACGGTGGTGACTTCACCCGCTGCGATTTGCTCAGAGGTGATCGAACCGGGAACCACATGGTAGGTCAGCACCTGGATTAGGGTGGCGCGGTTTTCGGGCTTGAGCAGATTTTCGACGGTGCCTGCGGGGAGAGCAGCGAAGGCTTCATCGGTGGGCGCGAAGACGGTGAAAGGGCCTTCACCTTGCAGTACTTCGGTGAGTTCGGCTTCGGTGAGGGCTGCGACTAGGGTTTTGAAGGTGTCGCTGGCCGCTGCGATGTCTACGATGGTGCCGCTGGCGGCTGCGGTGGTGGTGGCGGGAGCGCCTGTGGTTGGAGCAGGAGCCGCTGCGGGAGCCACTTCAGCGGTGGGAGCCAGGGCTTCGGCGGGTTGGGGCGCTGCCGGAGTCGTCGAGGCAGCAGGGGCTTCGATTGAGGGCTTGGGAGCTTCAACAGCGGCAGGCTTGGGTGCTTCCATTACTTCCGAGGCTGCGGGAGCAGTGGTTTCGGGCGCACTGGTCTGGGCAGAGAGCGGCAGAGCGATCGCCATCCCTGTGGCAAAAACGCTGGCCATTACTGCGGTCTGCTGAACGAGACTCAGGTGTTTCCGTGAAGTCATTAGGAAAGATCCTCCGTAGTGTGAAGTTGGTAGCGTAAAGAAATTGTAAAGCTACCCTAAGCATTATGACGATTTATTAAAGCTTGTAAATCATTTTGCGATTAAAGATCTGTATCAATCCCAGAGCCGCAGGCTAGGAATTCTGATTCATACTCTTGATTTATTCTGATTCTCGGCTTGTAATATCAAGATGTTTCAACCAATATTTTTTTGATTCACAAAGTCGAAAACTTGGAGTGTCAAAGGCTTTCAGTGAAGTACAATTTGTTGTTTTCAATGAGTAAACACATCATTCATTGTGTTTCTAGATGAATGAACTCGAAAGATTCAAATGTCCGATTTTTATTGTGCTAAATTCCATTTCAATCTGGAAAGCAAATTAATAAACCGCAGAGACGCAGAGACGCAGAGGGAAGAAGGGGGAAGGGGAAAGGGGAAAGGCGAAAGGGGAAAGGCGAAAGGCGAAAGGCGAAAGGCGAAAGGGGAAAGTTTATACCCATCCACCCTCCACTCCCCACTCCCCACTCCCCACTCCCCACTCCCCACTCCCCACTCCCCACTCCCCACTCCCCACTCCCTACTCCCCACTCCCCACTCCCCACTCCCCATGCTCCTAAACCTCTCCCAGGGACAATTAAACCTTCTGACGCTTTGTCCTCGTAAGTTTCAGCATTTGGTGTTGGATCAGTTGGGGTGTCCGGTGCCGTCGGAGCAGCAGGCGCGGATGGAGTGGGGGAATCGGTTTCATTTGTTGATGCAGCAGCGGGAGTTGGGGTTGCCGATCGCTTCTCCCCCGTCTCAGTTTCTGGAATTAGCGCTGGACAATGTCCTTACCCCTCAGCCGTTTCAGGCTTATATTGAGGCGTTGGTTGAGGCTGCGCCGGATGTGTTTCAAGCGCCTGCGGGAGGGGTGCGGCAGAGTGAGCATCGGCGGACTTTGGCGTTTCAGGGGTATTTGCTGACGGCGATTTATGACTTATTAATTCTGAATGAGCAGCAGGCTCAGATTTTGGACTGGAAAACCTATCCTCGTCCTGATTCGCCGCGTCATTTGGAACAGAATTGGCAGACTCGGCTGTATTCATTTTTGCTGGCGGAGACGAGTGATTATGCGCCAGAGCAGATTTCCATGACCTATTGGTTTGTCCAGGGGCGATCGCACCAAGCCCCCCAGCCCCAGTCCCTCCGATTTGTCTACAGTGAAGCGCAGCATCGGCAGACGCGCCAGGATTTGAGCCGATTACTGGATCAGCTTTCGCAGGGGTTAGCGGCCTATGAGCAGGGGCAGAATTTTCCCCAGGTGGAGCATTCGCAGGGGGCTTGTGGGGGGTGTACGTTTGCTTTGCGGTGTCAGAGGGAGCGATCGCACCTTGAATCGCCGCGCTTCTGCACCTGGAACAGATTGCTGAAGTTCATCTATGAAACTTTGAATTCAATGAATCTTCTGGGATTTTTCTATAAAAACTTCCCTGAAAACTCATCGAAGGCTTATGGATGGCTCGGCTCCCCCAAAGTTGGGGGCTGGGGGGCGCGAGAACTGGGGGGAACGAATTTAAAGCGGAGTGGAATAGCCGAGCGCCATCTTGACCTTGGAGAGGGTGCGGTTGGCGATCGCCGCTGCCGTGTCCCGTCCTTGACGCAGCACGGACTCCAGATAGCCGGGGTCGGCCATGATGGCGTGGTATTTGTCTTGGATGGGTTTGAGGGTGGCGATCGCAGCGTCGGTCAACAGCGGTTTGAACTGTCCCCAGCCCATGTCTTGGCATTCGGCGGCGACCGCGTCTTTGGTTTGGTTGGAGAGAATCATGTAGAGATTCAGCAGGTTGTTGCACTCGGGGCGATCGGGGTCATCGAAGAGGAGTCCGCGAATCGGGTCGGTTTTGCAGCGCTTGATTTTGTACTGGATCTGGTCGGGGGGGTCGAGGAGGTTGATGCGGCTGAGGTCGGAGGGGTCGGACTTGGACATTTTGCGGGTGCCGTCGGTGAGGCTCATGACTCTGGCTCCGGCGGCGCGAATCATCGGTTCTGGGAGTTTGAGGATGGGGTTTTCGGCTTTGCCGAAGAGGTAGTTGAGGCGGGCGGCAATGTCGCGGGTGAGTTCCAGGTGTTGCTTTTGGTCTTCGCCGACGGGGACTTTGTCGGGTTCGTAGAGGAGAATGTCGGCGGCTTGCAGGACGGGATAGGTGAGCAGTCCGGCGCTGACGTTTTCGCCCTGTTTGACGGCTTTTTCTTTGAACTGCACCATATCTTCGAGCCAGTTGAGGGGGGTGATGCAGTTGAACAACCAGGCCAACTCGGTATGGGCGGGAATGTGGGACTGGACAAAGATGGTGGCATGTTCTAGGTCAATGCCGCAGGCCAGGTACATGGCGGCCACTTCGTAGGTGTTGGCGGCGAGTTTGGCTGGGTCATGGGGCACGGTGATGGCGTGCAGGTCGGCCATGAATAAGAAGCTGTCATAGTCACGCTGGATGTCCACCCAGTTGCGAATGGCACCGAGGTAGTTGCCTAGGTGGAGGTCGCCGGTTGGCTGAATTCCAGAGAGAATGCGCGGCTTGCCCATAGGAGTTTGGTGTTGCGACGGATACAAGTGAACGATGGCTCGTGAATCGGGAAAGGATGGATCAATGGATAAGCCATGCTCAACCCGCTATACAGGAAGATTAGCGCAAATTGAGGATGTTGGCAGAGACGGGGAGAGAAGGGACAACGGTGAATTCAGAGAAAATTGTCAGGAAAGCTTGACTTTATGGAAGAAATGTCCAAATTTTGGGCTTCTCTGGGTTTAGACTTCGGGGCTTCTGGGATGAGCTTGTGGGGGAAGGGAGGGGCGATCGCACTCTGTTACCCGATAAAGGGAGATGTCAAACCCAAAACCTGCGAAATTGGCGAAAAAAGGGAGGGTACTGAGTGTCTAGACATTTTTTGCTCTGGAAAATTCTCTCAATAAAACAGGTTCGTACCCCTCGACAGCGATCCCGGTTGAACTTTATCCTTAATATCTTTAGAAAAGCGAGTCGTTAGAAAGGCGAGTGGAACTTCAGCGCTTTTTTTGCTCAGGTGAGCGGATGATGCTTGCACTATCTGGCAAAGCTGTGATTGACAAGCCCAAGATCTTAATTATTGACGACCAACTTACCTACATTCACCACCTGCTGGCGGTGATGGAGCATCAGGGGTTTGAACTGCTGGTGCTTCAGGATGGGTCTAAGGCTTTGAGTCTGGTGCAGCAAGAACGCCCTGACCTGATTCTGCTGGACATTCTCATGCCCAAGGTCGATGGGTTTGAGGTCTGCCGTCAGTTGAAGGCGCATCCTGACACGGAGGCGATTCCCATCATCTTTATGTCGGGGATGAGCGATCCGGTGGATCAGGCTAAGGGTCTGTCGCTGGGAGCGGTGGATTATGTGACCAAGCCTCTGCAAAAAGAAGAGGTAATTGCTCGGGTTAATGTGCATTTGAAACTGCGGCGCTTGACCCAACAGTTGGAGCAGCATATTGGGGCATTGCAGCAGGCTGAAGCGGCGTTGAAACAGAGCGATCGCCAATTTCGCGCCGTGTTTGAGGGCACCTTTCAACTTTCTACCTTGATGTCTCCCCAAGGCATTTTGTTGGAGATCAATGAGGCGGCTTTGACGGCGATCGGGGCAACGCGATCGCAGGTGATCCATCAGCCCATTTGGCAGTTGCCTTGTTTTGTCCATTCACTGTCGTTGCAGGAGCAGATCAAAACTTGGGTGAAAACGGCTGTTCAGGAAGGGTTTGTTCGATTTGAAGTGACGTTTCCTGGAGTCGATGGCGTACTGCGAACCGTGGATGCCACGCTGAAAACTCTCTGTGATGAAACAGGGGCGGTTATCCTGCTGATCTCGGAAGGTTGGGACATTACCCAACGCAAGCAAATGGAGA
>JALOOP010000271.1 GCA_025454315.1 Oculatellaceae cyanobacterium Prado106
TTCTAGGAATGAACTCCAACCCGTACAGGAACTCTAAAATTTTCTTGAACTCCGAAGCGGCGATCGCTCCAGATTACCGCATGATAAACCCAACTTATCCATAAGCCATCCAGGAAGAGGGAACCTAACGCTAGATTTGTCATGTTTCTTCAGACTCTGGATGAGGGCAATTCCTCAAGGAGTAAAAAAGAAGGGGAATACAGGTTGAATCAACGGGCTTTCAAAATAGGCTGCTAACTATAGAAGATCCTTCAGATCCTTTGAAAAATCCTTAGATCCTTCAAACATGCCCTCAATCATGCCCTCGATGTAGACTCCTCCCTGTCCCATTCTGGTAAAACCAGTCTCGTCAAAAAGTTCTGCTGACCTAAACTTATGGTTTCCATCAGCAGAAGTAAAGCTAGATTTTTGAGAGTTGTCTTTATTCCCATCAAGATTGAACAAGCTCACACGGTATGATTCACTTAGTTAAGGAATTTTTACGATCCAGTGGTCACCGAATCCTCAAGACTCGGTAAAACTGACCAAAAGGAAATCTACCCGAAGAGATATCCGATTTGTCTGGCGATCGCTTCTACTGTTATGGACTATGTTATAGACTAGCCCTGTAATCGGGTAATCGGCTAGTACTGCAGCAATTCCAAATTCAGAACGATTTTACGCCGTTTCAGCGATCGCTCTGATTGTCAAAAATTGTTAACCTCTATTGGTGTAAGGCTTTCAGGATCATCAGAACTCCTTATCTGTTGATACTCTTCAACTTGTCAGAACGTTATGGACTTTGCCAACCTTGCAGCCCAGTTAAATGCTGGAACGATCCTTCCAGAAGGGATTGTCATCATCACGCTTCTCACGGTCTTGCTCGGTGACCTGATTGCGGGTCGCGCGGCTTCTCGCTGGACACCCTACTTTGCGATCGGTGGCCTCCTTTCGGCCATTGTCGCCCTCTACTTCCAGTGGAACAACCCTACGCCCAATGGCTTCCTCGGCGGCTTCAACGCCGATGATCTAAGCATTGTCTTCCGAGGCATCGTCGCGCTGTCCGCGTCCGTCACCCTGCTCCTCTCCGTTCGCTACGTCGAGCAGTCTGGCACCCCCCTAGGCGAATTCATCGTCATCCTGCTGACGGCCACCCTGGGCGGCATGTTTCTCTCTGGAGCCGATGAACTCGTGATGGTGTTCGTCTCCCTAGAAACCCTCAGTATCGCCTCCTACCTGCTCACCGGCTACATGAAGCGCGATCCCCGCTCCAATGAAGCCGCTCTCAAATATTTGCTGATTGGGGCTGCAAGCTCGGCCATCTTTCTCTATGGGGTGTCCCTCCTCTACGGACTGTCTGGGGGCGAAACCCGCCTCAGTCAAATCACCACCAACCTGCTAGCCAACAACGCCAATGAATCGATTGGGGTTGTCATTGCCCTAGTCTTTGTGATCGCCGGAATCGCCTTCAAAATTGCCGCCGTCCCCTTCCACCAGTGGACTCCAGACGTTTATGAAGGTTCTCCCACACCCGTTGTCGCCTTCCTTTCAGTCGGTTCTAAGGCCGCAGGCTTTGCCCTAGCGATCCGTCTGCTGGTCAACGCCTTCCCTATGGTGTCGGAGCAATGGCACTTTGTCATGACCGCTCTGGCGCTCCTCAGCATGGTGCTGGGCAATGTCGTCGCCCTAGCACAGGGCAGCATGAAGCGGATGTTGGCCTACTCCTCGATCGGTCAGGCCGGGTTTGTCATGATCGGGCTGATCATTGGCACCGATGCCGGATATGCCAGCATGGTTTTCTACCTAATGGTCTATCTGTTTATGAACCTGGGCGGCTTTGCCTGTGTGATTCTCTTCACCCTCCGCACCGGAACCGACGAAATCACCGAGTACAGCGGCCTCTATCAAAAAGACCCGCTCCTCACCCTCTGCCTCAGCATCTGTCTGCTCTCGCTCGGCGGCATCCCACCCCTAGCAGGCTTCTTCGGCAAAATCTATCTCTTCTGGGCAGGCTGGCAGGCAGGAGCCTACTGGCTGGTGCTGATTGGTCTACTTACCAGTGTCGTCTCCATCTACTACTACATCCGCGTCGTCAAGATGATGGTGGTCAAAGAGCCAGAAGAAATGTCCGAAGCGGTCAAAAACTACCCCGCCATCAGTTGGACTGCTTTCGGTATGCGCCCGCTCCAAGTGGGACTCATTGTTTGCCTGGTAGCAACCTCCCTGGCTGGCATCCTGTCCAACCCTCTGTTCAACCTAGCCAACAACTCCGTCACCGGAACCCCCCTCCTACAATCCTCGGTGATTCAACCCGCAAGACCCGTAATGCTCCAGAGTTCCAAAACTCTTGACGAAGCGTCTGTTCTGGAAGCTCACCTTTAGGAGAACTAGAAAGAGGACTGGAACTCAGACCTTGAAATTTCAGGTTCTATTTCAGGTTCTACAGGTTCTAACCGCTTATCCAACTCAATCTGTAAACTAAAGCCTTGGAGAAGAAATGCCCAACCTGCATTCCTCCTCCAAGGTTTTTTGCGATCGCCCCCACCCCCCACCGCCTCATCCCGTTAGGCGAAAAGGAAAAGGCGAAAGGCGAAAGGCGAAAGGGAAAAGGCGAAAGGGAAAAGGCGAAAGGGAAAAGGCGAAAGGGAAAAGGCGAAAGGCGAAAGGAGAGGCTTTTACCCATCCCCCCACTTCCCCACTCCCTACTCCCTACTCCCCACTCCCCTTCCTAAAGTAAATTTCTACCCTCCGATCCCCTCCCACGTAAGCGAGGTTCAGCCGAAAGCGCTATGCTTGAATCTAACAAGCGTTCGTATCGGATGGGGCATTGAGTTCGCTATCTTAGGGGTTCAGCCGCAGATTTAACCGATTTATCGAGTCCTCAGCATGTTATTTTGGCTACTTCTACTGGGAATCCTGACCTATTTTATTGTGCGTCGTAGTGTCGCCGACATTACGCGCACGCCCATCTGGATTCTATGGTTGGTGATGATGCTGCCCGTCTTCATCTGGACAGGCTGGATGCTGATCAAAGGAGAGAGCGAACCGATTCCGCCGCTGCTCTTGCTCGGCCCCTTTGTCGCCTGCCCGGTACTATACTGGTTTCTCGTGCAGTTGGGTCGCCCCGTTCAAACCGATACCGCCCAGCAAACTCGAATGGAACCCCGCCGCGAGGCTCTGGCGATCGCCCCCGAAAAGAAAAATATCCCTCGACCCATCAGCCGGGAAGAAGAAGAAGCGCTCAAAAACTGCTTCCCCTGGTCGCTCTACTATCTTCAAAATATTGAATACCGTCCCCAGGCCATGATTTGCCGAGGACAGTTGCGTGGCAAGCCCGACCTGGCCTACCGGACGATTAACGGAAATATTAAAGAGCATTTTGGCGATCGCTTCCTCCTCGTCTTCCAGGAAGATCGTCAAGGCAAACCCTTCTTTGCCCTGGTGCCAAATCCCCTGGTCAAAACCGCTGCCAATCCCACCGCCGGAGATTTTCGGCTGCGTCCTGTGTTGGCGATCGGCCTGCTGCTGGCCACCCTACTCACGACCTGTCTCGCAGGCTACGCTATCCTCAATCCCATCGATCCGGCGAATCCCACCAGTCAGCAAGCTCCCGACAATCTTGCCCAACTCCTCACCGGGCTACCCTACGCCTTCTCCCTTCTGGCCATTCTGGGCGTTCACGAAATGGGGCACTTCTTCGCCACCCAGCGCTATCGCATTCGAGCCACTTTGCCCTACTTCATCCCCGTTCCACCCGCCACAATTTTCCCCTTTGGCACTTTCGGCGCATTCATCCAAATTCGATCGCCCATCCCCAACCGCAAAGCCCTGTTCGACATCGGTATTGCGGGGCCACTGGCAGGTTTTATCATTGCAGTTCCCATCCTGCTCTGGGGATTAGCGCACTCCACGCCCATTCCCCTCCAGGAAACCTCCAGCCTGCTTAACCCCAACTCCTTTCGTCCGACAGGATCATTATTATTGACGCTCTTTAGCAAAGCGGCGTTGGGCGCTCAGCTATCCTTAGACCAGGCGCTGAAGCTGCACCCGATGGCGATCGCGGGTTGTCTCGGTGTGATCATCACCGCGCTCAACCTGATGCCCGTGGGTCAACTGGACGGAGGCCACATTGTCCATGCCATGTTTGGTCAGCGTAACGGAGCCAGAATTGGCCAAATCGCCCGATTCCTGGTCTTGGCGCTGGGTCTGGTTCAGCGAGAGTTCCTGGTGTGGGCAGTGCTGTTGTTCCTCATGCCCGTCGTCGATGAACCCGCCCTCAACGATGTCAGCGAACTTGACAACAAACGAGACTTCTTAGGACTACTGGCACTGGGTTTATTGGTGATTATTGTTCTGCCTGCTCCAGAACTGCTGACAAGATTTTTGTTCTAACCCTGATTACGACTACAAGGTTTACCTTAGTGGGTTTCTGAACGCATGATCCCAGTTGCTGGATAGTGCATTCTGGTTCAATTCTTTGAAATATTTTTGAAGGAAGGGGAAGGCGAAGGGAGAGGCAGGCACAGCCCACTTCTCCCTTCACCCTTCAAAAATATTTTGTGTTTCTGTAGTGCTGATTGAGCCTAGAAACGAGGCTTTGTGGTAAAAATCTGCCCAGTTACCCAGATTCCAGACCTAAACGGCTAGACCTGGAATAGGAAGGTTACTTTGTCTCCCTTGCCCAAGGCGATGCGATCGCCCGATCGCAATCGATGGCGGTTCCCCGCAGGCAGAGGCGCATTGTTAATGTAAGTGCCATTCGAGCTACCCACATCTTCAATATAAAAAGCATCCGGTTCAACTCGGATATCGGCATGGATGCGCGAGACAATTTCGGAGTTTTGGAACCCAGAAACATCGATGTCGGGCGGGACGCGATCGTTGGGCTTACCAATGTGAATCACGGTGAGATTCGTCGGCAACTCCAGGATGGTATTGCTCTGGACATGCAGCATTCGAGCCGTTTGGGTTTGCAGTTGGGTGGAGTAGGCTCCTGGGGCTGGGGACATTGCAGCCGGAGATGCGATCGCCATAGGTTGAGGTGCATTAGCCGGATCATCGCCGCTGGTCGTAGGATCGGTGCCGCCCGTCACAGGTTCTTCGTCGGGAGCTTCTTCAGTGGGGGGAATGCTGCCCAAGTCAGGATTGGCAATCAGGGGGTCGGGAGGGACAAGAGGTTCAATCACTGGCAACTCCGGTAGGTCATCGGGCTTGGGATCAGGGACAGCTTGAGCGACCGCCGCTTCAGCAGGTACAGGTGCGACCTGAGCCGCTTTCAGATTAAAGCCACACTGACCGCAAAAACTGGCATCCGCCTGCACGGTTGCTCCACAGTTCGGACAGCTTGTCAGAATGGGAAGCGGAGTGTAACAAGCTTCACACTGAACCGCTCCGTCAGGATTTTGGTGGTTGCAATTAGGACAGACGATCATGCCACTCTTACTCCGTTACCAGGATCAAAATAGGGGATGGGAAAATTCACCAATGGATTAAGTCACAGCAAACGAACCGTGCTCTGGTCATCGTTGCAACTTCTGCCGCTATTTTGGCACAAGAGAAGAAAAGGTGAAGCAGAGTTAGAGGGGATGCAACAGAAATACAAGATGTGGGGGGAGGGAGTGGGGAGTGGGGAGTGGGGAGTGGGGAGTGGATGGGTGACAGGGTGGATGGGTGGATGGGTGAGGGAGGGGGGAACCATTTACACCTCTGAAAATTCTTTCTTGTAGAATTTCTTGTGTTTAGGAAGTGGACTCATTCACACGTCTAAAAATTCCTTCTGCAGAATTTCTTGTGCTTAGGAGAAGGCATCCCCTGAAACACCCATCCACCCATCCACCCATCCACCCATCCACCTATCTACCCATCCACGTATCCACCCCTCCCCCCCCTCAGCCTGCCAAGATCTCCCCTGCCGCAAAGTCCAGCAGCCAAATCAACTCACCTTGCGGCTTGATGAAGCGGGAGGGATAGGTGAGGGCATCGCCTTGGTCGGCAAAGACTTGGGCGAGGGCGGGTTGTTTGTCGGCTCCGGCGACGACGAAGAGGACACAGTGAGCCTGGTTGATTAAGGAGATGGTGAAGGTGAGGCGGGGTTGGCCATCTTTATTGCCGACGGTGATCAGGCGATCGCACACCTGCAACGCCTCTGTATGGGGAAACAGAGAAGCGGTATGACCATCTGCCCCCATGCCCAGCAAAATAATGTCTAGCGCCGGGAAGACACCGGGCGAGACTTTGAAGAATTCTTGGAGATGCTGCTCGGTTTTTTGGGCTGCGATCGCCGGATCAGCCTCATTGGTGATCATGGCGTGAATATTGGCAGCCGGGATGGGCACTTGATTGAGCCAAGCCTGACGCGCCATCCCTTCGTTACTATCGGGATGGGAGGCTGGGACATAGCGCTCGTCTCCCCAGAAAATATGGATTTGGTTCCAGGGTAGATCTTGGCTGGCCAAGGCTTCGTAGAGCGGCTTAGGAGTGCTGCCGCCGGACAGGGCGATCGTACATTGTCCCTTTTGCTCGATCGCCGTCACCATTTTCTTGAGGACGAGTTGGAGCGATCGCTCAATCAGCGAAGATTTATCCGGCAAAATTTCTAAGGATTTGTCAGTCATAGCGATTCAGTAGGGAATGCAGAGCAACGGCGGAGAACCTGCACTTACTTTAAGGGGTTCAATCTGTTTTGAGGCCAGATTAAGAAAGAATCTAGGATCAGAGTCCTTCGATCCCGATCGCCAACCAATTCTTCCACCGAGTCACAAGTAAACAATTTACAAGCAAAGAAAAAAATCCCTCCGCGTCTCTGCGTCTCTGCGGTTCAAATTTTTCCAACCGACTTACCGCTCATTCCTAAACCTTCTCCAATTCTTCTCTAACCACCGAAAAAACCGCGATCGCCCCCGCTACAAATTGTTGCATTGCCCAAATTCCAGGGAATTCTACGGTTGAGTTTCTTTGGGATCGATTCCAAAGTATTTAGCTGGCTGCATTGACCACCATCGTGTTTAATGAAGCTTTGGTATTCTTGCCCCTGCTCTACCTTAGCGAAAACCTTCAATCCTAACTTCTGCCATGCGTTCAACTCAAGCATCCAATCTCTCAGTCCTTGTCTCCCGGACTCTCAAAACCGTCGGCATCGTCATCATTCTGGCGACGCTGCTCGACCTGGTCATTGCCGCCATGCCCTACAACTTTGGCGATCGCCAGTGGCAAATCGGCTTCACCACCCAAATGGTCGATCGCGGCATTGTTCCACTGGTGGGCATTGTCCTATTTATTACTGGCTTTTGGGTCGATAGCAATCTGGGCAACTTGCCGGAGCGCAAGAGCCTGTTCACCGATCCTCGATTCTGGGCGTTTGCCTTGGCGAGTCTGCTGGGGTTAATGTACGTCGTTCTGTTTCCGCTACATCTCATGAACATTGGCTGGAGCAATGAGCAGGCGATCGCCCAAATCAACCAGCGCGCTGAGCAAGCCCAGACCGAGTTAGGCAATCAGCTCAATACCGAAATTAGCTCCCAACGCCAGCAAATCAACCAACTGATCAGCGCCACCGATGAACAACTCAAGCAATTAGAAGACGGCGGCCAACTCTCCAGAGAACAAGGACAACTGATCCGCGACTTCAAGGCCGATCCCAAGAAAGTTGACCCCTTCCTCCAACAGCGCGAAAAAGAAACCCGCGACCAACTCCAAACCCGCATCGGCACCGAAAAGCTCCAAGCCGAAAAAACCGCTCAAACCGAAGCCCTCAAGTCTGGCCTCAGAATTGGCATTAGCAGTCTACTGCTAGCAGCAGGGTTTATCGTAGTGGGTTGGTCTGGGTTGAGGAATCTAGGCCAGATGTAATGTCTTATGAGGTGTCTGAGTCATTTCTGATTCCTATCTTTGATTGAACATCTGGGATTCAACGTCGATTGAACGTTTGAGATTCAACGTCTGAGATTCAATGGCTTCAATACAACGCCTAAGATTCAATGTCTTCGATTGGAATTCTTTGATGTCTTTGATGAAATGTCCTAGAGATTCGATGAGTTCAATGATTCAACCCTGATGCCAGCCTTGAGATGCCCGTCCTAAGCTGTCTGCCCTGAACCATATCCCCAACTTCCTCTCAAACCATGTTCTCGATTTACATCCTGACTTACAACGAAGAGCTAGATATTGCCGCCTGCATTGAGTCGGCTAGCTTGTCGGATGATGTGATTGTGGTGGATTCCTGTAGCGGCGATCGCACGGTGGCGATCGCCCAAAGCTACCCGATTCGCGTGGTTGAACATGCCTTTGAGAGCCACGGCAAACAACGCACCTGGATGCTGGAAAACATCCCGCCCAAGTACGAGTGGGTCTACATCCTGGAAGCCGATGAGCGCATGACCCCTGAACTGTTCCAGGAATGTCTGCAAGCCACCCAGCAGGAGCAGCATATTGGCTATTATGTGGCTGAGCGGGTCATGTTCATGGGGCGCTGGATTCGGCGCAGCACCCAATACCCCCGCTACCAACTGCGCCTGTTTCAGCGGGGCAAAGTTTGGTTTGCGGACTATGGCCACACCGAGCGAGAAGTCGTCAACGGTACCACTGGATTTCTCCAGGAAACCTACCCTCACTTCACCTGTAGCAAAGGACTCAGCCGCTGGATCGACAAGCACAACCGCTATTCCACCGATGAGGCGATCGAAACCCTCAACCAGTTGCAATATGGCACCGTCAACTGGCGCAAGCTGATTTTCGGCGCAACCGAGGTCGAACGCCGCCGCGCCCTCAAGGATCTCTCCCTCCGCGTGCCTCTGCGTCCGGTCGTCCGGTTTTTCTATATGTATCTCTTGCTAGGCGGCTGCTTAGACGGTCGGGCAGGCTTCACCTGGTGCGTGCTTCAGGCATTTTATGAATACCTGATTCTCCTGAAAGCCTGGGAGCTTCAGTACAACCAGACCCAGAGTCGTCCTGTCCCAAGTGCGATCGCCGAGTCACCCCAACTCAATTCCACCGATCCAGGCATCGCCTAGCATCGGGCAGAACGGAGCAGCAGAACAAAGCACAGGCTATTGAGGATAAAGCAGATCCCCTGACGCCCCCAACTCAAGAATACAAAGTTGGATGATTCAGGATTGTCCAGATGCCTCATTCAGACTAGCTATTTAAGCTAATTCTCCAGACTAATCTTTCAATCCAGTCTTTTAAATAAATTAATCTGCCAAATTAATCATCAATGCCATCATCTGCTAAACCAATTCCCGAAAGCGGACGGTAGGTATAGCCTTGGCGCGGTGTTTTTTGGATGTCTTCTTTGATGGAGTCGAGGTCGATGTAGCGATCGGCCACATTGATCAAGCTGTCGCTGGTCATCGATCGCAGACTCACCACTTCGACCCGCACCCCCCGGTAGCTGACCGCATCCACCGCATAAGCCAGATCGCCATCGCCACTGACTAGTACTGCCGTGTCGTAGGAACCTACCAGCGCCATCATATCCACGGCAATTTCCACATCCAAGTTGGCTTTCTTGGAACCATCCGGCAGTTGCACCAGGTCTTTGGAGATCACCCGGTAGCCATTGCGGCGCATCCACAGGAGGAAGCCCTGTTGTTTTTCGTTGGTGCGATCGACCCCGGTGTAGAAGAAGGAGCGCAGCAGCCGAGAACCCGCAGTCAAACGGCAGAGGAGTTTGGTGTAGTCGATTTCGATGCCTAGCTGCAGGGCTGCGTAAAACAGATTGGAACCGTCAATGAAAATGGCCACCCGACCCCGGTTTTCTAAAACCTGCTCGGGCGTGAACATGGAATCCCCTTCAGGATGGGAATGGTGATGATTGTTGTTGAACATGATTTTTCATACCTCGGGATTTTTATCAGAAGGTTTAACAAGACCAGAAAACAAGGAAATAAACAAGCTAAGTAATCGCGCTAAGTAAGAAATGAACCGAATAAGGGGCTTGGTTATGAGGAAGTGGTCATCAGGATGGAAAATTAACCCATGATGAGTCACCGAGAATAGGACGACTAAACTGAAAACTAATCACTGAAAACCAATAACTGAAAACCAATAACTGAAAACAAACCGGAAAACAAACTCGACCCAGCGACTGAAAGGAACCCCTATCCTAATCAAGGTTGAAGAAATTGAATCAGTGAAAGATCAAGTGAAAGATCAAAGGATTTTTTGATCTTTCGTTGGGGAATTGAACTAGGAGGCAGGGGTATCAGGGAGAGTCGGTAGCTCTAGCCGCTTGAAGACGGGTTGAGCAGTGCCCAGAGGCTGTCCGGGCGGCAGTGCTCCCCAGTGGGTGTGGGTGTCAAAGGGCAGGGTTGCCCAGAGGGTGCGATCGTTGAAATCGGCGGTGTAGCCCAACTGTTGATAGACAGCGGTGCTGATGTTGGGGATCAGCGGTGAGAGGAGGTAGGCCGAGAGGCGAACGGTTTCCAGGACGCTGTAGAGGACGAGTTCGAGGGTGGCCTGTTGGCCTTGTTT
>JALOOP010000272.1 GCA_025454315.1 Oculatellaceae cyanobacterium Prado106
CAGAGACGCAGAGACGCAGAGAGGTTTATCTGTTTGTGTCTTGAGGGAAGGGTATCAAGTTATTTCATTTTCAATCCTTAGGAATAAGGCGATCGCCACTACAAAGATCGCATCCACCCAGAAAGTACCTCCCCAAGAGTCCTCCGCAAAACAAATCCCCAACTCCCATCTCCCCACTCCCCACTCCCCACCCTCTGCCGCTATCAGACAAAATCTGACTTTTCCCTACAGACGATCGCCCCTTCATTTCATAGGCTAAATAGGGTGAACTGATTCCAAGATTTTGGGAGAGGGGGCAAAGCAACTCTCCCAAAATCGTTTCTTGATTCAGTTCCGAGTGCCATAGAATCATAAAACGGTGCCGATATGGATTCGATCGCCTCTCAAGCCCCCCATTCCTTGCCTGCCATGAATGTCGAAGAAGCCCTGACGCTGGTTGAAGCGGCATTGGAGCCGAAACATCTCAACGATTTGCAGCAGCTTGTCTTCTGTCGATCTTGGGCGGGACAAAGCTATGAAGAAATTGCCGAAGAGTTGCGCTACGACGCGGGCTATATCCGAGATGTGGGATCGCAGCTTTGGCATGATCTATCGGATGTGTTGGGCGATCGCGTTACCAAAAAAAGCGTCCAGTCCGCCCTCCGACGATATCAGCAGGAACAGCAGACCGCCGCACAGTCCACCGCATTGCCGAAGAAAGAATCATCGATGGCCTTGGTATCCGATGTTGCAATTCCTGAAAGTTTGGAATTTCCGGATGGCGTGGTGCCGTTGCAGTCGCTGTTTTATGTGGTGCGATCGCCCTTCGAGGAACAAGCCTGCGCCGCCTTGCATCAACCGGGCAGCTTGGTGCGGATTCGGGCACCTCGGCAAATGGGCAAGTCATCTTTGATGCATCGGTTAGTGGCTCATGCGAAGCAGTCTGGGTTCCAGACGGTGAGTCTGAATTTGCAGCGGGCGGAGAGTAGCGTATTGGGGTCGCTGGAAAAATTTCTGCGCTGGTTTTGTGCCAATGTTAGCCAGCAGTTGGGGTTGCCGCCCCAGTTGGAAACCTATTGGAGTGCTGACCTGGGCAGCAAGATGAGTTGCACGCTGTATATGCAGCGCTATGTGCTGAAGAATGTCGATGTAGCGCTGATGCTGGCGCTGGATGAAACGAACCGCTTGTTTGAATATCCGGACATGGCGATGGAATTTTTGCCGTTGCTGCGCTCCTGGTATGAGGATGCTTCCGAGTTTGAGATTTGGCAGAAATTGCGGCTGGTGGTGGTGCATTCGACCGAGGCTTATCTGCCGCTGAATTTGAACCAATCGCCGTTTAATGTGGGGTTGCCGCTGCGATTGCCGGAGTTTTCTTTGAACCAGGTGCGGGATTTGGCCGATCGCCATGCCCTCACCTGGCCCGACGCAGAAACCGAAGCCGCTCACCTGAGCGCTTTACTCAATCTGGTGGGAGGTCATCCTTATTTAATCCGTTTAGCGCTGTATGAGTTTGCTCAAAAGACGCTTACCCTTGACCAGTTTTTGCAGGAAGCACCAACCGCAACGGGAATTTATGGCGATCATCTGCGGAAATTGGATCACTTGTTAGCTGAAAATCCGAAGTTGGCGATCGCCCTCCAACAAGTCCTAACCAACGATCCGAAACCGTTAGAAACAATAACCACCTACCAATTAGAAAGTCTTGGTCTGATTAAGCTTCAGGGAAATCAAGCCGTGCCTAGTCGTGAATTGTACCGTCTCTATTTTCAACGTTAATCATCAACGTGCATCTTCTCTAGTCTCAACATCAATCGTTCTTAGTCTCAACGTTCATCTTCACTGTTTATTCTTACCGTTCATCTTCAACGTTCATCGTCTCTAGTTTCAACATCAATCGTTCTTAGTCTCAACGTTCATCTTCAACGTTCATATTCAACGTTCATTTTCTCCTTTCAACGTGAATCGACAACCCTATGGTGAACCCCGGCAGCAGCTATGAATATCAGGTGGGCGGCAGCTTAAAGACCCATGCGCCGACCTATGTGGAGCGACAGGCGGATGTCGATCTCTACCAGGGTTTGCGAGCCGGGGAACTTTGCTCGGTGTTTAGTTCGCGGCAGATGGGGAAATCGAGTTTGCGCCTGCGGGTGAAGCATCGGCTGGAGCGGGAAGGGATGCGCTGTGCTTCGATTGATATGACGCGCATTGGCAGTCGAAATATTACGCCGGATCAATGGTATGTGGGCATTTTGACGGATTTGATTCGCGGGTTTGACCTGTGGGAACGGGTGGATGCGATCGCCTGGTGGAACGGCAAAAAAGAATGGTCTTATCTGCAACGATTCAGCTTATTTCTGGAAGAAATTTTGCTCGTGCAAATTCCAGAACCCATCTTTATCTTCATTGATGAAATTGACAGCGTTCTCAGCTTGGATTTTGCCGTAGATGATTTCTTTGCGTTCATTCGCTATTGCTATAATCAACGGGCTGAAGATTCGCGTTACGATCGCCTCAACTGGGCGCTATTTGGCGTTGCTACCCCTGCCAGTTTGATCCAAGATCCGTTTCTGACACCGTTTAATCTGGGGCGGGCGATCGCACTCCAGGGATTCCAACTCACCGAAGCCCAGCCGCTAATTGCCGGACTCGAAGGCAGCGTCAGCAATCCCCAAGCGGTACTCAAAGAAATCTTGGAATGGACGGGTGGACAGCCGTTTCTCACCCAAAAACTTTGTCGCATTATTGTCCAGAACCGGGGACAGGAGCAGAGTCGTCCAGTTCAGCCCGAAGATGCCGATCATCGGTTGGACGCAGAACTGCCGATCGCCCATCCCCATTTGATCCAGCTTTATTACAATTTGCCCATGTTGGCGGTGGAGAAATTGGTGCGATCGCATCTCATCGAAAACTGGGAAGCCCAGGATGAACCGGAACATTTGAAGACCATTCGCGATCGCATCTTGAACCGTCAACAGGCGATCGGGGGACTGCTAGAGCAGTATTTAAGTTTGCTTCAGGATGTAGAAATTCCGTTTGAGGATTCTCCCGGACAAATTGAGTTGTTGTTGAGTGGTTTGGTGGTGTTACATCAGGGCTATCTCAAAGTTGCAAATCGCATTTACCAAGACGTATTTAATTCCGTTTGGGTTGAGCAAAAGTTATTATTGCTGGCGCGTTCTAACGCTTCTGCTACAAATCAAAGTAATTCCCAGCCAAGTAATTCTCAGTCGAGTGATTTTCAGTCGATTGCTCAGGCGGACATGGCTCAGATTAGCCATGAGATGCGGACACCGCTCAATGCGATTCTGGGATTTTCGCAGCGACTGGTGCGCGATCCCGACCTCAATCCCACTCAGCAGGAGAGTGCCGCCATTATTACGCAAAGTGCTGAGCGACTTTTAATTTTGGTGAATGAGTTTTTGGAAAGCGCCAAGCAGCAGCGCCAGAATTCTCAGATAAATTCTCAGATGAATTCTCAGATAGATTCTCAGAATACTTCAGGACAAAGATTGAATGACTTGTCTTTATCCATCGCGTTGACCCGTGAGGCGATCGCCAAAGTCACACCCGAAGACCAAATCTCAGAACAACTAGCGCAAATGCCACAACCTTGGATTCAGCAATTGAATCAGGCGGCTTTGCGAACGGATGAGGAACAGATTTTTCATCTACTAGAACAAATGCCAGAGTCACAGAGAAGCACGGTAAGCGCCTTGGCTCAACTGGTTAATAATTTTCGTTGCGATCGAATTTTGGAACTGACACAACAGGTGAGGATAGATTAAAGTCAATGCATTGATATCCATTGATTCAGAATTCAGTCCGTCACTTTACCCCATCGCCCCCTTGGAACAATCATGAACTCTTGGATACTTCCGCATCGCCGTATCCCCACGATCGCCCTAGGATTGCTGTTGGGAGTTGCGATCGCCGTTCTGGTCGCCTGTAGTCAGGGACAACGGGAAAAAGCGGCTCAACCGACCGCGCCTGTTCCGTTGCAAATTTATTGGAATCGCGGCTTCTATCCGGCTGAAGATCAGGCGTTGCAGCAGGTCATCGACGACTGGGAGCAGCAAAGTCAGGTTCCGGTGAAACTGTCCCTGTTTAGCTCTGACGATATTTTGAACCAGACGACGATCGCCCTCGATAAAGGAACCCCGCCCGACATTGTGTTTGCCCATCGGGCGGATTACACCATCACGCCACGTTGGGCTGCGGAGGGGAAACTTGCAGATGTTTCAGAAGTTATTACCCCGGTCAAAGATCAATATACGGAAACGGCTCTGGCCTCTGCTTATTTGAACAACCAAAAGAAGAAAAATCTGGGCTATTACGCCGTCCCGATTGAGCAACAGATGCTGCATGTGCATTATTGGCGGGATCTGTTGAATCAGGCTGGTTTTACCGATGCCGATATTCCTAGTGACTGGTCGGGATTTTGGCAGTTTTGGCAACAGGTTCAGGATAGATTGCGACAGCAGGGAAACAACGAAGTCTATGGTTTGGGAATTCCGGTTTCTAGTAAGGCGGGAGATAGTTTTTTTATATTTGAGCAGATTCTAGAAGCGAATCATGTTGCATTGTTTGATGCACAGGGAAAGTTACAGTTGAGGGAACCGCGCGTGAAACAGGGGTTAATCGATGCGATCGCCTGGTTAACCCAACTTTATCAACAGGGCTATGTCCCGCTAGATGCCACAAACTGGCTCGATTCAGATAACAACGTCAAATTTCTGAATCAAAACTTTGTTATGACGCTCAATCCCAGTCTTTCGATTCCGGCTTCGCAGCGGGAAGAAACCGACCTGTACACCCAAAAAATCGCCACCCGAGGATTGCCCAACAATCCCGATGGTCAACCGCCCCGTTATCTCGTTTCAATCAAACAAGCGCTAGTGTTTGACGGCACTGCCAATCTCCAAGCTGCGAAAGATTTTCTGACCTACCTGATTCAACCGGAACGGCTTAATACTTACATTAAAAGCTCTCTAGGACGCTGGTTTCCCGTCACGCCCAATGCGCTTAAAGATGCCTATTGGAAGGATTCGACTGATCCACATTTGACAGTGGCAATCCAGCAATTTCAGCAGAAAACCCGTCCGTTTTATCAAGTACAGCATCCTCCTTATGCTCAAGTGCAGGCGGAGAATGTCTGGGGGCAGGCACTCGGCTGGGTGATTCAGGACAAGCAATCGCCTGAAGCTGCGGTGGATCGGGCGATCGCTCGAATTGAGCAAATTTTTGCTGAATGGGGAAATTAAACTTCTAAAAACATCAAAAATCGTTCCAGGAGATTCGCGAATCAGTTCTATTCCCTAACCCTAATGAAACTCCTCAAGCGCAGCCTCATTGCTCAAATGCTCAGCTATGTCCTTTGTCTGTCCTTGCTGACGGTGGGCAGCATTTGCGCTTTGGTGTTTCTCCAATCTCGGGCGGCGCTGCAAGATACGATTGTTAAACAACTCTATCTAACCGCCGACCTCAAGGAAGATGAACTCAATCGTTGGGTGAGCGACCAGCAGGAGGAAGTGGAAACCCTGGTTGCTTCGCCCGATCTTCAGCAGCAGGCGAGGCTGATTCTGCAATCGGACTCGGTGCTGCAAGCTAATCCGACGCTGCAAGCCGATCGTCAAGAGGCTTACCGTCATCTATTTAGCGGACTGAAGGCGATCGCCGATGAACATTCCAGCATTGACGAAATCCTGATCCTCTCTCCTGGGGGACGCATTAAGCTGTCCACGAACCCCCAGCAGGAAGGCAAATTTGAATCTTTGGTACAGTACAGCTATTTGCCCCATGAAGGCGATGCCCATTTCTATCCCAATTTTTACTCCTCACCCACCGCAGGCGATCCGCGCATGACCTTCGCCTGTCCGCTAGTGGACGCAAAGAAACGACAAATTGGCTTCATTGCCATTCACCTCAACCTCAGCCGCATTGACGAAATTCTCCGCAAGCGCCCTGGCCTGGGGAAAACGGGGGAAACCTATCTGGTCGGCAGTACGCTGCCCAATCAAGGCGGCAGCACCGAATTCTACAATATTTTCATTTCCAGGAAGCCTCAGACCCAGCCAGGTGAGCCCATTAGCATCAATAGCGAGGGCATTGCCCGAGCCGCTAGCGGTGAAAATGGCAACGGCATTTATGCCAATTATCAGGGGCAGGAAGTCTTGGGTGTCTATCGCTGGTTGGAACACAATGACCTGGCGCTGCTGGTCGAAATCAGCACTCAGGAAGCCTTTGCTCCGGCTCGACAGTTAGCCCAAACCATTCTTTTAACTGGGATTGGATTGGTGGGGCTGCTGGCGATGGGGGTGTATTGGGGGACGCAGCGGGTGGCGCGTCCGATTCTGGCGATTACCCAAACCGCAACCCAGGTGGCATCCGGCGATTTGACCTCTACTGCGCCCGTCTTGGCTGAAAATGAGGTGGGCACCTTGGCTCTGGTGTTTAATCAAATGATTGAACAACTCCGGGTGCTGTATACCGAATTGGAAACCAAAGTACAGGCGCGAACAGCAGCCTTGACTCGGGTGAATCAGCAGTTGCAGGTGGAGATTGGCGATCGCAAACAAGCCGAAGAAATTCTACGCCAACAGCAAGCCTTTCTCCGGACTGTGATTGATACCGATCCCAGTTTGGTGTTTGTCAAAGACTGGGAAGGTCGCTATTTGTTAGCCAATAAAGCCACAGCCGAATTCTACAACACGACCGTTGAAGATCTAATCGGTAAACGCGATCATGATTTGCATCCCATCACCGAGGTTGCAGATAGCTTTTTGCGGGAAAATCAGCAGGTGATTACCACGGAAGAAGGGACGTTTATTGCAGAAGAAAGGGTGACCACCTTAGAGCAAAAGATTGAATGGTTACAGTGGCAAAAACAACCGCTTCGACTGCCTGGAAGCCAAACCTATAGCGTCTTAGGCATTGGGGTGAATATTACAGAACGCAAGCGGCTAGAAAAGGAACTGAGACAGTCTCAGCAGTTTCTCTATAGCGTCATTGATAATATCCCTCTAGCGTTGTTTGCCAAAGATGTTCGCAATGATTTTCGCTATGTTTTAATCAATAAAAACTCGGAAAAGATTCTAGGGTTTTCTCGTCAGGGGGCGATCGGGCAGAGTGATTATGAATTAATTGATGCCGACCAGGCCGATTATCATCGCCAGGAAGATCAAGCGGCGATCGCCCACGGTAGTCTCCTGGAACTCCCCGAACATTGGCTGGGGAATCATTCTGCCGATCGCATCTTAGTACGCGGCTGGAAACTGCCCCTCTTTGATGGCCAGGGGAATGCCACTCATTTGCTGGCGATTTCTGAGGATGTTACAGAACGGCGACACCGAGAGGAATCCCTGCGGCTAATTATGGAGGGCACTGCTGAGAAAACCGGAGATGCGTTTTTTCATTCCTGTGTGCGCTATCTGGCAGAGGTTTTGCGGGTTCGCTATGCTTTTGTGACGCAGTTTGTGGGGAATGGGGGCGATCGGGTGCAAACCTTAGCGTTTTGGGAGGGGACGGCGATCGCACCCAACTTTGAGTATTCCGTGGCGGGTTCTCCCTGTGCCCAGGTGCTGCAAGGACAACTCTGTGACTATCCAGAAGCGCTGCAATCCGCGTTTGCCCAGTCTGCCCACTGGCTCAATAGTCCGGCCATAAATAGTCCAACGTTAAATCATATTGCCCAGACCGTAGAAAGCTATTTGGGGGTTCCCCTGATCGACTCTGCGGGGAAAGTCATTGGCCACTTAGCGGTCATGGACATCAAAGCCATGCCCCCGGACTTAGGCCAGGAAATGATTCTCAAAATCTTCGCCGCCCGAGCCGGAGCAGAACTGGAGCGCAAACAGGTAGAATCTTCCCTCATGGGCGCAAAGGAAGCCGCTGAAGCCGCCAACCGCGCCAAAAGTACCTTCCTAGCCAACATGAGCCATGAACTGCGAACGCCGCTCAATGCCATCCTCGGCTTTGCCCAACTGATGGAACGAGACGCAGCCCTCACCACCAACCAACGCGAATCCCTAGCCACCATCAACCACAGCGGCGAACATCTGCTCAACCTAATCAACGATGTTCTAGAAATGTCCAAGATTGAGGCAGGACGAATTACTTTAAATTCGGCTCCATTTGACCTACACCATTTGCTGCAAACGCTGCAAGAGATGTTTTTGGGGCGATCGCACACCAAACAACTCCACCTCCAGTTCCACCTCGCCCCCAACCTGCCCCAATATATCCAAACCGACGAAGGCAAACTCCGCCAGGTGCTGATCAACCTCCTCGCTAACGCCGTCAAATTCACTGAAACAGGCCGCATTGATCTGCGTGCCAGCGTTTACTGTAATACCGAGAATAACAGCAAAAATAACACCGAGAATAACACCGAGAGTAAGACTGAAAGTAAGACTGAAATCAACACTGAAAATAACGCTGTAAGAAACACTGAAAACAACGCTGAAAATAACACTCAAATCTATCTCGAAGTTGAAGACACCGGATGCGGCATCGCGACTACCGACCTTGACCAACTGTTTCAACCCTTTGTCCAAACGCGGGCAGGCAACCAGGCCGGAGAAGGTACCGGACTCGGACTGGCCATCAGCCGTCAATTTGTGCGCCTCCTGGGCGGTCAACTCCAAGTCAGCAGCCAAGTCAATCAGGGTTCCACCTTCTCCTTTACTATCCCCGTTACATCCGTCGCATCCACTGCCGTTGTTCCTCCCCGAATTCACCGCTGTGTTCTCCGCCTTGCCCCAAACCAACCCGCCTACCGTATTCTGATCGTGGACGATCGCCAGGAAAACCGTAGCCTCATGGTGCAACTCCTCGGCAGAATTGGTCTGGAAACTTGCATTGCGACGAATGGAGAAGAAGCGATCGCCCAATGGCAATCCTGGCACCCGCACCTAATCTGGATGGACATGCGAATGCCGGGGATGGATGGGTATGCGGCGACGCGGCAGATTCGGGCGTTGGAGGAAGAAGGGGAAAGGGAAAAGGGGAAAGGGAAAAGGGGAGTGAACCGTCCATCCATCCACCCACCCACTCATCCACCCATCCACCCATCCACTCATCCACTCATCCACCCATCCACTCATCCACCCATCCACCCATCCACCCATCCACCCATCCACATACCATCATCATCGCCCTCACCGCCAGTGCCTTTGAGGAACAGCAGGCTCAGATCCTGGCTGCGGGGTGTGATGATTTGGTGAGTAAACCGTTTCAGGAAGGCATGATTTTTGACAAGATGGCGGAGTATCTTGGGATGAAATATCTCTATGAGCAGTACGATGAGCATTACGGTGAGACTCATCAATTTAATGCTGAACATTCCACCGTACAGAACCGTTCATCATTGAATTCTACGGAGTGGACTGCTTTGCATTCCCAGGAAGTTCTTGATAACCTCTCTCCTGAAATGTTAACGATCATGTCTTCTGAGTGGATCGAACAGTTGCATCAAGCGGCGCTTTGTACAGATGAACAGGCTATTTTAGAGTTGGTGGATCAGATTCCGCAGGAGCATGGGGCGATCGCCAATACCCTCCGATATCTCGTCAACCAGTTTCGCTGCGACAAAATCATGGATTTAACCCAACCCTAGTACTTCTGAAAGAAATTGTCGTGGACACCTCAGTTTCGGTTGTTGATCCCCTCCTAGATTTCGCGCCCCCCAACCCCCAACTTTGGGAGAGCCAAGCCTTCTGATGAGTTCCCATGAATCTCCATTGGAATGCTCCATAGAAGGTTTTATGAACTCAGCAATTCCAAATTCAAGGCTATGAGGACATTTCAGATTCTTCTCACAGAGTTAATTGCCATAATAGACCCTGTTTTTCAAGAGTTGACAAA
>JALOOP010000273.1 GCA_025454315.1 Oculatellaceae cyanobacterium Prado106
CTCGATCTACCTTACCGATCTACCTTGATAGGCCAAGGTGATAGTCTACGCTCATGATTCAGCCTCTATTTCAGACTTTTCAACAGTTTCTCAGCCTGCGGAATCGAATGACGATTCCGCCGATAGGCATAGCTCGGCGATCCTTTCGCTTTAATTAACATGGTCTGCAAAATTTCTCGGGCAGTTGGGCGATCGCCCTGTTTCATATGAACTTGAGCCAGCAAAACCAGCACAGTCATAAATCATCCAAACCCAAAAGCCAAACCCAAAGATCCAAAGTCCAAACCCCAGTGTTGCAATCCAGGGCATCTGGTAAAGTGCGGTGAGAATTTCCATAAAACGAGAAGTCGGCAAATTTTGCCATCATTATTCCCGTTGAGAGGTAGGGGTTCTCAGGGAGGTAGGGGTTCTCAGGGTGGATGGTTGGATGGGTCGATGGGTGGATGGGTCGATGAGTATGAACTTTCCCCTTTCCCCTTTCCCCCTTCCCCTTTCCCCCTTCCCCTTTCCCCTTTCCCCTCCCCCAGCCAGAGATTGTAAAATAATTTCGTTTTCAAAATTTCTCCTCCCCCTGAGCGAGTCTTACCTTCCACCATTAACCTTATGCAACATTCGCTCGTTAATCGCTTTCGAGGTGCCCTCCTGGGGGCGGCATTGGGTGAAATCCTGGGAATTAACACTGACACCCAGATTCAAAACCAAACTCAGCGATCCTGGCTAGAGGTTGAACGATGGGGATTTGAGGCAGTTGAGACACCTTCGCTCTGGGGCAAGCTGGCCGTGACACAACTCACCGCTTTAGTAGAGGGAAAAGACAGTCCAACACTTCCTCCCACGTCTGATTGGGGAGTGGCGATCGCTCTCCTCCCCCTCATCCTCTACTATCACGAAGCCCCCGACATTCTGCACCGTCAAATTCAACAAGCCCTCTCAAACAGCCCTCCAGCCATTACCGAGGGTTGTCAGCAATTCGGCCATTGGATTTCCCTGGCGCTGCGTGAGCAAGCCCTGTTGCCAGAAGTTTTGAAAGCCCATAGAACTTCCTCGTTACTGTTTAGCGAGAGAATGCCAGCCGCAGCCAGGGTTGATTTTCCTCAAGCTATAGTGTCCCATCCGTTCCAGATAACTTTGCTGCGAGTCGCTCGGCATTCGGGTTCACGGGTGGAAACTGCGATCGCCGGAGCCTTAGCCGGAAGCATCCACAGCCTCACCGGACTCCCCCCAAGCTGGCGACAGCAACTCCAACACCGCTCTATCTGGGATCTATCCAACGAATCCGAGTTACTCCACTTAGCCGATCGCCTCTTCGTCTCCTGGTCAGGCATCCACCTCCCCTTTAGCCATTCACCGACCCTCCCCGTCGCCCTCCCCATCACCCTCCCCGTCACAGCCGCCCCCCAAGTCATCCGCCCCCCCACCTAGAAAATCCCTCCCCAAAACAACGCCAAAAGGAGCCTATCCCCCATCCCCCCATCCCCCGACCTCCCCATCCCCACCCACAAATCACCAGTTTCCCCCTCACCTAGACAGGTCTGATAGAATCTTCTAGCACAGGATTCCGCTTCAGAAGATTCGCTTCAGGTCATTGCCCGCTTTCGACTGACTGCGCTCCATTTTGGCTAAGGACTCATTGCTGAAACCCTGCCTTGCTCACCCGCATGGAGTGCTTCTGGGTTAATGCCCCTGAGTCAAGTTGCCTTGGACTCCTCCCCTGTCTCTCCCGTCGAGCGATCGCCATCGTTACGTCATGCTTTGAACCCGACTCTCAAGCTTTGGCTCATCCTGAATCGTCATAAAAATTTATAAGTTTCCAGGTTTGGTCGGTGCTTTTCTCGTGACGGATGACGGTCGTTTTGCTCTTGAAGTGTCTTGTTGCTAACCCATGCCTTCTGTGACCTGAAGCAACGGTTTTCTCTTCTAAAGTAGAAAAGTGTAGAAAACAGGCTAACCCACAACCTTTTGATTAGGATTGGAGCAAATGGGTGAAGTATTCCTGGGTAGGTGAAAGCAGTGGCTCTCTGACTAAATCGGTGATGAGCGACTAAATCGGTGATGAGCGGCCTTTGGGTCGCCCAAACCATTGACGAGTTGGTGACGAGTTGGTAATAACCATTGGGTGTAGTGAATGAAATCCCTCCGGAAGTTGACCCATCACATTGAACAGTGGCGGCAAGCTTATCTACCTAGCATTTCTCAGCAGGGATTGCATCAGGCATCGCAAATAACCTTTACTTTTCTACAAAAACAATTCCACCTGGCGCTTCGCTATCTGCTCAACCCCAAGCAACTGGTCGAACTCGTCCTCCATCCAGCAGCCCTCCAACAGCGATTTGGCCGTCGCCACTATCAACCGCCCATTGTCCTGCTGATCGCCGTCCTCTCCCTGACCAGTTTCATTGGCTATCGCTTCTACAACGAACCGCTGCTGGCTGTGGGCACGATCGCCCCCCAAACCCTACGCGCCCCAGAATCCGCCAGTGTTGTTGATAAACGAACTACCCAAGAAACCCGCCTCGCCGCCAAAACCGCAGCCGTCCCGGTGTTAATGCTCGATCCCACTATTAACCAGGAGGTCACCCAATCGCTACAGAGCCTCCTCCAGCAAGGCGATACGCTCCGGGCACAGGCAGGGCCTTTCCCCTTCGTCGATAACACAACCCTCTCCACCAAAGCCCAGCGATATCTCCGCCAAGCCCAAGAATGGGAGTGGCGAGAAGCGATCGCCCGAGCCAAAGGCGAACTCCCCGACGAAGGCTATCTGAGTTACCCTTCGCCTGCCCAACCTGCCGCCGCTAACAGCACCCGCCCCGATGCCCCGGATGACTCTGACCCATTGGCCGCTTCCCAATCCCTGGCGATCCTAGAACTGCAAAACTACACCCGCCTCTACTCCAGCGAAGGGCTGACGGCTCTCGAAAGAATCATTACCCAAGCTCGCCAGCGCTACCGTCAGGCCATCACCGCCCTGCAAACACCCCTCGCCAATGCCACCAAACGCCAACCCAACGCCTTTTACCACGCCAGTCTGCTCAATCTAGAAGAAGACCAATGGGAAACTAGCAAAACCATCATGCAGCAGGCGCTGAACCGGATGCTGAGCCAGGGTGTGAGTCCAGGACTCCCCAATACCCTCATGGTCAACGCAATTCAGGTGCAGTTGGGGGATGACTTGTCCCCCGAAACCGAAGCACAGGCGATCGCCATCCTCAAACAAGTCATCCGTCCCAACCTGGTTGAAGACCCCGTCCGGACTCAGCAACGGGCACAGCAAGCCGCAGAGTCGATCGCCGATGTCATGGTCGAAATCCGCAAGGGGGAAGTCATTGTCCAAGCCGGCAAGCCCATCACCCAGGAAGATTTTGTCCTGCTGGATCACTTTGGCCTCAGTCGCCGTCGGGTCAATTGGCTGGGATTACTTGGGTTTAGCGGTCTTGTGGGCGGTGGAATTGCGATTTTTCTCCTGGTCGAACAGCGGTTTCATACGGGGTTACGACGACGCGATCGCCTCCTCATCCTGCTCCTGACCCTCAGTGCCCCGGTCATGATCGCTCTCGGGTTACAGGCCACCAGCCTGCCCCTGATTGGTCTATTAGTCGGCAGTTTCTACGGCTCAGCCTTGGGGGTGACCGTCCTGGGATTGCTGACAGTTCTGCTGCCGATTGGCATGGAAGTTTCGCTAACCCATCTGCTGGCCAGCGCCATGGGCAGTATTCTGGGGGCAATCATGGCAGAACGGTTGCGATCGCGCGAAGAACTAGCGCTTCTGGGTGGCGGCGTTGGCCTAACTCAGGGTCTGGTCTACCTCGTCCTCACCCTGATTCTCAGTTCATCCACCCGTTCAGTCTGGTACATTCTCCTCCTCACCGCCGCCCTCCAAACCCTGATCGGCATCACTTGGAGCGTTGTGGCACTAGGCATCAGCCCCTACCTAGAACAATTCTTCGATCTAGTCACCCCCATTCGCCTCGCCGAACTCTCCAACCCCAACCGCCCCCTCCTCGAACGCCTCTCCTCAACCACCCCCGGCACCTTCCAGCACACCCTGTTTGTCTCCACCCTGGCCGAAGCCGCCGCCCGTGCCCTAAGCTGCAACGTCGAACTGGTCCGCGCCGGAACCCTGTACCACGACATCGGCAAAATGCACGACCCCCTCGCCTTCATCGAAAACCAAATGGGCGGCCCCAACAAACATGACGAAATTGACGACCCCTGGGCTAGTGCCGCCCTGATCAAAAAGCATGTCAGCGAAGGCTTGGTGATGGCGCGCCGCTGCCGCCTCCCCAAAGCCATCCAAACCTTCATCCCTGAACATCAGGGCACTATGCTCATTTCCTACTTCTACTACCAGGCGCTCCAACAAGCCAAAACCGACCCCACCCTGATCGTCAACGAAGCTGACTTCCGCTACGACGGCCCCATCCCCCAAACCCGCGAAACCGGAATCGTCATGCTAGCCGACTCCTGTGAAGCTGCGTTGCGATCGCTCAAAGATGCCACCCCCGAAGAAGCCCTAGCCATGGTCAACCGCATCCTCCGCGCCCGCTGGCAAGACAACCAACTCTCCGAATCCGGCCTCTCCCGCGAAGAAATGACCCGCATCGCCGATATCTTCGTCCAAGTCTGGCTCCAGTTCAACCACCAGCGGATTCCTTATCCCAAGGCGGCGCTGGGGGGACGGAACTAGAGTGGATGGGTGGATGGGTGGATGGGTGGATGGGTGAAGGAGTGCGAAGGCTGCTTTGATAAAAGGAACTTACTTTGTTTCCCTTATCTTTTCTTGTGGCTCATTTCTTAAGCCTTATAGATTCACGCGATGTGTAACTCTTTCTAAACCTTGGCTCTTTTAGCAATCCGAAATGTTTTTTGAGAGAAGGGGGGGGGGGGGGCGCCCCTTCTCTCAAAAAACATTTCAAAAATCAAATCGGAGCGCTATGGAGCATTTGAGTTAGCCAGAATTTTGAAAATTACTTGGCCGAACACGGAAAACCAAGGGTTCCAGAAAAAGAGTTGCACGTCGCGTAGAGTCCTTCAGATTAATCATCGCAATCAATAATCTCGCTATCCTAATAGCTTTAATCTATCTGCCAATAGATAAGCCAGTGCCTTTGCCTACCCTTATCCTTAACTAAAACTGGGTTAGTGCTAATCGTTAATCCGGCTGCTACTAAGCTTTAAAAACAAAAATAATTTGAGCAAAAGAAACATAAAGGAGAGCATTAAAAGAGTTAGACAGGCAAGGAAAGAGCCGCACAACCTCACCCATCCACCCATCCACCCATCCACCCATCCACCCCCGCCCCCCAATGCCCTCCGCCCGCCAACTCGCCTTCCTCGCCCTCCGCGCCATCCAACGGGGAGCCTTTGCTGATGTAGCTCTCGATCGCATCCTCCAGCCCGGAACCTTGTCAGAGAGCGATCGCCGTCTCTGCACCGAACTGGTCTACGGCACCGTCCGCCGTCAGCGCACCCTGGATGCCCTGATTGACCAACTGGCCACCAAATCAGCCCAGCAGCAACCGCCCGACCTGCGCCTGATTCTCCACCTGGGATTCTACCAACTCCGCTATCTCAACCACATTCCCCCCTCAGCGGCGGTGGATACAACCGTGGAACTAGCCAAGCAAAATGGCTTGAAGGGGCTAGCCGGGGTCGTCAATGGCCTGTTGCGCCGCTATGTGCGAAGCAGCGGGAAAAGTGAAGATCGAGTGGAAAATGCGATCGCCCCCCAAGCCTCCCCCGCATCCTCCAGAGACGCAACCGAGAACGCAGCCAAAGATCCAGCCGCAAATGCAGCCGAAGATGCATCTAAAGACGCAACCGATGCAGCCAATGATGCAGCCGAAGATGCAGCCAAAGATGCAGCCGAAGATCCTCAAGTGATCCAAGCCGCTGATCCACTCCAGTTACCCCAGTCCGATATCGAACGACTGGGCATACTGCACAGCTACCCAGATTGGATTGTGGCAGTATGGCTAGAGCAATTTGGCCTGGAGGTCACCGAGCAACTCTGTCAATGGTTTAATCGATCGCCCCACATCGATCTCCGAGTGAATCCTTTGCGAACCTCAATCGAAGAAGTTGAAGCCGCGATGCAGTCCGCCGGGGTCACAGTGCAGCGAGTCCCTCCCTTGCCCCAAGCGCTAAGACTCATGCAGAGCGCCGGAAACATTCAGCATCTGCCCGGATTTGCGGAAGGCTGGTGGACGGTTCAAGACTGTAGCGCCCAACTGGTGAGCTATTTAGTAGAACCTTTGCCCGGTGAAACAGTGATTGATGCCTGTGCTGCTCCGGGCGGGAAAACGACCCATCTGGCAGAACTGATGCAAGACCAGGGTTTAATTCTGGCCTGCGATCGCCAAGCCTCCCGTCTCAAAAAACTCCAGGAAAACGCCACCCGTCTCCAACTCCACAGCATCCAAATTCAAGCCGAAGACAGTCGCGATCGCCCCCAGTTCCAAGCGATGGGCGATCGCGTCCTATTAGACGCTCCCTGTTCTGGCCTGGGCACCCTGCACCGCCACGCCGATGCCCGCTGGCGACAAACCCCCACCTCCGTCCAAGAACTCGCCACCCTCCAAACCGAACTCCTCCACGAAACCGCAACCTGGGTCAAACCGGGCGGCACCCTCGTCTACGCCACCTGCACCCTCCACCCCCAAGAAAACGAACAAATCATCGAAACCTTCCTCACCACCCACCCCCACTGGCAAATCAACCCACCGACTCCACCCCACCCCGCCGCCCCCTTCGTCACCCCCCAAGGCTGGCTCAAAGTCATCCCCTCCCAGCAGAATATGGATGGCTTTTTTATGGTGAGACTTAGGAGAGGGAGTGGGGAGTAGGGAGTGGGGAGTGGGGAGTAGGGAGTGGGGAGTGGGGAGAGCGATGAGGCAAGTCAATAGATTCAAACGCGGATTAGATCTGGGATCAGGTCTTGGAATTGAATCATGGAATCAAATGACAAAATCGACCGCGAACAGCCAAAGAACCGCCCTTCCCCCCTTTTCTCCTTCTGAATCACGGAATCGAATATGGAATCAAATAACGAGATCCACCGCGAACAGCCAAAGAATCCCCCTTTCCCCTTTCCCCTTTCCCCTTCCCCCCCCACTCCCCACTCCCCATTCCCTATTCCCCTACCAAAAAGTGTTAACTTTAATGACAAATCCCTTTTATGATTCTTTGTGAGTTCTATGTCAATCTTGAAGCCTTTCCTGGGACTGGCGATCGCCCTATTTTTCTTCCTATCCTGGATTCCTTTGCCAGCACTTGCCGCTAGCTCTGCGGCCATCCGAGCCTATGACGATGCGGAAGTGGCCAAGGACTACTCCGGTAAAAATCTAATTCAAGCGGAATTCGCGAACGCCAAACTCGACAACGCCAACTTTACGGGTGCCGATCTACGAGGAGCAGTCTTCAACGGATCAAGCTTGAAAAATGCCAACCTCAGCGGAGCCGATTTGAGTAACGCCATTGCCTACATCACAAACCTGTCGGGAGCCGATTTAAGCAATGCGGTTCTTACCTCTGCCATGTTGCTTAAATCCAACTTTAGAGGGGCGATCGTCACAGGCGCAGACTTCAGTGAAGCGGTTCTCGATCGCGCTCAGGTGCTTCATCTTTGTGCATCCGCCAGTGGAGAAAATCCCGTGACAGGAGTGGACACCCGCGAGTCTTTGGGCTGTTCCTAATCAACATCAACTAAACCCAGCAAAATCAATAGACAAAAATCAATCAAGAATCGTATAAGTCCATAGCTTTATCCATGGAAAAGATTCAGCAATGCGAATTCGCTGAGTTTTGAGTTAAACGGGAGGATAAGGTTGAGTGTGAAATGCACCTGTCTATTCCATCTAAGGTGATTTCAAAAAAGAAAATCCCCAAAATAAAGGAGGAGTGCGCGGCTCAGCCGCACGCTCCTCCTTTATTTTGGGGTTTAACATTAGTTCCAGAAGTTTTGTCAGTCAGCTAGTCGCCAAACTCAAACCATGGGATGTTGCAAACCATCAGGGTTGGCTCACACCCCAATTCTATGAGTAAGGCTTGCAGATCGCCTTCTACAAGCCCTGCATAAGCAGGAAGTTGCTATTAAAACTCTAAAATTTAAGTTCTCAACTCTAAACTTCAAATTCTAAACTCCAAACTCTAAACTCTAAACTCTAAGATTCATCCAGAGCCTGCAAAAAAGCACCCTCAATCATGGGTGTTCCACGCGCTGGATACTTTATTTTGCTCCATCTGGCGTTACCCATTGCAACTTTATGAATGCTCATAAAGACAAATACTGCAAAATTATCATCTGTTTAAGAATCCTTGCTGGCCTGATATAGCAAGGAGTTGAGGGCGATCGCACAGCAACAGACATGCCAAAAATACAACTTTGTCATGCAGTGAATCTTACCGAGTGAATCCAAAATCTGAGAGGATTACTGAGAAGCGATTAAGAAGTGTCTGATTTCAAAACCGCTTTTGGCCTCATCCTCCATATCAAACATCACCAGTATCTTCACTCATGAAGGGGCTGGAGAAAAAATTTCTATTAACGTCCACTTTTCAGACTCGCTCTGAAATCTAAAAATCCAACATTGATTCATGGTTTCTCCCACACCCGATTATGCTCAAATCCTGCGATCGCTCCTACAAGACACCAGCATTCCAAGCCTCAAGGCACTAAGCCGCGCTGCAGGCGTTCCCGAGTGGCAAGTCAGGCTCCTCTGTCGAGGCAAAGCCGCCCAAATGAAAGCAGAAGCCACCTATAAACTCAGTCAAACCTTAAAAATCTCCATTGCCGAACTCCTGACCACCTTTTCTGACCCCAGCGCTCCACCCTTGCCAGCAGAACTTATCGAAGGCATGGCCGCAGCAGGCTCATTATCCGAAGGCGAGGGAACCCCCGCGCCCCTCTCCTCCCCCCCAGCCGCCGCTGACCCAACCCAGGAATATCAGCGTCTTCAAGCCCAAATGGAACAGCAGCGAACCACTCTACAACAAGAATTTCAACAAACCAGTCTGCAAATTCTTGAATCCTGGATGCTCCAGTTCCCCACAGCAGCCTATGCAGCCCAAGAAAACCCCCAAATTCCAGCCACTCAACTGCTGCCGCTGATCCGTCCCGTCGAACAACTCCTCCAATCCTGGGGCGTAGAAGCGATTGCCACAGTCGGCACCGAACTCGCCTACGACCCCCAACTCCACGAACTGATCGACGCTGAACGTGAGGTTCATCCAGGCGATCGGGTCAAAGTCCGCTACGTCGGCTACCGTCAAGGCGACAAACTTCTTCACCGAGCAAAAGTCAGTCCCATTGGGTAGGAAGGGGAGTAGGGAGTGGGGAGTAGGGAGTAGGGGAAATCGTAGGCCGCTCCAGAGAATGGCTCTGAGAATGTTTCTGAGAACAGCTCTGAAATCAAACCCAATAAGGATCAGGGAAATTTTCCCTCGACTCCCTCCTAAATCCATCCCACGAACCCCCTTTCCCCTTTCCCCCTTCCCCTTTCCCCTTTCCCCCCCCACCCCACTCCCTCTCTCCTCATCATTCAGTAAAGATCCTGTTAAATCTCAAATAATCTTGATTCACGAACCGAATCCTTTCCTAAAATCAAAAACATGAACAGGGGCGCTAGTTATCATTTCATTACAGACTGTTATTGAGCCACGGGCTGTAATGGCGTTGATTTATTAGCTGGTAGATTCAGCTAATAAAACCTGGTTGCATCCTGAATAAATTTATGAAAAGACACCATTGAACACAGTCTTAGGGTTGAGGAGATGAACGGATTTGTGAAAGATAAGAACGGCTTGATTTCACAAACCAAAGGACGATCGATGATCTAGCTTCGTTGCATTCCACAAGGAAACTAAATAACGCCATCAAACAATCGCATCATCAATGCGCTATACCTATGTCGCTGAACACCTTGCATACAGGGTGTACAGTTTGTCTATTCTATTTGCCAATTCTTGGGGGAAAACTGTATCTTGCCCAAAGATATTAAATGGTGTAGGGCGATCGCCCTCTCCAGCCACGTCTTAAATCCAACTAGAGAAACGCTTCCATGCATGGTTTTATGCAGAATTCCATGCACAGAACTCTAATTGAATCTTCTAGTTAGATCATTGTTCTGATCTACCAATAGAACCATAGCTCATATCATCCTGAATCAAATGCATCGGTAAACTCACACGCCAAATTCGTGTGAACTGCACTTTTGCTGAATCAAAATGCAGAAACTTGTCATGTTAGGGGAATCACAATGGCCAATCCAGAACATGTAGCCCTGCTTAAGCAAGGCAGCAAATCTTGGAATCGATGGAGAACCCAAAATCCATCGATTCAACCCGACCTCAGCGGCGAAAATCTCAGCGAAGCCTGCCTCTTCAGCATGAACCTCAGCCATGCCAATCTGACGGGCACTCAACTGTTCAAAGCCAACCTTCTAGGCTCCAACCTCAGAAACGCCAATCTCACCAACACCGACCTCCGCGACTCCGACCTCAACGGTGCCGATTTAACCGAGGCCAACCTCAGCAACGCCAAACTCTCCTGGGTCAACCTCACCAAGGCCAAACTTGTTCGAGCCACCCTCAATCGCGCTGACCTGAGCCGCGCCAATCTCAGTAAAGCCGACTTCAGCCAAGCTCAGGTCAGAGGCACCAACTTTCAAGGAGCCATTCTCACCGATGCCTGCATCAACAACTGGGTAATCGACGCCGCCACCCATCTAGAAGGCGTGGTCTGCGAAAGCATCTTCCTAAAATCCACCCACAGCGAACATCACCCCAATCAATTCATGTCCTCCGACGAATTCAACCAATTTGTCCAACAGCTTCTCGACAATGTTGCAGCCATGTCTTGAGGGGAGGGAATGGGGAGTAGGGAGTGGGGAGTCGGGAATGGGGAGTAGGGAGTGGGGAGTCGGGAATGGGGAGTAGATAGGTGACAGGGTGGATGGGTGGATGGGTAAAAGAAGGTGGACTTCTCACACCTCTAAAGAATCCTCTTTTAAAGCATTTCTTGTGTTTAGGAGAAGTCATCTCCTGAAACACCCATCCACCCATCCACCCATCCACCCATCCACCCATCCACCTATCCACCCTCCATGCCCCAAAGTGATAGGCTATAAAACCGGAGGCTCTTGATAGTGCGGCAAACTTGCCAGCCACAGAGAATCCCTCCCAATGCCGTTCGCTAAGAGCCTGAGCGCTCTAAATCTCCTATGCTGCAATCCCCTCCCCAGCCAACGACTCCAGAACAATCTTCTGCCGAATCTGCGATCGCCCCCCTCACCATTGCCGGACGCACCTTTCACTCTCGGTTAATGACCGGAACCGGAAAGTATCGCAACTTCGACCAAATGCGCCAGAGCATCACGGCTAGCGGCTGTGAAATTATCACTGTAGCGGTTCGACGAGTACAGACCAATGCACCCGGACATGAGGGCTTGGCTGAAGCGATCGCCTGGGACAAAATCTGGATGCTGCCCAACACCGCAGGCTGTCAAACCGCCGAAGATGCCATTCGCGTCGCCCGCCTCGGACGAGAAATGGCCAAACTCCTAGGCCAAGAAGACAACAACTTTGTCAAACTCGAAGTCATCCCCGACACCAAATATCTCCTCCCAGACCCGATCGGCACCCTCGAAGCCGCCGAACAACTGGTCAAAGAAGGCTTCGCCGTCCTTCCCTACATCAACGCCGACCCACTCCTGGCCAAACGCCTAGAAGATGCAGGCTGTGCCACCGTCATGCCCCTCGGTTCCCCCATCGGCTCCGGACAGGGCATTCGCAACCTCGCCAACATCCAAATCATCATCGAAAATGCTAAAATTCCCGTCGTTGTCGATGCCGGAATTGCCACCCCCAGCGAGGCTGCTCAAGCCATGGAGCTAGGGGCAGACGCTTTATTGATCAATACTGCGATCGCCCAAGCCGAAAACCCCGCCCTCATGGCACAGGCCATGGGCATGGCCACCCAAGCCGGACGCATGGCCTATCTCGCAGGCCGCATCCCTATGAAAGCCTATGCTAGCGCTAGCTCCCCCATGACCGGGACGATTACGGGGTAGAAGGGTAGAAGGGTGGATGGGTGGATGAGTGGATGGGTGAAAACTTTAAGTGGGGAAATGTCTTAGGGTATTAACTGATCGAAATGCGATTCTTTACTCTCCTACTGATTAAAGAATCCATTCAAAAATCAAATTCCGTTTCGACTCCTCCTAATCCTTCCACTTAGCCATCTACTGCTTGGCTCTCTACCGAAGAGAGGCTCCCTTTCCTTCTGTCCCAAGATCCAGTCCTGTACTGAGTAGAAAAGGGGAAAAAGAGAAAATTCCTTCTGTGCCAAGATTCAGCCATCTATTGAGCAGAGAAAGGGAAAAAAGAGAAGAGGGATGAATATCGTACAGTTCAAAATTGTCTCACCCATCCACCCATCCACCCATCCACCCATCCACCCATCTACTGAAATTCTTCTACCACAACCCTGGAATCGGACGACGCGCCGGAACGCTAGTGGCAGGCGGAACGGGAGAAGGTGTTCGGGCTGGGAGGGGCGTTGTGGGGCGAGGGGAGGGTTGTTGAGTGACGGGTGTGGTGCTAGAACCTGGAGCAGGACTTGGGCTGGAAGGGGCATTGACCTGGCGTTCTCTCGCGGTTGAGGTGGTGGTGGTGCCGATGGTTCTGTCGGTGGTCTGCTGTTGATTGGTACCTTGATTGGCACTTTGATTGGCACTTTGATTGGGACTAATACCATATACAAACTGATCCAACGCATCTGCAAAGTTGGAAACTTGGCGAGTCACATTGTCTACATTGCTGCGGAGATTGGGGTCTGTGACCGGGTTGGGATTGGTGAGGTCGCCCGTAAGTTGTGGCCAAGGACGGTTGGCAATGACGATCGCAAATAGCACAATCAGGCCCAGACCCAGCAATCGGGTAGCTCCTTTAACCAGATTGATGGTGGTAAAGGCAAAACCAACGAAAAGTAGACCGACGAGGGCGATAAGGATGGCGATCGGTTCAATCACAACCCGACTCCTTGATGTGGATAGTTAGAGGGGCGGATGGGCAGAGGGAAGATAGCAAGAGAACGACGGAATGAACAAAAGGTTTCATCGCTTCACTGGTTATCGCTTTACAACCTCATTAACCCATTACTTCAATAATTTATGAATTCACCACTCCATTCCTTGACTCTTTGATTCTCGCATGAGCCGCTAACTTACCAGAGTCCTGTAATAGGAGTTGGTGCAGGATTAGGGGTTGCGGCGGGGCGGGAGGTTTCTGGAAGCGGGGTCGAAAAGTCTACAGAGTTGTCTGGCAGAGGCGTAGAGAAATCAGTCTGGGAAGCTGTGGTGTTGGTATTGGGAGGCAGAACACCAGTCGCGGGTGTCTCGATCGTGTCAAAGCCTCTACGGGCAGGCGTGACGCCCGTAGCAGTCGGGGAAGTTGGCGTTGTAGGGGTGGGGCTGCCCTGAACACCGTCGAGAGGAACGGCTGTAGTCGGAGTGACGGTAGGTGCAGCGGTGGGTGAAGGAATGGGTGAAACTTCGACCGGAGAAGTGGCTGGAGAAGCAGGAACGGTGGGAACAACCACGGGCGAAGGAGCCTGGGCGATCGGCAACTGGACTTGAGGATTGTTCTGAAACGCATTGACCGCCGCATTGATGGTGCCAGGGGCAATCAGCAAGGAAGCCAGCCCCAGGGTTGCCCAGCTAATGGGACGTAGAATGCCCCGCAGGGAAGTGCCAATAATTGCAAAAACCGTGCTGAGGAGCCAAAAACTTAGCAATCCGCCCACAACTCACCTCTGATACAAGTACAAGATCGGCCACAGGAACGTTTCCAAGAACACTTTCAGACTAAGGTCTGTAACAGAAAATTAAATACAGAAAGTTGAATGAGGAAATATTTGATATTGATATATTTATTTTAAGCTGTCGTACTCATGAGATTGCCTTTTCTGCTCGACTGTGTTCACAAAGGATTGTTTCAGAACGGCAACAATTCTTAATCAATCTTTTCTCAACATATCTTTTTCCAGCTTATTGTACGCCGAACTTCACATTCAAAGGTCAGGCTAAAGAGAGATTGGTCACCCCAACCCCCATCTATCTTGGGATACTCCTACCAAAGCTGCGTTTCGCCCTGTCCCCAAAAACCATCAAACTTAGAAACCCGAATATCGCCCCATACTTTAACCTGACAAGCCAAACGACGATTTTGCTCCAACTTGTGCGGGGGCAGCGATCGCCTCCCCCGTTCCCCGTTCCCGCCAAGTCGCCTCCGACACCACCGATTCTTCCCCCCTCAGCTCATCCACTGCATCAGTTACCGCATCAGTCACCGCATCAATCTGCACCGCACAAGTCCCACAAGTCCCGATCGCACGACAGTTAATCACCTTAGCCTGCCCGTTATACAAATCCACCCCCTGCTCCAGCAAAACCTGACGCAAGTTCGCCCCGGCCTCACAGGCGATCGTTTTCCCCTAAGCATAAATCGTCGGCATTCCCTCTCCCTCCGTTCTGATTAAGACGTTCTCATTAAGAAAAGCTTCATCTCTAGTTTTTCACACCTAGGGTTTCTCTATGATCTGGAAAGAGAAGAACTAGGGAGTGGAAAGTGGAGCGAAAGGGGAAAGGGGATCTTGAACTGGTTCAATGAATTGCTCCTTTGGAGGAGGGTCAGAAATTCTCT
>JALOOP010000274.1 GCA_025454315.1 Oculatellaceae cyanobacterium Prado106
GAAAACTTCTGATATCATGAGTTAGACTCCTATGACCCAACGAAGGGGATTCGATTTCAACCAATCTTCAGTTTAGCGTTTTATAGGATAGCTTTTGCAATCAGTTGCAATCAGTTGCAATCAGTTTATATGCAATTAGTAGAACCGTAGGATGCGCTACGCTAACGCATCCTACATTATCTGAGATCTTGCACCTGTCTCATGAGTCATTGCCAGATCCGCCCGCGAATGAATTGCGGGCTATTTGGCAAAACCTGTTAAAACAGGTTGCAACCCTTGCTCGATGCGGATTTAGTCTGTTTTAACAGACTTTTTCTACTAGCCCGCAATTTATTCGCGGGCGGGCTATTGCAAATGGTGCAAGATCTGAGTTATGTGCATCTTCATATGAAATTGGTATCAGTTATACGCAATTATTGCCGGAGTAATGACTCTAGAAGAGCAACTGTAATCCTCCTTAGGAGTGATTGAACTTTTGTTTTCTGAATGAGAAACTGCTGTATATCAACCCATGTGGAGCCAATAGCATTGTTGATGTGCCAGCCCATGTGCTAGAGCATTCTTTTTAGTGTTTTCTAGAGCTTGAACGCTTGAGCCATAACGGGTTGAGCCAGGTCAAAATCTGGCTAAGTTTGGCATGAACGGCGATCGCCATCGGCATGAACGGCGATCGCCATCTCCACTCCATTCATTCAATACCCGTCAATACAAGTCGATACAAGTCAATACAAGTCGATACAAATCAACCCAAATCAACCCAAGGATATTAACATGCTAGAACCGAACGGCTCAGAGCCAAACGGCGTGATGATGCAGTACTTTCATTGGTATATTGACCCTGATGGCAATCTCTGGAACGAATTCACAGATAGAGCCAAAGCTTTAGCAGATGTAGGCGTTACCTCAGTCTGGTTACCGCCCGCCTACAAAGGCACAGGTGGGGGTTACGATGTGGGTTATGGTGTTTACGATATGTTTGATCTGGGTGAGTTTGACCAGAAAGGGTCTGTGCGAACCAAGTATGGTACTAAACAGGAATATATTGCCGCAATTCAAGCAGCAAAAGCAGCGGGAATTCGGGTTTATGCTGATGTCGTTCTGAATCATAAGCTAGGAGCCGACGAGTCAGAAGAAGTGGAAGCTACACCCTACAACCCGGAGGATCGAAATCAGCCGATCGGGGACATGCGACCCATTCAGGCATGGACGCATTTTACCTTTCCAGGTCGTCAGGGCAAGTACTCTGCCATGGAATGGCATTGGTGGCACTTTGATGCCGTAGACTATAACGCATATAACGAAGGAGAGAACGCGATTTACCTCTTTAAGGACAAAGCCTTTGACGATGAGGTGGACTTGGAAAAAGGCGCGTTTGATTATCTCATGGGATGTGACCTGGATATGGAGCATCCCGAAGTCCGAGAAGAGCTAAAACTTTGGGGTGAATGGTTTCTGGACGAGACGGATGTGGATGGCTTTCGGTTTGATGCGGTGAAGCATGTCAAAGCAGGCTTTTTCCCAGAATGGCTGAATCATTGTCGGCAGCATGTGGGGCGAGATCTGTTTGCGGTGGGTGAGTATTGGTCTTATGAGATCGAAGCGCTGCATCACTTTATCAGTTTGACTGGAGGGGATGTCATGCTGTTTGATGCGCCGCTACACTACAACTTCTGTGTTGCTAGCGCACAGGGCAATGACTATGACATGCGACAAATCTTTGATAACACGCTGGTGCAACAGCAGCCCGCCCTGGCTGTGACACTGGTGGATAACCACGACTCGCAACCGTTGCAAGCCCTGGAATCGGTGGTGGAAGCCTGGTTTAAGCCGTTGGCCTATGCGTTGATTCTGCTGCGCCGCGAAGGGTATCCCTGTATTTTCTACGCGGACTACTACGGTGCCCATTACACAGATACGGGCAATGACGGCAATGAATATGAGATCTGGCTGGATAGTCATCAATGGATCATTGACCAATTCCTCTATGTCCGTCGCACCTACGCCTATGGGGAACAGTACGACTATTTTGACCATGCCAATACGATCGCCTGGACACGCCTAGGCGATGAGGCTCATCCGGGTGGAATGGCCGTCGTTTTGAGCAACGGAGATGCTGGAACCAAATGGATGGAAGTGGGGCAACCCCATTGCACCTACATAGACATCACAGAACAGATCTCCGAACCCATTACCACCAACGAAAACGGCTGGGCCGATTTTCGTTGTAATGCTGGATCTGTCTCGGTTTGGGTTCCGGCAGAGAGGAGGGAGTAGGGGAGATGGGAGGTGGGGAGGTGCTTGGTTTGAGATGGAGTTGTTTGTGTCCTGAGTTTGTGTCCTGAGTTTGTGTCCTGACGACAACTCTGCTTTGTGAATGCGAAGTTTACCCTCCAGCGATGGTTTGAGCTTGTATCTTCGGGCTAACAGCGTGGCTCCTGAGCAACCGAACGGTGTCCAAGCACCTTGGGTGACGGGATGTCCACGCTCTTTTTTAGGATACATAACCCCCAATCTGCCGATCCTAAAGACCAAGGATGCGACGGGGTGCCATAGCTTTTAAGAGACAGGGAGGCGTTAGCGGAGCGGAACGCCTCCCTACTTGCAATTATGTGTTTTATCGCAATCTTCAACTGGTGGAAAAAGTTAAAGAGATTGCGGTACAGAAGCAATGTACGCCTGCACAACTTGCCCTGGCATGGCTGTTAGCTTAGGGCAAAGACATCGTCCCCATTCCTGGCACGAAAAGCCAGACCAGACTAGACGAAAATGCAGCGGCGGTAAACATTGAGCTAACGCCTCAAGAACTGCAACAGATTGAATCAATTGTGCCGCTCGGTGCGGCGGCTGGAACTCGCTATCCCGCAGCACTCATGCAAACCCTGAATCGCTAGAGCGGCTTTAGTTGCTCCACAAACTCCACCTGATCCGCTGACACAGCCCACATCACGATGGCCGCTCCAGACTCGGGCACAATGCCACTGATCGCAGTCATGTTCACCTGATGGGTTACCATGACAACCACTCCTGCATTGTCCCGATTCTCCAGGATGAATTGGCGGAGTTGTTCGGTTTGGGGGCTTTCACGGCTGCGATCCTGGAAGAAGGAATTGAGCATCGGAAAGGCTTCTACTTCGCCCACATTCATCAACCGCGCCGTGTCCAAACAGCGACACCATTGGCTGGACAATACTCGGGAAATGGGGATATTCTGCGATCGCAACACTTCCCCCATCCGCACCGCCTGCTGCCGCCCCTCCTCAGACAAATTGCGCTGCGTCGCACAGTCCTCTAGCTGAAAGCTGGGCGGATCGCCCGTTCCAGGAGCCACGGCATGACGAAAGAGCAGGACATAGCCTGTGCCCTGCCGCAACTGTGACCAGATATCCCCTGCCGCAACGGCTGCATCAGGGTTGGCTTGAGTCGTGCCCGCCGATTCGGTTAAAGTCGGCGATTGGGTTGAGGTCGGCGATTCGGTTGAAGTCGTTGATCCGGTTGAAGAAGGAGTCGAGGCAGTATTCGGGGTGCAAGCCATGGCCAAAACGGTGCTTGCCGCTGTCAGTCCGGCAACCTGCAAAACTTTTCTTCTGCTATAGCCTTGCTGGAAATGAAACATTGACCGAGTTCTCCTAAGTCAAATCAGTAGCCAAATCGGTAGCTAAATCAGGAGGATGCGTTAGCGGAGCGTAACGCATCGGTAGGTTCTACGGTTCTATGCAGATTCTTTAAACGGCAATTTCTTTAAACGGCAATGATTTTGCGAAGCTGGTCAGCCATGGTTTGACTCGCACCATCGCCCGTTACCAGTTCAATCTGCTCATGATTCGCTGCGCCCAGACCTAGTGCGATCGCCCGTTGAATCTGCTCCAGATCCCAAATTGATCCCTGAGACACTTCTGAGGTAGTGCCTAAAGAGCGGAGGAGTGCGATCGCCACCACATCCACCGCAACCCGATCGGTACCTGCCAGAATCACTCCCGGTTTAGCTAAATCCCCTGCATCCGGGCCACCGTTGACGAAGGCTTCTACGCCATCCAGTAGCACCAGGGCAGGTTGGTAAGCTTTGTTAATTTCGGCAATCATCAGCCGTTGATGGGGCGAGGAATGCAGCTCACCCATATAGTTGTAGGGATCACCCGGAACATATTTGGCAACCAGGCCAACGGTATTCTTCAAAGAGAGAGTGAAGTGTCCCCCATAGCGATGGGTTTTCAAGCAGCAGGTATTGATGATCCCTCCCGCTTGCAGGGCAGGACGGGCAACGGCAAATCCTTTTGTCCAGTGGGTTCCTTCTGCTGGAAAATATTGCCAGTCCTCCCGCTCTAATTCATCCAACACGATCGCCTTCAACCCATAGCGATCCGCCAGTTCAAACACGCCTTTGGACTGCATCGCCTGTCGAGTTTCGGCCATACCGGAGCGATCGCCCACCGTAATTTGTCCCGCTCCCGCCCCCTGCAACTCCTCCACCAAGGCTGCTAGGAGTGCGGTATCGGTGGCCGCAGGAGCCGGGTCAGCCGTGTTGTAGTTGGGCTTGAGGAAGAGGGTTTGTCCCGTGATGTCGTCCGGTTGCAGCAGGTCGATCGCTTTGCGGGTGCCAGCAACTCGGTCTTCGCTTCGTACCAGCACGACGCGACTCATGGACGATGCCGCAGTCGTAGAAGCAACGGGCGTATCAGGGTCTGCCTGAGTCGTAGAAGGGGACTCTGAGGAAGCCGGGGTTGAGGCTGAATGGGTTGAGGCTGAATGGGGGGTGCAGGCAACGCTCAAGGCTGTGCTTCCTGCTGCAAGTCCAGCAATCTGCAAGATTTTTCTTCGGCTGTAACTCTGATGGGCATGGGACATCTGCCAAGTTCTCCTGAGTCAAGGTTTGATCCGAAATCAATTGCACAGAGGTTCTTGTATTATGAACCCGAAACCTTTAGCTCGTGTCACGAAGATGTGGCGATCGAACGACAAAGAATTAAATTCTGAACATGGCAATATTTCTAAACGCGCGTAACTCATGGAATAGAGACAAGACTGGCTACTGACAAAACGCCTGGAACGACCAAAGACTCATAGGTTGGGTGGAGTAACGAACACTTTAATGCAAATTCTCCAGGGACACAGGCAATCGAACGCTGAAGGTTGTTCCTTCGGATACAGAAGACTCAATGAGCAGTTCACCGCCGTGGGCATCTACAATTCGTTTCACGATCGCCAATCCCAACCCAGTTCCCTGTGATTTCGTAGAGAAAAACGGCTGGGTTAATCGAGGAAGGACCTCTGCTGCGATCGGGGTTCCTCCATTGTGAACCGAGATGTAGATCTGTGGCACTGAATGATCGGTGATTGAACAATCATTGATCAATCGATCGCTCACTGACCATCGGATGATGTCTCCAGGTTCGACGGCTTCACAAGCGTTGCGAACCAGATTAATAAACACCTGTTTCAGTTTGTCTACATCACCTAAAACATGAATGGGAGAATGAAACGGAACATACTGAATGGAACGGCTCTCTGCTTCAGCCATAGATTGCAATGGAACGAACAAGTCCTGGATAAATGTGTGGATCTCGATGAGAGTCGGCTGCAAGACTTGAGGTTTAGAATACAGCAGGATTTCTTGTAGGAGATGGGTTAGCCGTTTTGCCTCATCGGTTGCCATGGCGAGACGGATCTGGGCGGGTTCTGGGAGATCGAGTTTGGCAAAGTAGTCCAAGCCCATTTGCACGGTGGTCAGCGGGTTGCGAATTTCATGGACGATCATGGCGGCAAACTCGCCGATGGTGGCTAGACGTTCCTGTTCAACGAGCTTTGCCTGTGCTGTGGTCAGTTCTAGCGTTCGTCGGGTGACTTCAGCTTCTAAGAGCGCGTTAAATTGTTGCTGCTGCTGATAGAGTCGGTAATTGTCGATTGCTGTGGCCGCCCGTTCAGCAAACAGTTCGACCGAGGCAATGGTGTCTGCACTGTACTGTTGCGGTTGGGCACCGAATGAACAAATGGTGCCAATCACGTCTCCCGACAAGGTACGTAAAGGAACACCCAAATAACAGGCATAGCCTGACAGCCGGGTTTCTTCTGGGCGTTGTTTCACATCGTCTATCCAGAAGGGTTGACCACTCTGCACCACTTCTGCAGCAAGGCTAGCGTGGAACATGAACTCGGTTTCGACATTGTCTAACTTGAGGTTGCTGGCGATGATCTGCCCTTTTGCTGCTTCATGGAGGGTGACGATCGACCAGTCCGCCTGCAAGGCTTGACTCACGCCACAGGTAATCTCATGCAGGTAGCGATCGAGATCATGCGAACGATAGCTGAATGCAGCTAACGAGTCTAGGGCAACTTGCCAAGGATTAACGGGTGGGGGATTGGGGCGATCGGTCATACTGCCTACGATAACGGCTTAAGAATACTCTCGGAGAGGCCGTGCAAAAAGCTTACAACACCGCGCTTGAGTTGTCTTTGATTCAAATCAAGTTTTATATTATTTTACATTGGATGCCCAGATCAAACAGGATTAAAGCAGGGTGATTCTGCGCTTTTGGCGGGCGATCGCACCCTGTTCTTCCAGTTGATTGAGCGCCCGAGAGAGAGCCTCAGAACTCATCCCCAGCTCAGTAGCGATTTCTTTGAATGGCTTTTCCAGCGTGACCGTTCCTTGTTCAGGTGGGGTAATGAACTGCAAATAGTGCAGAACTCGTTCGGTTGCAGAGCGAATACTGCGGAGTTCTACGGTCATTTTCGTCATGTGCAGACGATAGGACACCTGGCGCATGAAGGCTAGGGCAAAATCTGGGTTTTGTTGCAGCATGTTGAGGAAATCTGACTTGGGGAAAGCCACAACTTCGGTGTCTGTTTCGGCGATCGCACAACAGGTATAGCGATCTAGGAAAAGAATCACCTCAGCACAGAGTTCGCCTGGTTGAACCACATAATGCTGAATCACCTGACCCGTCTGGGTATGGTGCAACAGTCGAATCTGCCCGGACTTGACGGCATAGATGCGTTCGGCCTGTTCATTGCGGTTAAATAAAATTTGTCCTTTGGTTAGGAACTGATAGGTTGCGGCACTTTGCAACGGAGGCGGAAGTTGGTTAATCTCTGAAAAATCCATATTGCTTGGAGAACATCACACCATGAGCCAGACAGCAGGTTCAAGCTCAAGTTAAAGCCATAATCACACCTCCGGAACCGTATCGGATTCTTCTTATAGAATCTTAATCTAGCTCTCATTCGCGGTAAAGGCGGACAAGGCATTGTGGGGATAGAAACCTTCGCCCTTCAGATCATGACTCCTCATATTTTAATTATTGACGATCGCACCAACCTCTCGCACTTCATCAACATGGAGTTGAATGCAGCCGGATATTACGTAAACCTCGATTGGGAGAGCGACACTCAACGCCGCACTCCTGCGTTTGCTTCTGACTTAGTGATTCTCAATTGGGAATTACGCAGCCTGTCAGGCGCGAGTCTCTGCCGCCAACTCAGTTCATCTGATCACCCCGTTCCCGTTATTGTGATGACGGCAAAGGGAGAATGTGGTTGTCAAGCCGCTTTAAAGATGGGCGCAATTGCTTGTTTGACAAAACCCTTCTCGATTCGTGATTTGTTGGAGACGATCGCGCAACATCTCCAGCCTAAACCCAATAGGAGTAATGCTGATGCAATGCATGTTGGATGACGCAATCGCGCAACACCTTATCGCTTATCAATATCTCAACGGTGTGAATCTGAAAAATTGACATATTTAATCATGACGCTCGTTGTGTTTCGTCAGCCAATATAAGCGATCGCCAACTCAATTTCAAGCAGGTACTTTTTAGTAGGGTAGATACTTTTGGGTTACAAATATGGAATCATCGGTGAAGACAGCTTTGGACACTTTCTCCAACCCTACAATCCACTTAATCGCGCTGTTTGAGAATTGTCTGGGATATAAATGGACAATCTATCTGCTGACTCAAATTCGTCAAGGAATCAACCGCCCCAGTTCACTAGTGAAAACGAAGAAGGAACTCACAGCAAAAGTCCTCATCCAATGTTTGACGAGATTGATTCAATTTGGTATTGTCGAGAAACTCACCTATCCCGAACTCCCTCCTCATGTTGAATATCGGTTAACGCCTTTTGGGCAGGAGTTCGCCGAAATTCTAGATCAGATTGAGTTCTTACAGCAGCAATTCAAGATGAATGGCGATCGCGCTATCGAAAATTTGAAACTGCCGCATTAATATTGCCTCGGCAATGGAAGTGAATGCGACAGATAAATTGAAAGCAGGGTGCGAAGTCCTTCGCACCCTGCTTTCAATTCATTTGCTAAGACAATATTCTTGATTTGAATCAAGTTTGAGAAAGCTTAATTTACCGGATCAACTCTACTCAGGATTCTTGATTGGAATCAATTCTTTTATTCAAGGGTGAAAGTATCTGAGCAGAATAAAAGAATTCGTTGGATCGTCAGCCTAACGGCCAACGATCCAACGTTAAGGTGTGTTACGGACAGCTTTGAATGGTTCAAGTTCTAAGCAGATGTAACAGCTAGATTATAGCGAATCTTATTCAAAGAGTGGAGCAAGATTTAAGTAAGGTTAGCGATGAAGATAACAGTAAAGTGAAACGCCAGAGTAAAGTTAAGAGCAAACTTAAGAGCAAACTTAAGAGTAAAGTTAAGCGAATCGGAGAATTAGATTTTTCATAAAAGTGTTTGTGGCGTTAGGTTCGAGATTAGAATCTGATTTGATGTTTTCGGATAAAACTCGGATAAACCTGGGAACGGATAAGTGAGTGTATGGAGGAAAACAAAGCTTTTATATTTTCTGATGATATGTTCATGTTGAATACACGTCCCCCCAAGTGTATTTATCCATTATTTATTTTAGGTGTGAGACATGGTGAAGATTTTATGGAGTATGCTACTCGCAACTCCGGCTATTTTTAGTGCGATCGCAATTTCATCTCCGGCGATCGCTTCCGAAATACAATCGGTCTCCGACTCATCCCAATCGATCAATGCACTGCGGCAATTGCCAGAGGAGCAAATATCAGAGGATCAAGTCATCGATGAGCAATTTGTAGAAGCTCAGGCTGTAGAAGTTCAGGCCGTAACCCCTGAAGCAGTGACCGATGAACAAGCTCCGACTTCATCTGTGGCGCAATTGGCTCAGATGACTCAAGCTGTCCCAGATGCCATCCCTTCAACCACACCAGAACCTTCAACTGCTCAATCCCTTGAATCGACCCCAGCAGTTCCTACCTCGTCCATCGATTCGCTCACTCAGGTGATGCAATACAGCAACGAAGAGGTTCACCTGGCTCAAGGTTCGGGGCTAACCATTGATCAATTGACCGATGTTCGCCCTACCGATTGGGCTTACACCGCTCTACAACGCCTAGTTGAAGAGTATGGCTGTATTGTAGGATATCCCGATCGCACCTACCGAGGAAACCGCGCTCTGACTCGCTATGAATTCGCGGCGGGGTTGAATGCTTGTCTCGATCGCATCAGCACTCTGATTGCCGAAAGTACGGCGGATCTAGCAAGCAAAGAAGATTTGGCAATCTTACAACGGCTGCAGGAAGAATTTGCGGCTGAATTGGCTACTTTGCGCGGACGAGTCGATTCCCTGGAAGCTCGAACGGCTGAGCTAGAAGCCAACCAGTTTTCCACAACCACTCGCCTGAATGGTGAAACGATTTTTGCCGTGAGTGACATCTTTGGAGGCGGAACAGACGATGTTGAGAATGACCTGGGTGATATTAATCAGACGACGTTCCAATACCGGGTTCGGCTCAACTTTGACACCAGCTTTTTCGGCTCTGACCGTTTGAGGGCACGCCTGCAAGCCGGAAACTTCAACCGTTTTATTACAAGCGATCCGGCCTCGGGAACTTCGCTATTAGGCAATGAGGGTCGTTTGGGCTTTGATACGAACACTGACGGAGATCTGGAGATCGATACCCTGTCTTACCGCTTTCCGGTGGGTAGCCGCGTCACGGCCCAAGTCTTGGCCAATAGCGGTGACCTCTATGAAATTGCACCCACCATTACCCCTTTTAGCAGTAGTGGAAGTGGGGCGCTCTCTCGTTTTGGCCGTTTCAATCCAATCTACCGCGTACCCGAAAACAACGCAGGTGCGGGTGCAACCTTCAAATTCTCCGATGAAATTGCGCTGAGTCTGGGCTATCTGGCTGGAGAACCTGGACGATCGAACAGCGGCGCAGGTTTATTCAACGGCAGCTATGGAGCCATTGGACAACTGACCTTTACCCCGTTCAATCAACTCTCGCTGGGGTTGACCTATGTCGGGTGCAAATTGAAAAAGATGGTCACGCTATATACGTATGACGAGATTATAAATCGCACTATATGCAGCAAGTCTGGCCAAGCTTATTGCCACCATTCT
>JALOOP010000606.1 GCA_025454315.1 Oculatellaceae cyanobacterium Prado106
GTTTTTCATCGTAGGATTTCCTGGTTGTTTACACTTGACTCAGAAAATCCTACTTTTTTTTGCGCCAGAAATCACCCCACAATTTTGCATTGCTCCCCCGGAATGGTTATGGTCGCGCACGGAATTGGGATATGCCTCAGCGGTTCGGTTGCAGTCGATGTTGCCAGGAGTCCCCAATCAGCAATTGATCGCTCAGGACTTGTCGCCCTGGGATGAGGTTGATGTAGATGCAGGCATTAAGGTTCCTGTCATCACGCTTGAACCAGAGCCGTTTGCTGCCTGGACACAGATGGTGGCAGGGAAAGGAGGAGCCTGGACACCGGGGTTTGTGTTTGAGTCGGAAGCGACCGGGGATGGAGCGATGAGGAGGCGATCGCTCACCACGTCCAACCTGGATGCCCAACAGCGAGTGCAACGATTCCGGGTAACGGCATCCCCAATGGCACGAAGGTTGGCAGGATTGCTGGCTGCGGCTCCAGTGATTAGCTTGCCCGTGGTTCGTATTCTTCAGGATCGATTACTGCCAAAATCTAAGCAGGTGCATGTAGCGGAAGTGTTTCTAGGTGGTTTGCTGAAACCGTTGGTAGAAATTCAAACCCACATGAACCCTGATGCAATACAGTATGAGTTCCTGGATGGTGTGCGCGATCGATTGATCGAGTCTGTAGCAACCAGTGATGCTGTGAGTGTACTGGATGAAGTATCCAAGTTTGTCGCTGAACGATTAGGAATGTCGGTAGATGCGTTCGCAGCCATGTTACAGAACCCATCGCAGGCAGAGGATCGAGAGTTAGCGGGGCGATCGCGCCCATTTGCAATGGTGACCGCTCAGATTTTGAAACAGTTGGGTGGGGAATATGCGCGGTTTGCGGAGGGCTTGGAGCGTTCATATCAAGACAATGTAGACTTAATTGAAACAACAGAAGTTGCCAATCGCATCCTATTGTGGGAGCAAGAGAATACAAAAATCTACGCCTTACATACTGATCGTCCATGGTCTGCTTCCCCTTTCAATGCTTTAGTGATTCCTGTAGGCATTTCAGGTTCCTTCGGTCGTTTTGGACATGCTTTTGAGAATTTTCTTAACGAATATGAGCCAGGGAATGATCTCCTCACTCGACTCATTCTCAGCGCGATGGAACAGGTAAACCAAATTTCGATTACTCCTCAGCAACCAATGTTAGTTCCACTTGATAACGCATTACCAGCGCTCGTTCCCTTTAAAGCGCTGCCAGTTGAATATAATCGCTATCTTCCTTTGTCTGATAATCCTAAAATTCAGCGATTCATAATTTGTGCGACAGTAAATTCAAGAGGTGGAAGAAGTGTTAGAGACGCAGCGATCGCAATGGAATCAATTTTACGTTTAGCTGAAGAACGGCGATTGGAGCGAGTAATCCTTCCTTTACTAGGAACTGGAGATAATGGATTACCTGTGGATATAGTTGCTACCACAATGTTAAACGTCATTCGTTCTCTAAAACCAAGCGGAATTAATGAGATCACTTTTGTGGATAGAAATATATCTACTATTGAAACTATTTGTAGCATTTCTCAACATTCATTTGAAGAGGCTCTACTGGAAGATAGAGTTAGTGGCGAAGGGGATATTCTGCAAATACTATCTCGGATTAGCAACTCGTCTGCTAAACAGCCAATAGAAGTCTTCTTTTCCTATTCTCGTGAGGATACGCCGCTCCGGGACAAACTCGAAGTCCACCTGCACAGCCTCAAGCGCCAGGGCGTGATTACCTCATGGCACGATCGCCAAATCCTCGCAGGCTCCGAATGGAAAGAAGAAATTGACCATCACATCCAAACTGCTGACATCATCCTGCTGCTCATCAGCCCCAACTTTGTCAATTCCCAATACTGCTACGAAATCGAACTCCCCGATGCAATGGCACGGCATGAGGCCAGAGAAGCCTACGTGGTACCTATTTTGTTACGACCCGTGGCACTCTGGAAAAATCTCTCCTTTGCCAAACTCCAGGTTTACCCCAGTGGTGGCAAGCCCGTCACCCGCTGGAGCAACGAAGATGATGCCTTTGCCGATATTGCTGAGGGAGTTGCCGCTGCGGTTGAATCACTGTTGAAACAACGTCAGCAAGCTAGGGCAGAATTTGATCGTTGGCTTATTCAATTGCCTGTACCAATTTCTCTAGAAGCCCAACCCGAATTAGAAGCATGGCAAATACGCACTAAGAGCAGTGACTCAGAAATTTCAGAGAAAGTATCAGCAATATTGACATTTCGACAGAAACAAGCACGATTCGCCGAACAGCAACAACGGGAACAGGCGGGGCAAGAACAGCAAGCGCGAGAAGAATTGCACTGGACAGAACAGGTTCAGCAAGATCAGGAACAGAACCAATCCGAGAAAGGGGTGAACCTTTATATCGAGCAAATTATCAACAGGAGATAACAATCAAGTGACTCTTTTGACGGAAGATGCTGCGATCGCCATTGAACAAGTTTTGCAACAACGGCAGCCTAAGCAAGGACGGTACGTACAACTCAGGGGATGTCAAAATCGGGAGGAATGTGATCGCTACCTCCAAACTGCCCTCCATCGCCTAGAGCAAATGGGAAGTCCCGAAATTCTCAGAGATGAAATTCGGAAAGGGAGACAATTCAATTACATTGTCAAGCTAATTGAATTTGAACCAGGGTTAGGTATGAGAGGAGAAGCTTTCTTCCTCTTCTCAGAGTTTGAATCATTTTCAGCAAATACGTTACAACAGTTCTCAGCACAGTCTCTATTGATTGCTAAAGAGCAAGTTGATTCGGGGGCTTTTGGGCGATCACTTTATAATTTTCGAGTGCCAACGCATTTTTGTTTTGCGATCGCCCTAGTCGATCATATTGATGAAGCCACTGGGAATACCATTCGGACAACCAACCCATTTGAACAGCGAGTGGATCCACTGTGGTATGAAGTTCCAGTGGCATATGGTTTGGATCAACAGCAATTGTATTACTATGACAAGGCTGCTGGTTTTTGGGAACATTTTAGAGGTGAAATTGTCTGGAATCGCCTACGAACTGTTATTCAGCAGGTATTGATGCCTTAATTCAGAGCAAGTTTTGCCCAGGTGGTTCTATTTTTACAACTTACCACCTGTATAGTCTCCACCTTCTGTATTGATGTGTTGGGTGTTTCCAAACTGTTGAGTAATCGTTGTTCCAGCACCAGGGTTCACGATCGCCCCCTGAGACTTCCTCAAATCGTAGCGATCGCCCACCTGCATCTCTTCCACATTCACCTGTTGGACTCGATTATTGTTCCCAACTACGTTCCCATCTCCCGTTACAATCGTGGAGTGACTGGCATTTCCACCAATGGCAACGGAGCGATCGCCGATCGCCTGCACCACCTGCTGAGGTGGATTTTCAACAGATTCAAAGTCCACCTCGGGTTCACCTTCAAAGGGGAGTCCTTTGGGAGTTTTGTCACCACCTGCGTAGTAGGCTAATACGAAGTTATCGGCTTGTTCAAAATTGAGGATGGGGTGTTGGCGATCGCGCGTTCGTTGCGGCACCACTTCACGGGTATGCAATGCCAAATCCGTCACCCGCACATAGCCATCTTGCTTCGCAACCCCCTGGCCACACAGGACTTCAATCAACGCCGCTGTAAATGCGCTGTAAGGTTTACCCGCCCATGAAAATTCGTCTTCCTTCGATGAGGCAATCATGACCCGCCCCTGCCCTTGCGAAAACAACGCCTGAGCTTCTGGCGGCAACGGCGACTTTGTGGCCTCCATCGTCAAGTTTTTCAGATCGCTCAGCCCTCCCGCATGGCAGCAATCAAGCAACACCAGGAGCTTCTGAGCCGGAATGGCCTTGAGTCGGGTGGCAAACTCACTGCCACTGATGGCCGTGGACTTTAGTTTTTGGAGATCGTAGCCATAGGGCATCAAGTAATACACATCCGCAAAATCGCTCTTAAATTGATACCCATGCCCTGAAAAGTAAATGACAACGGTTGCATCGGCCTTCGTTGAATTAGCGAGTCGATCTAAGGCCGCCAAAATATTCTCACGCTTGGCCTGCTGACCAGTGAGCAATTGCACCTGTTCAACTGGATAGGCGCAACGCTCTGGATCGCTCAAAATTGCGGCAATTCCTTCAGCGTCCTGTACCGTATTCGGCAAATCTGCCCCAACCCCAATTACACAGGCATATCCTTGAGTAAATTGCATCGTCATACGTATTTTTCTCCCGTTGGTAAAGATTACTGTGACGGAGTTAACTCCTCTAAGAGCGATCGCATATCCTCTGCATCCCACGCCATGCCTTCGACCTTAAAGCCTTCCAAAGCTTTGTCCGCCCACTCACAAGCCTGAGCAAAGTTTCCTTTTGCCCTTTCCAACCGGGCATAGGTCGCCTGATAGTGGGCAATTCGCCGCTTTTCACTATTGCTTTTGGCTTCGCCCAAACCGCTTTGCAAGAGGCGTTCAGCATCTTGCAGATTCCCCTTGACAATGGCAATGTCAGCCAGGAAGTTTTGAGCATAATTCGCAAATCTCTGCCAACCCACGACTTTGCCTTTTTCAAGAACCACTTGAAAAAGAGCTTCAGATCGTTCAAAGTCGCGTAAAAACCATTTCGATTGAAAATGCCGATGGCACAATCAGCGAGCAGCAATCAACGTATTCACCTCACTTATTTAATCTATCACTAAAATGGAAATTCTAAAAAAAGCAGGATCAATGGTACTCGTGCTGGCCATTGGCTTTGCCGTGCATGCCACCGGACAAGTAATTACAATGCAACAAGCGTTTGCGGATAGCTACACCAGCGA
>JALOOP010000607.1 GCA_025454315.1 Oculatellaceae cyanobacterium Prado106
TGCTTGATTAAAAGGATGAAGCAGTCTAAGCCACATTTCAACGTTTTTTCTAAAGTCTGGTGAATAAAAATTTGCAAACTCGACTCACCTGTATATCGATATACCTTCTATCTATATACCTTATACGGACGATTTTACATAGATATACATACAGATATCCTTTGAAGCTTATGGATCAACGGGATAAACCAAATGCTCCTGCAAAATCTTGGCAATTCGCTGAGAGGCTCCCGGTTGCCCCATGCGGCGGCGGCCATTTTCCCGAATCTTTTCCAGTTGCGATCGATCCTGTAGCAGCACCTCAATGACATCCGGCACCTGGACAGGCTGCTGAACCAAAATTGTAGAACACCCTAATAGTCGCGTTTGGGCTTCAGCAAAGGCGGGCGTAAACTGCGGCCCTAGACCTGGAAGAATCACAGCAGGTTTTCCTAAACCCACAAATTGTTCTGTTCCAGTACCCGTCATGGCGATCGCCAAATCTGCCCGACATAGACACTGACTAAAGGCGGACTGAGTTAGGCATAGCGTAGCACTCCCAATTCTAAAAATCTGTTCAATAGCAATGGTTTGCAATGATTCTTCGTTTAATTCTCCGTCTAATTCTGGGTTGAATCCCTCATTGAATCCCTCATTGAATTCCTGGATTTCAGCCGCGTTCCAACCCTGCTGCAAGAGGGGCTGCACCAGGGAGTCGAGTTCGAGGGTAGACGCGATCGCCCCCCAAAAGCAAAGCCGTCGATCCGGCCATGCCTCCACCAGCGCCATCACCGCCGCCAGAATCGTCTCCCAGTTGCGATAGGCTTCGGAAGGACGGGAGCCGGGGAGGAGGGCGATGTGGATGGGGGGATGGGGGGATGGGGAGGTGGGGAGTGGGGAGTGGGGAGTAGGGAGTGGGGAGTAGGGTTCGACTCTGCGACTGTGTGGCTCTGCGGTTTGTCCATCTGTGTCCATCTGTGTGCATCTGTGTTCCCCCCTTTCCCCTTTCCCCTTTCCCCTTTCCCCTGCCGTTTCAGCAAACCCATCCATCATCGGGTTGCCGACATCAAAAGCGGGGATGGGCCATTTTTGGAGGATTTCGGTAGTGAGGGTGTCGCGGGGGAAGACGGCTTTGCAGCGATCGCGACTCATCAGCCAGCGCTCCCAAGGCAGATAGACAGAGCCAAAGGCGCTTTCGAGTTGGTCAAACCAGTTTTGGCGCTGCAGGATGCCCTGTTCGTCCCGCAGGTAATATTCAGATTTGGCCGTGCCGACGAAGGCATAGGGGGCACCGCTCCACCAGGCAAACAGCAGCGGCACAATGTCGCCGACGGCCAGGATGACACCGCCGCTTTGTGCCCAGGTACGGATAGTTTTTAGCTGGGAAAGGGTGAGTTGGAGCAGGCCACCCTGGAGATCACGGGCCAACTGTCGTCCGTCCATGTAGACAAAGCCACCGGAGGGCATGGTTTTCACCTGGCCAATCACGGGAATCTGGTGTTGCAGGTAGGCTTGGCCTTGACCCACGATCGGCAGAGCGGCAATTTCTGGCGGATTGGGGCATTGCTGGAGTTGCAGCAGGATTTTGAGGGCGATCGCATCTTCCCCATGTCCATTACTGAGACAAAGCAACTTCATCCGCGCCATCTCTCCCTGTTTGAATGAGTAACCCACACAGCCCAACCAGAATACTGCCAGATTCTTCACGCTACTGAGTCAAAAATCAGCACAGCAGAATCAGAATACCTGCAAATATCACCGCTGAAGCAGCACAGCCGAATCAGAATACAGTAGTCTGGATCTGAACTTCTTGAGCAAAGAGAATGACCACAGGGTTGGTCTTGATTGCGGCGATTCTAATTTTGGGCGGGGTGATTGCCACTGTGGGCGATCGCCTCGGTTCCCGCGTGGGCAAAGCCCGGATGACTCTGTTCAACCTGCGTCCCCGCCAAACCGCCACCCTGATCACCATTATTACCGGAGGTATTATTGCCGCTTCGACTCTGGGGATTCTCTTTGCCATCAGCGATAACCTGCGGACGGGCGTGTTTGACCTGGAGCGGATTCGCCGGGAGCGCCGCATTGCTGAAGAAGAACGGGACAGCGCCCTCGCCGAGCGAGAACAAATCGAACGTCGCCTGGAAGCCGCCCGACGCAGACAGGCCGCCGCTCGTCAACGGCTGGAGCAAATCAACCAATTTCTGCAGCAAGCCAACGAACGCCAAGCCCGTACCTCAGAGCAACTCAACCGCGCCCAATCCCAGTTGAGTCAAATCCAGGGACGCTTTCAGGAGGCTCAAGATCGATTCCAACAGGCGCAAACCCTGCTGCAAACGGTGACCGAACAGTTGGCCGGACTCCGCACCGAAATTCAACAACTGCAAGCCGGACGGCAAGATCTGATTCGTCAGCGGGATCAGGTGCGATCGCAAATTGCTGAACGGGATCAGGAAATTGCCGAACGCGACCAGGCGATCGGGGAGCGGGATCGGGCGATCGCCGAACGGGAAACCCAGCTCTTGGCGCTGGAAAATCAGCGGCAGGATCTGGAAAAAGAAGTCCAGGACTTACAGGGCATTCGC
>JALOOP010000275.1 GCA_025454315.1 Oculatellaceae cyanobacterium Prado106
CAGGGTAGGATGGCATCATTTCACCTGTGACTCACCGTTCTCTCTAGCTTACAGATGTAGAGGGTAGAATTACACCTTATTTAATCCACGATCCTAAGTATGCAGATGATCCGACCTGGGACGAACTTTAGCTGCGATCGAATCTGCTCATCAAGAAGCCAACGCGGCAGAGGGCGGAATCAGCTATGATGGGATTAGTACAGTTGACTGATTTCAGCCCCTGAACCCCCTCTGTATCTGCCTGTGACTTCCTCCACCACTCCCACCCTGGTCAAAGACCCCGAACGCCTGGAAGCTCGCCTCAAAGAGATTCCCGCAGAACCGGGCGTTTATTTCATGCGCGATGCTGCCGATAATATTCTCTACATTGGCAAATCTAAGAAACTGCGATCGCGCGTCCGCTCCTACTTCCGCGACAACCACGAAAATAATCCGCGCATTGGCCTGATGGTGATGCAGATCGTGGAGATTGAGTTTATTGTCACCGACAGTGAAGCCGAGGCACTGGCACTAGAAGCCAATTTGGTGAAACAACACCAGCCTCACTTCAACGTGTTGTTGAAAGACGATAAGAAATATCCCTACCTGTGTATTACCTGGTCAGAGGAATATCCCCGGATTTTTATTACCCGTAAACGCAAGGCGGGAAAAGAGCGCGATCGCTATTACGGCCCCTATGTCGATGTCCATGCTCTCCGCAGTACCCTGCATCTGGTCAAACGCATCTTCCCCTTGCGTCAACGTCCCCAGCCCTTGTTCAAAGATCGCCCCTGTCTCAACTACGACATTGGCCGCTGTCCCGGCGTTTGCCAAAAGATGATTACGCCGGAAGAATATCACAAGATCATGATGCGGGTGGCGATGATCTTTCAGGGACGCACCAAAGAACTGGAAGAAATCTTGAGCGAGCATATGGAAAAAGCCTCCGAAGAGTTGAACTTTGAGGTGGCGGCTCGTCTGCGCGATCAAATTCGAGGACTGCAATCCCTGGGAGCCGACCAAAAAGTGTCGCTGCCCGATGATACGGTGTCACGGGATGCGATCGCCCTCATGGCCGACGAGCAACATGCCTGTATCCAACTCTTCCAGGTGCGGGCGGGCAAGTTGGTCGGTCGCTTGGGCTTTGTCGCCGATGCCCAGTCGGGTTCTCCCGGTGCCATTCTCCAGCGCGTCCTAGAGGATCATTACCAGACCGTAGAAGGCGTTGAAATTCCTTCCGAAATTCTGGTTCAGCATGACCTTCCTGACGGCGATATCCTGGCGGAATTCTTGACCAAACGCAAAGGCCGCAAGGTCAGCATCATCTTGCCCCAGCGCCAATCCAAGGCCGACCTGATTGAAATGGTCGAGCGCAACGCTGGCTATGAGCTAGCTCGGACGCAGCGCTTCGCCGATCGCAACCAGCAAGCCATGCTCGACCTGGCCGATGTGCTGGATATGCCCGACCTGCCCAAACGCATTGAAGGTTACGATATCTCCCACATTCAAGGATCGGATGCCGTCGCCTCCCAAGTCGTGTTCGTCGATGGTATCCCCGCCAAGCAACATTACCGTCACTACAAAATCCAAAATCCTACGGTTCAGTCTGGTCACTCCGACGACTTCGCCAGCATGGCCGAAGTCATCCGTCGTCGCTTCCGTCGCTATGCTAAAGATCCCAATCTCCAGCGCATCGGCAACCCCGACTTCCCCGATCTGGTGATGATTGACGGCGGCAAAGGCCAGCTTTCGGCAGTCGTCGAGGTTTTACGAGAGCTAAATTTAATGGAAGATGTGCGGGTGGTCAGCTTGGCGAAACAGCGAGAGGAAATTTTCCTACCGGGTGAATCCTACGCCCTATTGACCAACCCCGAACAACCCGGCCTCCAACTCCTACGCCGTCTCCGCGATGAAGCCCACCGCTTTGCCGTGACGTTTCACCGTCAGCAACGCAGCGATCGGATGCGTCGTTCCCGCCTCGAAGAAATCCCCGGTCTGGGCTACTACCGCCAAAAGCAACTCCTCGCCCATTTCCGCTCCATCGACTATCTCCGCGAAGCCAGCCCCCAACAAATCGCCGAAGTCCCCGGCATCGGCGAAAAAATGGCGCGCCAAATCTACGAATACTTCCATCCCCAAGCCTCGCCTGAGGATGGAACGACACAGGAGGAGAAGGTGGTTGGGTGAGGAAGGGGGAAGGGGGAAGGGGGAAAGGAAGGGGAAGGGGAAAGGGGGAAAGGGGTTACCTGGAGTGAATCTTTGAAGTGAGTCCCTGAAGCTGTCGTGGAGGATTTCCTCAAGCGCGGGATATCGACGAAAGGGCAAGCAGTGTAGGAGTCGTGGAATGCAATAGATGCTGTCAGCGAACCTCCAAGACCACCGTGGGGTGCGTGGAAACGCAGTGGAACGCACCTATTCCATTCATGGATTCAACGAAATCGCCTAAGACTTCCCTTTCCCCTTTTCCCTTTCCCCTTTTCCCTTCCCTACCGAACCGCTCCAAATCGATATCCTCCTGCCCCATCCGATTGGGCTTGTACCAGGATGGGGGTGAGACGGCGATCGCGCGTGGGCAAAAACCTGACCGCATCCACAGAACCCGTCGTGGAGAAACTGGCATCTTGCAATGCTTGCCGAAGACCATCACGGTTGTTGCTTTGGGTTAGCCCTGCGATCACGGCCTGGGTGGCATCATAGGCCATTGCTGTGCGCCAGTTGACTGTGGCACCCCAGAGTTGTTGGGTACGAGTGGCATAGTTAGGATAGGCTTCGGGTGACCAGGGCGCAGGTAGCACCATGCCCTCCACCCATTGGCCAGTATCTTTGAGAATTTCCTGGGTGTATAGTGTGGGGCTGCTGAACAGCGGCAGACGGCGACGGTTGGCCTGTACCATCGCTAGTGTCGGGGTGAAATTGTTGATGTTGGTGCCCAGGAAAAGACTGTTTGCTCCTTGGGCGATCGCCTCATCCACCGCCGTTTCCGCACTGAATCCAGGACTCGAATAATCACAGGGCACATTCACCAAATCGCCCCCCTGATTGGTCAACGCCACCACAAAGGTATCCCGAAAAGCCATCTGGTCAGGAGCCTGGGAATCAATGCAAACGAAAGTTTTGGGCGATGGTACGGTTTTGAACAGGTGATCTACCAACGGTACGACCATGGCTTGAGTGGTGGGAGCCGCTCGGAAGATGAAATTGCCCACCTTAGAAACTTCAGTGTTGAAGGTAGTGGGGGAAATCATGACGATGCCGTTTGAGTTGTAAACAGCGGCGGCAGATAGAGAGACATCTCCGGTGTTGTGGCCGACGATTGCCAAAATATTCGAGTCTTTCACCACTGCTTCGGCGAGGGAGCGGGCGATCGCCGGATCGTTATCATCATTCAAAATTTCTACTTCTAACCCAATGCCTTGAATGCCCCGCTGTTGATTGATCTCATCCTGTGCCTGAGCCACGCCGCGCAGCAGTTCCTGAGCAATATCCAACCGCTTAATGGGCACTCCAACGGCAATCTTGTAGGTTTGGCGGCTGTCTTGCCGCAGTCGGGCGTTATTCAGGTAAATCAGCGTCTCAGGATCGTTGCGGTTCTCTTTCAAAGACTGCTCGAACAAAGCCACCGCTTCGCCATAGCGGCCTTCAGCAAAGGCTGTAATGCCCTGCTCTTTGGCGGGAGTTGTGGGGACTGTAATGAGCTGCTGCTGTCCCGAACTGATGCGTTTGGCTAACGTAGCCGGATCTTCTGGCACGGAAGAAGTTTGGCTCACAGGTGGAGCGGATGAGCCGGAACCATTGGCTAGCAAGGATTGAAGGGGGCGGATGAGGAGGGCGATCGCAGCTAACCCCACCAACCCTAGACCGATCGACTTCCAGGGAAACGAACGAACCGAGGAGACTGGGGGCGGTGGTGGGGGTAGGGAGGGTTTCAGGTGGTCTAGAACTTCTGTGGCAGATTGCAGTCGTTTCTGGGGAGTAGGTTGCAGCAGACAATCGATTAAATCGCCTAAAGGAATGGAAATGTCCGATCGCTCCTGTCGCCATAGTCCGCCCTTGAGCGGATCAAGGCGCTGCATCGTTTCAAGCTGCATTCCTTCCCGGTTGGTCAACAAGTAGACGCAGGTTGCGGCCAGAGAATAGAGATCCGAAGCCTCGCTCACCGTTCCATCGCGCATTTGCTCAGGGGCAGAAAAACCGGGAGAATAAATGCGCGTGTGACGAACCGAGGTTTTTCCAGCGGCGAGGGACAACACATCCTTGACGGCTCCAAAGTCGATCAAATAAAGCTGATGATCCTGACTGGAGCGAATGATATTGGAGGGTTTGATGTCCCGGTGAATTCTTCCTTGCGCGTGAACATGGCGTAGAATTTCAGCCAACTGTCTGAGAATGTCGCGGATTTCGTCTTCCGAGTAGCGCCGTCCCTGGTCAAAGTGCGATCGCGCCTCCTGTTCCAAATCCGTCCCTGCAATATATTCCTGAGCCAGGTAATAATAGCGTTGCTGACCCAATCCCGATCGCAAATCTGCTGGAGCATCCAACGTTAAATAGCCACAAAACTGCGGCACCCGAATGCCTCGACAAGTTGCCAAATCTTCCAAGGCTCGGGCTTCTTCCTGAAACAATCGCTCAGCCGTTTGCAACGCCCCACTCGACATCTGCCCCGTGGGATACAACTGCTTCAACACCCGCCGCCGCTTGGCCGCCAGGGTTTGCCCCGTGGAATGGCGATAGATTGCCAGGAAGGTGCGGCCAAACCCACCGTTGCCCAGTTCTTTTTCAGGAATATATTGTTCGCCCAGAATCAGCGGCATCCCACAAACGCGACAAGTCTGCTGAGCCAGGGACTCGTTGCTCAGCAAAAGGTCATCCGCCAAATCATTGTAGTGCGGCAAATCCTGGGGCGAAGTCGGGGGGCGGGTGCAGTAGACTCTCATGGCGGGGGCAGGGCAGGGGGAGGAGGAAGGGAGCAGGAGTTGACGCTGGTTTGAGATAGAAAATTGGCCGATTCGCTAATGCAGCCGATTCGCTCATGCATGTTCCATGAGGATGGGAATTTCCTGACATTCTCCCTTGTTAGGGTAGTATAGCGGGTTGTTCCAATGTAATGAAATGATAACGGGCTGAGGTCGTTCCCAGATTTTCGAGGGTGACGATGACACCTAAGCTGGGGATGGGCTGGCGATCGCCCAACGCATCAAACCTCACCTCTCCCACCGATCCCGGCGCTGTAAATCCCGGATCTTTCAACGCAGTATACAAACTCTGTCGGGTAGGCGAGTTGCCCGCTCGTTTCAGCCCTGCAATCAGCGCCTGAGCCGCATCATAGGACATTGCCGTTCGCCAATTGACCGGGCTTTCCCAGAGATTCTGCGACTGGATCTCAAACAGGGACTGGGGTTTGCCCGTGCGTTCGTAACGGTCGCTGCGATGCCAGGGGACGGCGATCGCCAACTTCTCCACCGCCGCCTGCCCCACTGAGTTAATCAGAATATTGGAATAAACCGGATCAGCCCCTAAGACGAAGAGTCCATCCAGTTTATTAAAAATCGACCGTACCACATCCCCAGCCAACTCATTGCCCACCGCCAGCAAAACAGTGTCTGCTTCAGCTTTTTTGGCCGCTTCAATACAGCCTGGAATGGCTCCCTTATTGCTCAACTGCACCGAGCAGGGATTTTGGATATTGATGACTTGTTGTTCAGCGGTGCGACCTGGAAGCGAGCTGCTTTTTTCTTGGAGAATTCGACTAAACTCCTGGCTAATAGAAGTGCTGAACTGATTGTCTTTTTCGGTAATCACAAAAATCTGTTTGCGTTCGGGACGGGTCAGGACAAAATCAACCAGATCCCCAGCGGCTACGGTATCTGAACTGGCCACGCGAAACACATAGGGATTGAACGGTAGTCGATAATCTCCAGCCGTGGGGACGGTATCAGGAGCCGATCGCACAGCGGTACTGGTAGGAGAAATGACGACGAGACGGCGATCGCCAGCCTGAGCCTCGCCATAAATCTTGCCAGCGGCCAAAGTCGTGTTGCTCGAATCATGGCCAATCACCCCCAGAATCTCAGGGATCGCCATCAGGCGTTTGGCCGTGACGAGGGCTTCTTCAACCGCTGCCTGGGGTTCTAGGGCTTTGTCATTGTCATCCACAATCTGGATTTGCAGCTTGCGTCCCTGAATGCCACCCTGAAGATTCGCCTCCTCCTGCGCCTGTGCTACGCCGCGCAACACTTCTTTGGCATAGGCATTGTCATCATCATCTCGGTCATCATTGCGAATCGGCACATTGACGGCAATTCGCAGCGGATTTCCCTGTTCAGCCGCCTTTGCATTATTGAGATAGATCAGGGTTTCTGGATCGTTTTTATACTGACTTCGACTCTGTTCAAAGGCTTGGCGCGCGTCGGTGTATTTCCCTTCCCGATAGGCTTTGCTCCCCTGATCCCGCTCCGCTGTGGGAAACTCAACCGGTAACAAATATTCTTCGCCCAGACTGATGCGATCGCCCATTCTCTCTGCCCTAGGCACCAGCCAAAACGCCAGTGCCGCCACGGCCACCACCGCGATCCCCAGACCGCCAATTTTTGATCCCCACTGTTGTTGCCATTGCCAGCGGTGCAGGGCTTGCAGCACTTGTCGGGCAGACTGATAGCGCTTGGCGGGGGCGATCGCCAACATCCGATTGAGAATCTGCGCCAGTCCTAAACTCACCCGAGTGCGCGACTTCCAGGACTGGAGATCGCCCGGAATCCCCTGACTGTGCGGCCCTTCACCTGTGAGCGCATAGATACAGGTACCCGCCAAGGCAAATAGATCGAAGCCGTAAAAATTCACCTGCGATGCACTCAACCCGGCCATTTGCTCGGGCGGCATATATTCCGAAGTGCCGATCGCCGTAGCCTGTCCAGCAGACTGCACCACCTGCCGCACCGCCCCAAAGTCGATTAGGTAATACCAGTCTTCGGTTGGCTGTTCGGAAGGCTGCCCCGATGGCTTTCCAGCCTGCGGTTTCAAGGGTTGTCGCTGACAGATAAGATTGGCGGGTTTAATGTCATGGTGGACTTTGCCCTTGTCGTGGACATATTGCAGAATCGTCAGGATATGGGTGAGAAAATGTACCGTTTCTGTCTCCGTAAACCGAGCCTGCGAGACTCTCGTTTCCAGGTTTTCTCCAGCAATGTAATTTTGCACCAGGTAAAAAAATGCATCCTGGCTAGGGAGTGGATTCACCCATTGGCGATCGGGCGGCGGCAAGCTTTCAAAATAGTCTCGCAGTTGGGGAATGCATTCGTGACTCAGGCTTTGCAGCGCTTTTGCCTCTTCTAAGAACAAATTTTTAATATAGGCTCGTCTTTCTTCGGTGTAAGGTTTGGCGGTGGAACCGGGCTGTGGCCGCAGTTGTTTAATCACACAGTGGTAGCCCAACCCCTTACGACCATAGTCAAGATCCAGCGCCAGGAACGTCCGGCCAAATCCGCCCCCGCCTAGATATTGCAGTGGTAAGTAGCGATCGCCCCTCAACAGCAGCGGCATCCCACAGCAAGCACAGTGCAACTTGCTTGCATCAGCAGGTAACGCAGGAGCCAACAGAGCCGTTAGTTGGGCAGGCGTGACGGCATTTTCAGGCTGTTTGCATTCTAGACGAGTGCAATAAATGCCCTCGCTACTGAGCAATTCTTCCTGAAAGGTTTGATAACTCTGATCAAAATGACGCTGACGCTCTTGCATAGCCTGAACGGTGAGATGGGTGGCTTCGGATGGAGTCGGTGGGAGAATATTGAACCAGAATCTTCCGATTCTCCCTGAATCTTGCTTTACAGCATATCCTGATCTTCTTCCCGTCATGATATCGATCGCCATCATCATGGAGGATTCGATTAATGATCCGCTGGATAATTCGATCAATGATTCGGTGGATGATTCGGTGGATGATTCGCTGGATGATTCGCGCTAAACCTGGTGTGAGTTGCATGGGGCGATCGCACTCCCTCCACTTCCCAAGATCGGTCAGTCCTTCTGGTAAGCATGGCAACCGTCCGGATTTTATGATTGCGCTTAAAATCCGGAGGAGTTTGGCGCTTTGCACGGTGCAAAGTACCGAGTTCTGATTTGTCTCCAGGAGCCACCCACCATGCTGTCGTTAAATCATCGCACCAAAATTGTCGCTACCCTCGGGCCTGCCAGTCGATCGCCCGAGATGATTCGCAAAATGCTGGAAGCCGGAATGAGTGTCGCCCGCCTCAACTTTTCCCACGGCAGCTACGATGACCATGCCCACACCGTCCAGCTTTTGCGCTCCGTGGCCACCGAACTCGACACCCCCATCACCATCCTGCAAGACCTACAAGGCCCCAAAATTCGCGTCGGCAACCTGCCCAATGGCGCGATCGACCTGCTGGAGGGCAGTCCACTCACCCTGTTTCCCCTCGACGAATGGCCAGAACAACCGGATACCGTGGCGATCGACTATCCCTATCTCGCCCAGGAAGCCACCCCCGGCACCCAAATCCTGCTCGACGATGGCCTCCTCGAACTCCAGGTCAAAGCCATCCAGGGCAACGCTGTCGAATGTCAGGTGGTCAAGGGCGGTGTTCTCAAAAGCCGCAAAGGGGTGAACCTGCCCAGCCTCAATCTGCAACTGCCCGCCCTCACCGAAAAAGATCGACAAGACCTGACCTTTGGCATTTCCCAGGGTGTCGATTGGATCTCCCTCAGCTTTGTCCGCCAAGCCAGCGATGTCCAGTCCCTAAAAGCCCTCCTGGCCGAACAGGGAGCCAAAATCCCCGTCATCGCCAAGATTGAAAAACCCCAGGCGATCGCCAACCTCGACGCGATCCTGGCCGAATGCGACGGCATCATGGTGGCACGCGGTGACCTGGGCGTGGAGATGAGTCCCGAAAAAGTCCCGCTCTTGCAAAAACAAATCATTCGCAAATGCAACCAGTTGGGCATTCCCGTGATCACGGCCACGCAAATGCTCGAAAGTATGATCACCAACCCCCGTCCCACCCGCGCTGAAGCGAACGATGTGGCGAACGCGATTATCGACGGCACCGACGCAGTGATGTTATCAGGAGAGTCCGCCGTGGGAGATTACCCCGTACAAGCCGTGGAGATGATGGCGAGAATTGCCGCTGAAATTGAAAAAGACATTCAGTTTGCCAACAATCCTCCCGCCCAAACCGACGAAACCCACGCTATCAGTGAAGCGCTCAACGTCATTGATCAAACGCTAGATTTACGCTGTATCGCCACCTTCACCAGTTCGGGCTATTCGGCACTGTTGGCCTCCTCTGAGCGTCCCAAAGCGCATGTCGTAGCACTCACGCCCAATGCCCAGGTTTACCATCGGCTCAATTTAATTTGGGGGGTAAAACCCCTGTTGATTGATGAGGAGGTGGACAATTTTGATGAGGTGGTACAACAGGTGGAGGCTTGCTTGCGGAAACGAGAGTTGGTGGGAGAGGGCGATCGCATTCTGATTATGGGCGGAATGCCCATGGGCATCTCCGGCGGCACCAATTTCCTGAAAATTCACCAAATCCATGAGGATCTGAAAGCGTCTTAATCCTAAACGGCTCGTTTTTTCGGCTCACACTTTATCCTCAGTTGGTATGGAGCCACTTGGTTGGATGGGTTAGGGCAACATAGCGCATCCGACCAAGTGTGCTACCTTGTATACGCCAGTCTTACGGGCTTCGCTGCCGGGTTTTCGCCCCCCCGCCCCAACTTTGGGGAGCCGAGGCTTCGAGGAGTTTTCCAGGAGTTTTCACAGGAGGCTTTACAGGAGTTGGGGGACTTAGGGGGCGCAACCCACCGGAACGAAGCCGATTCAAAGTCCCCCAGGATTGGGGAATTTAGGGGGCGCAACCCACCGAAACGGAAGCCGATCGAGACTTGTGTATACACAGTCGAGTAGGCTAGGTAGGGCATGTTCGCGATCGCTAACAGATCCGATAACTGTTACACAGAAACCGTGTTTCTCTTAGAGAAGCGCGGTTTCTATGCGATCAATTGCAAGCATTGTCACCTAAACCTCCTCACTTTTTGAACTGATTCTCTGGAACGATGGTTTTCAGAATGCCTCGGTGCAAATTGCTTGTTATCATACTCAACAAGACCCAGGAATTCGATTGGCTGCTTCTCCACATTAAGGAAGTCTAATTGCAGTTGGAGCGCTTATGGTTTGGTTCTTTTCCCCTGAGCAAGTAGAAGTTTGGACACCGGAGGTCAGGTTACTCCCCAATGAAGAGGATGTTCGGGATGTCTTAGGGGCACAAATTGCAGTGGATGGAAACCTAGTGGCAGTTGACTCTTTTGATGAGAAACTATCATCTTATATCTACATCTACAAGTATTCTGACGGCCAATGGATTAAACAAACCCGAGTCCGTCCACAGAGGCAGAATCCTAATGAAATATGAACTTTGGAACATTCCTGAGCTTGAGTGGCAATACCTTGATCACTGAAGCGGTTACACGAACTGTCAACGGAATCGCAGTTTTCGTTCAGGACGGACCGAACTGGGAAGAACAAACTAGACTGGCAGTTCCGGATCTAGAACCAGACTCTAAAATCGTATCGCTCAGCATCAGTCAAAATACAATTCTGGTTGTATTCAAATCTACCCGTTATCCAGATTTTCTTGGTTCTGCTTACATTTTTGAACGTGATCCAAATACCCTCCAATGGTCACCCCCTGTACAAATTAATCCCCCAAGTCAAAAGATTAACTTTGGCTCTGCTAGCGCGATGGACGGAGATACGATCGTCATCAATAGCCTACAAAGCAGATGCCTTGTCTATCAACGCAATCCTCAAACAGGAATTTGGACTTATAGAACTAAATTGCAGTTTGATTTCAAAGATGATGGTTTTGAGCATGTGCGCCCTATCTCAGTTGATAGCAACACCATCATTATTGGTGTACCTTCAGCTCGGGGAAGTTTTTGGGTATCGTCTGGAGCAGCTTACGTTTTTCAAAGACAGCCTAGAACGGGAAAATGGCGACAGCAGGCCAAGTTGACTCCGCGTGGTGCTTTGATTGGGGGACTATTTCTAGACTACATCAATCCCTATCAATTTGGTGCCCATGTATTTGTCCAAGACGACAAGATTCTGGTTGGTGCTTGTACATTACTCTTCAAGGATGGATCGTCGTTTTTCTCAAGCAAAGAAACAGCAGCTTATTTTTATCAGAGGGACGGAAAGTCAAAACAGTGGCATCAGAAGGCAAAAATTCCTGGAAATTTTGAAGGAATGGGATGCAGTGGCTTAGGAATTGTCGCGGATAATTTATTAATTAGCCACCCATACGAACGCAACCCAGATAATACTGAAAGGGCCATCTACCTCTTTGATCTAAAAAAATATCTTACAGATGAAAAGCGCTCGAATTAAGCAGCGATCTCCTTCATTCATGGTGACGAAGGCATGGATGAGATTTACGGTCAAAATGGAGATGACTGGGTTCATGGCGGTGAAGGCAATGATGCCATCTTTGGTGCCGATGGAAAAGATGTCTTGTTAGGCAACGAAGGCAGCGATGAGATTTCAGGCGGTGCCGATCAAGATATCATTTATGAGGATAACAACCTGCTCCCTTTTACATGCATCAGATTGAGCTTCCTTCAGTATCTTAATCATGCTGAGACAAACATATATCCTAATCGCTTCGTCATCAGGATTCTTCGGTGCTAATCACTTACAGCGTTTTTCAGCCTGGTGAGCCACAAAGAAGCCTTAAACACTGGACTCCCAGGTCTGAGATCCTATGGCTTATCCAAGCGACAACCGCTGTAGGTCATCTGATTTGTGAAACAACTATTCTTGTCTACACTCAAAACAATGCTCTCCACACCAAGCGAGGATGAAATAGAACACTCGGTGGTTTTAGCATGTGAGCCATTTCAATGAACTGTAACTGCAACTCCCGATCATGCAACGCCCGTTCGCTCAACCGCCCGGTATAGCCCTGGAACAGCTTAGCGACCCAGTTGGGGCTAATTGCTCCCTTCGTCGTCACAAACTTGGAATCAAATCCCGTTGCCATTGCCCAAGGAAAAGCATTGCTCTGAGCCAATTGTTTCTGAAAGCTGGCACCCTTCAAGCTGGCTCCTTTCAAACTAGCATCCTTAAGTGAGAGCGATCGCCTCTGCTGCGGTTGCTGGAGCCAACGTTGCAAAACCAAGGCAGACAGCGCACTCACCGTAATCCCTTGCCCATGAACGGGACATAGCGCACACACCGCATCCCCAAGCGCCACAAAGCCAGAAGGCAGTTCTATCTTTTCATAGTGATACAGTCGGTTCGCAGTGGCTCGGTGCGCTCGAATTGGGGAGAGTGGCTGGGCATGGGCGATCGCCTGATAAAAAGCCGGATTAGCAAGTTGCTGAGCAAACTGCAAAAAGCCCTCGCCCTCCAGCGGCGGATAATGCTGTCCATAGCCCCCCAAAGTCGCAATCCACTCCTGATTTTCGACCTCGGCCAAATAGCCCAGGCGCGGCTGATCGGGCGGCTCCTGGCTGATCAGGAGAACCTTGCACCGGGGTTGAAACTCCGCCGGAATGCGGTACCGCCGAGTTGCATAGCCAACCCCTGGATCGATCACCATGGCGGACGGCGGCGCAATGTCTAAGTCTTTTAACCATTGGGGTGCTTGCGAACTGCGTCCACTGGCATCCACTACCAGTTGGGCAAAATAGTCCTGCGGAGCTAGCGAACCTTGCTGAAGTCTGACACCTTGAATAGTGTTGCGATCGCCACATAACCCCACCACCCGCTGCCCCGGCATAAACTCGACATTGGGGATCTGCTTGACTCGTTGCCGCACCTGACTTTCCAGGAGCGGACGGCTACAGGTGTAGGACTCCAGCCCAACAGCGGTTTCAGAAACGGGCATCCAGCTACCCTGCTGAAAGAACAAGAAATCCTTGCCCCAATCCAGCGGCACGGCTCCAGCCGCTTGGATATCTTTGCCAATCCCTGGAAAAAACTCCTCCAGAACCCGGTAGCCTTTGGTCATCAACACATGGGGCTGAACCGACTGCGGCACCCCCCGGCGAGGCTCAGCCGTCAGCGGCAACTGATCGCGATCGACGATCGTGACCCGCTCAAACTGCTCAGACAAAACACGAGCCGCCAGCAATCCCGCCATACTGCCGCCGATGACGATCGCCTGTGGGTTCTTTTGAATCGACTGATTATTTTGCATCGATATCGTTGGCGATCGCCCCGTAAACTTTACAGCTGTCTAGTCTACACCAGAAACGAACCTCTGACCTCCACCGTCATCCCTGCACGCCGCAAGCGCTCGGTTAGCATATCGCCCAATCCCGTCGCGGGTGTGAGAATGCCGCCTCGGGTTGATCCTCCAGGCAGTGCGTCCGTCTGGAGCGCCAAACCGAGAGCCGATTCACAAACAAACTTGACCGTTGCCCGATTGCCTGGATCACCCTGATCGAAAATCAACCCACGCACCTTTCGACCATCGATCGCCGTCCCCACCAGTTCACAGGAAAACCAGCCTTCGTTCATGGTTTGCTCAGAAGGGCCATTACCAGGTTGGGGGAGGAGAGGAGCGAGGAGCGATCGCACTTCCGTCTGTTGCAGCACTCCGGTAAACAGCGCCAAACCAGCCGTCACCCCGGCAGCTTTAAACCAGGCCAGCGGCTCATCAAACTTGAGATATTCCTGATAGGCAAAGTCAGCGCCATAGGGTTCTTGCCAGTCTGCATAGAGCGCACTGCTGCGCCGGACAATGCGGGTGTTCACCATGCCCATAAAGAAGGGAGCGACCCAGGTTTTCAGGTCTTCGTCATAGGAGGGAGCTTGTGGATCGGCATCGCGGGGGCTAGGAGCGTGCGGCTGAGCCGTTGGGGAATTCAATAGAAAGGGATCGCCCATCTGTGCTGCTCCGGGTGAATCGTAGAGATTAAACGCAGAGGCCAATGTGCCGCCATTAAGACCGCCATAGGCTTGAAAATAGGCATTCACCTGTTGACACGCAACACCCCATTCTCGCTGGAGATAACGAACGATGAGATAGGCACCTAGATCAGAGGGAATTGAATCAAAGCCACAGCAGGGAATAATTCGAGTACCATCCAATGCAGCCTGGGTGTGATAGCGATCGATCAAAGTTTTCACCCAAGGCGTTTCTCCGGTGATGTCCACATAGTGTGTTTTGTAGCGCACACAGGCATCCACAATGGCGTTGCCATAGAGAGCAAAAGGGCCTGCCGTGGTCAACAACACGCGCGTCTGTGAAACGATCGCATCGATCGCCCCTTGATCCTGACTATCGGCCACCAGCACATCGACGGTGACACCAAGTTGCTCCCGGACAGCTTCTAACTTTTGACGGTTGCGGCCTGCGATCGCCCAGCGGATAGACGGGTGATCGGGATGGTTGGCAACATACTGCACGGTCTGTTTGCCCACGAAACCACTGGCACCGTAGAGGACAATATCGTAGGGGCGATTGGAAGGGGGGCGATCGGACATGACTGGTAAACTCCTTGCAACAGGGCAATACTGACAGTTCTCGTGATGTTTCGCCTCTACCTCCAGCAGAAGCTTCTCTTGTATGATAGAGACAAATCATCTATCCGTCTGCGATGCCATGACTCAGGCACTTTCCAGAGAAATTCAAGACCAGCGAGTACTGCTAAACGGCACCTGGCAGCAGTTTAAGCTGATCCAGCAGGCTGCGGTCGATTCGCCGGGAGTGAAATTATCCTTTTTTGCAGAGACGATCGAAATTCTGACACCCGGATTTCCCCACGAACATTTCTCAGAAATCATTGGCTATCTGGTCACAACCTATCTCTTGATACAAGGCATCCAATTTTATCCTTCTGGCTCTATGACCCAGGAGCAGGAAGGCAAAGTGTCTACCCAGGCTGATAAGTCCTACTGCTTGAGCGAACCTAAGCCGATTCCAGATTTATCAATTGAGGTGGTGTATACCAGCGGCGGAATTGGCAAGCTGCCGAAATATCAAGCGCTTGCAGTCCCTGAAGTCTGGTTCTGGGAGGACGGCACCCTGCGCCTGTATCACTTGCGAGAATCCGGCTACGAAGAAATCCAGCAGAGCGAACTACCTGGACTCACCCCACTCAACCTGACGCTGCTAAAACGTTGTATCCTCCTAGGCGAGACAAACCTGGCAGAAGCCGTGCAAATCTTTCAGCGGGAAGCAGTCAATCAATAGGGGAAAGGGAAAAGGCGAAAGGGGAAACTGGGACAGATTCCCGGAATAGACTCAATTAGGAGATCAGGGAAAATATCTTCGGCTTCTTCCAAGGCTCATTCACAGATATCCCTTTCCCCTTTCCCCTTTCCCCTTTCGCCCCTTCCCCATCTCCCCACTCCCCACTCCCTACTCCCCACTCCCCTCCCACTCTGCATAAAGCTTCTCCATATACCGAGTCACCCGATCGCCCGGTAGTTGAATTCGCGCTTTTTGTCGGGGATAAAGGCTTTCGACGGCGGCGATGTCCTGATCTTCGGTTTTGGCGATCGCTTTTCGCATCAGGGGTTTCAGGACGGGTTTGAGGAACTGAAGCTGCTTGAGGTTGCAAAAGACTAGTTCAAAGAGTTTGGTGCGGCGATCGCTCTCGGGATACAGGACAATTACCTGCACATAGTCCCCAATCCGTGCCTGAGTCGATAACATCATCAGCGAAGGAAAGGTATAGGACACGGAGATTTGCATGACCTGGGGTAACGAGAGCAATGCTGGATTAGACAAGAGTTCTGGAATCGTATTTTTACTGCGAATCACCTCATGGGTAACTTCCAGAGAATATCCTGTGGATGCTAGCTGGGTGATTTCATTGCGCTCAATTTGTAGCATGTCCTGATGAACGCTGCTCTGATGATCAAAGTCATAATAAATCCACAGACTGTCTAAGAAACTAGCATGAATCGTTCGCTCCTGGGTAACACCAAAGAACTCATAGTCTTGAGCAATCCGTTGAATAGAATTAGGAATGTTCCGCTTTGGCTCATGTCCACCATATGTCCAAATACAATCGCCCATGACCACAATGTCCAAAGGCTTGACCAGTGGACGGACGCTGGGTTTGCCCTGATGGTGATATTTGCCCTCGCCGTCAAACTCCAAGGTGTGGATGGGACAGGCGATCGTATTGCGCTTTCGGCAAATTTTCCCGTTGGATAGGGGGGCTTGTCGATGGGGACAGATGTTATCCAGCGCAAAGATTTTGCCCTGTTCATTTTGCCACAGCACATAGTCCTGGCCGTTCAGGGTGATTTTATAGGGTTGGTTGATGCCTAGCATCGAGCGATGGGCAATCAGCCAGGGCGCACCAAGGAGAGTCTGCTGCATAGGGATGGCGATCGAGGGAAATGCTGCGATCGTAGTTCTGGAGAGCGGTAAGGGCATCTAGCATCAGGGAGATATCGCTGGGTAGAGATTGGTTCATATTGGTTCACAGAAGTTGATGGGTAAAATTCGCCAGCGTCACAGCAAGCCCAGAATAGGCAATTAGCCTGCTTAGTGAAGAAGAATTTGCTTTTTTCGCTATAGTGAAGGATAAGCATAAAGACCGTTAAGCATAAAGACCGTTAAGCATAAAGACCGTTGCTCGCCGCATTCAGCCGTGAAAGGAGTGTTTATGGTTCAACCACAGCCATCATCCCAGGCCGAAGTGATTTATCCAGACAGCGATGGCAAGCCGATGGCCGACAACACGAAGCAGTTTCGGTGGATTGTCACCCTTAAGGAAAACTTGGAGTGGTTGTTCGCTGACGATGCAGATGTGTTTATCGCTGGAGACCTGCTGTGGTAACCCGGTGGAAGGTAACAATCGTCTTGTCAGACTCCGGATGCGATGGTGGTTTTTGGCCGACCAAAAGGCGATCGGAGTTCCTACAGACAGTGGCAAGAAGGCGATCTCGCCCCACAGGTGGTCTTTGAGATTCTCTCTCCGGGCAACACCAAGGCTGAAATGAACCGCAAACTGTTGTTCTATAACCAGTATGGGGTTGAAGAGTATTATGTCTATGATCCCGATTCATGCCTGTTGACAGGTTGGCTGCGATCGGAAGAATTCTTAGAAGTGATTGATGCTATCGATTCCTGGGTCAGCCCAAGACTTCAGATTCGCTTTGAATCGTCGTCCGAGGAACTTCAGATTTATCGTCCGGATGGTGCAAAGTTCTTGACTTACAGCGAAATCGCTCAACGAGCAGAGCAAGCAGAGGAACGGGCAGAAGTCGCGGAAGCCCGAGCCGCAAGGCTAGCAGAAAAACTGCGTGAATTGGGGCAAGACCCGAATCAAATCTAGGTTGTCTCAGATCTTGCACCCGTTGCAATAGCCTGTCCAAGAATCAATGACTTATGAGATAGGTGCAAGATCTCAGTTGTCGCTGGACGGGAAGAAAGTAAGTCTACTCTTAGAGCGTATTTCTAAAAAAAAGATTAAATCAAGGGCAAGATCACGATAGATGGATCAAGATCGATCAGGTGATGTTCATGAGGTAGGGATCATGGT
>JALOOP010000276.1 GCA_025454315.1 Oculatellaceae cyanobacterium Prado106
CTTGCACCAGTTGCAAGAATCCGCTGCTGCTGGTGAATCTCAAGTGCTTGGAACGGCTTCGTTTCCAGCCCGCCCGTAGATGAATCACGGGCTATTAGCTCAAAGTCCATTAAAATGGACTGCGGAAGCTGGATAGCTCTCTGGGCATGCCTTTCAACTCATTTTAATGGGTTTTGCCGATTAGCCCGCAATTCATTCGCGGGCGAGTCTGGCAATGACTCATGAGACAGGTGCAAGATCTCAGCTATCTGGAGCAAGAGATCCCTCTCGGGAAAGACGCGATCGCCCCATTACCTTCAGTATCATAGAAGGCCATTGAAATCTATTTTTTACAATCCAATTCCCACGATTTAATTCATACAATCTAATTCAAAGCTAAAAGGGTTAAGATAACAATGGAACTTCTGCGAGATTACATCCTGCTATTACAAACCCTCATGTGTCCGCTTCCTGAAGATCCTCAAAAATCGCTTAAGCGATGCATTACCCTTCACAGGGTTGCAGACGTAGATGAAATTGCAGAACTTGAAGCTTGTATTTGCAAATATCAATCTGCTGCTCAAACTAGAGAGAACATCACCCTGATTTCTAAGTAGCCTGACGACCCATTCGCAGTGCTTCCCAAACCGAACTGCTGACGTAACTCTCTTAGAAGTTAAGGAAGATCTGTCGGTGGCCAAACCCGGATTAGTCTTCGGGATGGATAGCCGCTAGAACCTGTCCTGCAATGACCGTTTTGCCCTGCTGACCAAAGAGTGCCGTCACAATTCCGGCGGTATCTGCAAGGACGCTGATCTCCATTTTCATGGCTTCTAGGATAAAAAGACGATCGCCCTCCAGAACCCGATCGCCCTCCTTGACCAACACTTGCCAAACCTGGGCGGAAACATGGGCTAACACTGGTTCAGATCCAGGAGGAACCTGAACATCTTGGGAGGGTTCATCAACCGCTTCAGAGACTTTCTCTTCAAACTCGCCTAGAATAGCCCAGCGATCGCGCTCTGCCTGGAATGCGGCTCGTTGCTTCGTTTGAAAGGTGGCGACCGAATCCGCATGGGTATTCAGAAACTCGTGATATTGCTTTAAACAAAAGGTTGTTTCTTCAATCTTGAGCTTGAATTTGCCCTCTAAAAAATCCTCTCTCTGTTTCAATAGTTCTTCAGGAGAAACAGGATAAAACCGAATCTGGTCAAAGAAGCGCAACAGCCAAGGCAAGGTGAACTCAGACGTTTGCTTAAATCGATTCCACATTTGCACCGTGCGTCCGACAAACTGGTATCCTCCAGGGCCTTCCATGCCATACACACAGAGATAGGCTCCCCCAATCCCCACCGCATTTTCAGGCGTCCAGGTTCGAGCCGGATTGTACTTGGTGGTCACGAGTCGGTGACGCGGATCTAGAGGGGTTGCAACCGGAGCGCCCAGGTATACATCGCCTAATCCCAGAACCAAATAACTTGCGTTGAAGACAATTTCTTTAACTTGTTCGATGGAGTCAAGTCCGTTAATTCGTCGAATAAATTCCAGGTTACTCGGACACCAAGGCGCATCCGATCGCACCGACTGCATATATTTCTGAATCGCCAGTTGTGTCGCCGCATCATCCCAGGAAAGCGGCAAATGCACAATTCGCGCAGGCACTTCAATCTCGTCTATGTCCGGGCATTCCTGTTCTGCGATCGCCAGCATATCCAACAGAGCAGACAGAGATAGAACACGGCTATCGTAATGAACTTGCAGCGATCGAATCCCCGGCGTCAAATCCAGAATCCCAGGAACCTGCCGCTGTTGCAACCAGGACATTACCCCATGAGCCCGAAACCGAAGATTCAAATCAAGCACCAAATCCCCATATTCGATCAGGAGATATTTATCACCCGCAGGACGGTAGGTGACGGAGGGGGAAAGGGGAAAGGGGAAAGGGGAAAGGGGAAGAGGGGAAAAGGGGAAAGGGGAAGGGGGAAAGGGGAAAGCTTGCATCTCCACCTCCCCATCTCCCCGTCTCTCCATCTCCCCATCTTCTGACTTCTGTAGATTCGCGATAAATTGATCCTGGAGTTGCTCTTGGGAATTTGCTTCACTGATAGTTTGGGGAATAAAGCGGATCGTATCACCGGGTTTAAGCTGTCCCATTTTCCAAAGTTCGGCTTTGATGATGGTGGCGGGACAGACAAAGCCGCCTAGACTGGGGCCATCTAAGCCCAGGATCACGGGCATATCTCCGGTGAAATCAATGGTGCCGATCGCATAGGCATTGTCGTGGATATTGGAGGGATGCAGTCCAGCTTCACCGCCATCAGGTCTAGCCCATTTGGGTTTGGGGCCGATGAGTCGGATGCCTGTGCGGGTTGAGTTGTAGTGAACTTGCCAATCGGTGGCAAAGAAGGTTTCAATGTCTTCGGGTGTGAAAAAGTCTGGCGCACCGTGGGGGCCGTAGATGACACCGATTTCCCAGTGATTGGAATAGGTAGGGATATCATCCGAGGATAGAGCTTTCAGTGAATTTAGAACAGTCGAAGTCTTGAGTTTGAGAACGTCACCGGAACGCAGAGTCCGGCCAGCATGTCCGCCAAATTTGCCCAAATCAAAGGTCGATTTGCTGCCTAAATAGTCGGGCACATCGAAGCCGCCTTTGACGGCCAGGTAGGTGCGTTGACCCTTGCCTTGAATGCCTTTGATTTTCAAAACACTGCCAGATGAAACGGCGATCGCCCGCCAATACTCCACAGGTTCACTGTCCAGTGTCGCGATCATGGCTGCACCCGTGAGGGCGATCGTTGTCTCACAGTTAAACCGCAGCGTTGCGCCCGTCACCGTCATTTCCAACGCCGCATCCCCTTCCCCGTTCTCCAACAGACGATTCGCTAATCGAAAAGCCAAATGATCCATCGGCCCCGAAGGTGGAACGCCGATAGCCCAGTAGCCGATTCGACCTGGATAGTCTTGAATACTGCTGTAGGTGCCGCCATTGAGAACATCAAGGGTCAGCGGTTTATAGTGGAACGATTGAAGAAAGCGGGTGCTGAGTTGAGCTTGGGGAAACCGTGGATCATCCAGGACTTGGCGAAGATAGCTGAGGTTGGTTTCAATGCCGTCAATGCGACTTTGATCGAGGGCAGTTTTAAGTTGGGCGATCGCCTCTTTTCGATCGTTGCTATGGACAATCAGCTTAGCCAATAGCGGATCGTAATAGGGCGTGACCTCGGTTCCGGTGACAATGCAGCGATCGCAACGAATCCCCTCTGGAAAAACCACCTGATGCAAGGTGCCTGAACTTGGCTGAAAATTCTGATTGCCATCTTCAGCGTAAATTCGCACTTGAATCGCATGTCCTTGAGGATGCAATTCTGGGAAGGTCAATGATTCTCCCGCAGCAAGTTTGACCATCCACTCCACAAGGTCAATATCATTAACGAGTTCGGTCACCCCATGTTCAACTTGCAATCTCGTGTTGACTTCTAAAAAATAAAACTGCTCCGTCTTGACATCATAAACAAACTCGACCGTCCCAGCCGACTGATAGTTCACCGCTTTCCCTAAGCGAATCGCAGCAGCATAGAGCGCTTGCCTTAACTCATCAGTGATTCCCGGCGCTGGTGTTTCCTCAATGACTTTTTGATTGCGGCGCTGAATCGAACAATCGCGTTCGCCGAGTGCCACCACCTGACCTTGACCATCGCCAAAGATCTGTACTTCAAGATGTCGAGCCGTTTCAATGTATTTCTCTAAGTAAATTCCGCTTTGATTGAAGTTGCTTTGACTCAATCGCTGCACTTTGGCAAACGCTTCCACCAACTCTGACTCGTTGAAACACACCTGTAGTCCAATTCCCCCACCGCCCGCTGTGCTTTTGAGCATGATGGGATAGGCGATCGCCAACGCCGCAGCTTTTGCTGCCTCTAAATCCTCTAACAAGGCAGTTCCAGGCGTTAAGGGCACCTGATGCGCTGCGGCTAATTCCCTAGCGCGATGCTTCAAACCAAATTGCCGAATCTGATCCGGCGTTGGCCCAATAAAGGCAATGCCTGCCGCTGCACAAGCCTCAGCAAAGTCCGCATTTTCGCTCAAGAACCCATAGCCGGGATGGATCGCCTGTGCGCCTGTTTCGAGCGCGACCTGGAGAATGCGATCGCCCCTCAAATAACTCTCTGTAGCCGCTGCTGCCCCTATACACACCGCTTCCGTAGCCATTAGCGGATGTTGGGCATGGGCATCGGCTTCTGAGTAGACTGCAACAGAGGCGATATTGAGGCGATCGAGGGTACGAATAATGCGACAGGCAATTTCACCCCGATTGGCAATCAGAATTTTGGTGAACATGAAACGTAAAGGATGAAGAATATCAAAACTGTAGGATGCGTTAGCGCAGCGTAACGCATCCCCAACCCACCTAAGCCTCCCAGATCAGAATCCGGATTGGCGTAGGATTGTAAGCATTACAAGGATTGTTAATTTGCGGACAGTTCGAGATCGCAACCAAAGTGTTCATCTCAGCTTTCAGATCCACCATACTTCCGGGCGCAGAGATGCCGTCCACAATCTCCAAGGTGCCGTCCTCGGAAACAGGGACATTCATAAAAAAGTTGATGTTACTAACCATGTCTCGCTTACCCAAACCGTAGGGCGCTAGTGCCGTCAGGAAATTCTCGACACAGGCATGTTGAAAGCGTTTTTCCAGACCAAACCTAACCGAATTGCTTTCGCAGCTACAGGCTCCCCCCGAGGTGTCATGCCGTCCACAGGTGTCGTTGAGAATCGTCATCATGACTCGTCCATCATTGGAGATGAGTTTGCTGCCTACGCTCAGATAGAGATTGCCCTGTGCGATCGTTGTATCCTGAGCGCTGTAACGCTCCGAGGGATCATCGGCGTTGTACACCAAAAAATCCACGGCCTGGTTACCGCCCAAATCTTCGATTCGCATAATTTGTCCTTGTTTCAGGACTCGTGACCAGGGATGTCGGGAGGGAACGACTTCGTCGTAGATGGCGGTTTTGGGTTCCAGTTGAGTTATCGATGCGATCATGGCAGATTCTCCAAAAGTTTCAAGATATAGGTTGAAGAGTGTTGCTTCCTTTGAGGATTTGCTAAGAAATACCTTCACAGATTGCTGAACGGATTGCTGATTTTGCCCCATCAACAGGAACTACTGTTTACCAACAGGTTCACGATCGGCTTCGCCTCAAGGTTTTCGCCCCCTAAATCCCCCAACTTTGGGGGACTTTGAAGAGCCTGGACTCCTCATTGGGGACTCGGTGAAGGTTCGGCTCATTGAAGGTTCGGCTCATTGAAGGTTCGGCTCCCCAAAGTTGGGGCGGGGGGGCGCATAGTCTCGAAGGGAAGTCCAACCAAAACTTGTCTGTACCCGATAGCTCAAAGAAATCCTTGGACTAGCTTCACTCCAAGACTGCCTGTAGACAACCTTTAGCCTTGAGCAAATAAGGCATCAGTGTTAATAAAGCCACGAACGGCTTCAGGATTTGCAGTTCGACAGAGGTCATCGTCGGTTGGCGCAGGAGAGTTCCAAACCGTAACCTGAGCGGCCTTGGGTTCATAAACCTTGCTGGGATGCAGCACATGGGGGCAGTTAGAGAGAACCACCAGCACATTCATTTCGGCGCGTAGATCAATGAAACTTCCGGGTTTCTCGGTGCCCTCAACTAGACTCATGGTACCGTCTGGGGCGATCGCCACCCTCGTAAACAGATTGATATTCGGCATAATATCCCGCTTGCTCAAGTCATAGCGAGTCACCGCCCTGCGAAAGTTATCGCGAGAGTTCACCCAAAATTCACCCGCGCCATACTTGGCCGCATTACTGGCCGCATTGCTGCATCCGCCCAACAGGTCATGATAGCCAGATGTATCTTCTGTGATCGAAAACAGTACTCGTCCCATATCTGAGTAAATCACCATGCCCTTCTTAAGGAAGGCGTTGAACTGGATTTTGGCAGTGTCCGCCACGTTGAGCCGCTCAATGGGGTTATCGGCGTTGTAGCAAATCAACGAAACCCCTTGTGATCCTTCCAGGTCGGTCACCCGCAGCGTATTGCCCCGTTTAATCACGCCATGCCAATAGGCACCGCCGGGTAACGGTTCTTGCCGTAAAATGAGAGCTGGATCAAGATCATTAGACTGAGATTCAGAATGAACTGATTCAGAATGAACCACAGAGGATTGCACCATAAAATTCTCCGGTTGGATCTGTGTAAGAATCAAACATTAATCAACGGAATATCAAATCTACCTGAAGTAACGTATTAACCCACCGATGCGTTACGCTCCGCTAACGCATCCTACAGAGTGGGCTACAAGAATGAGCCACAAGAATGGATTCATCTTAGATGGGTAGAGGCCATCATGACGAGCAATTTAGGCCACCATCATGGCTTCTTGTCCATGCTGTCGCAGCAGATCCATGAGTTCATCCCGGTAGTCATGGAAGCGGCTATGGCGTTTGACCTGGTGGCTGCGATCGGGCAGGTGGATGTGCATTTCTTTGCGAACCGTTCCAGGGCGAGAACCCAGAGCATAAATGCGATTGGCTAGAAAAATCGCCTCCTCCACATCATGGGTGATCATAAAAAAGGTCATGTGAGTTCGTTCCCACAGATCGATCATAAACTCATGCATGGACTCTTTAGTGTGAATATCCAGAGATCCAAAGGGTTCATCCAGGAGCAAGATTTTGGGTTCTAGGGCAAGGGCACGGGCGATCGCCACCCGCTGTTTCATGCCACCCGAAAGCTCCTTGGGCAAGGCTTGGGCGAATTGAGTCAGACGAACGACTTCTAGATAGTAACTGGCCTGTTCCCGCCGCGCTTTCTGGGAAACCCCCTGGAGTTTCAACCCGAATTCTGCATTCTTCTGCACCGTCATCCAGGGATACAGCGTGTAATGCTGAAACACCATGCCCCGATCCGGCCCTGGCCCCATCACTGGCTGTCCAGCAATTCGCACCGTTCCCCGAGTCGGGCGATCGAGTCCCGCAATCTGCCGCAGTAAGGTAGACTTCCCAGACCCCGAAGCCCCCACCACCGCAATAAACTCCCCCTGCTCAATCCCCATCTGAATATTCTTCAAGACCACCAGCTTCCCGCTGCGCGTCTCAAAAGTTTTATCCAAATTCTCAATTTCCAGAAACATGTGATCTCCTTCCCTCCGCACTATCCTATTCATCTGTGTTTATCGGTGTGCATCTGTGTTCCCCTATCGCACCTGACTCGCCCACCGACAGCTCACCCGCAGCAAATACTGAAACAACAGATCAAAAAACAAACCAAACACCCCAATCACAATCAGCCCCACGAAAATCTCATCTGTCCTTAGAAACCGACCTGCCACACTAATACGCCGTCCCAACCCCTCATTCGCCGCAATCAATTCAGACACGATCACAAGCTGCCATGCCGCCGCCAAATTAATCCGACAGGCATCCAAAATTCCCGGTATGACATTGGGCAAAATCACCTGAGTCAAAACCGCCCAGCGGCTGCCGCCCAGCATATAGGTCGCTTCGATCAGTTCCTTGGGGACGAATTTCACGGTGTCCATTACCATCAGCGCATTAAAGAAAAACACCCCAATGAAGATCAGCATGATTTTGGGCTCTTCCCCAATGCCCAAATAGAGAATCAGCAAAGGGATAAACGCCGGAGCAGGCATATAGCGCATTAAGCCGAACAGCGGTTCGAGCAGCGCCCGAATACTGGCAAAACTGCCCATCAAAATGCCCACCGGAATGGCCAGCAGCGAGGCCAGGAAAAACCCTACGCCCACCCGCCACAGACTGGCGATCGCATCCTGCAGCAACTCCCCCGTTCCCCAGAGCCGCCCAAACGCTTCAACCACCTGCATCGGGGCAGGAAGAAACTTGGGGTCAATTTGACCGAAGCGGGTGACCAACCACCAGAGCAACAGCGGCAAAGCAATGGAAGTAACGGTGAGGGCGATATGGAGCGGTCGGGGAATTTCTTCGACCAGTTTCCAGAAAACAGTTGGGCTGAGTGATTTAGAGTTGCTCGGGATGTGAATGGGGGACGGAGTCTGCCTCATGGGTTTCAGCCTAAAAGGAGCAGTGGAGCCTTGTGGAACCTGATTTTATTTGGCTTTGGCGGCATAAGCTTTGACGAAGCGATCGTCAAACAGCTTGCTGGTGTCTGGTTGGGTAGACGCTAAGCCCGCTTGATTGAGAAATTCACTCATCTTTTCGGCAGCGTAATAGAGTGAGGTCATATCACTGCCCGGTTGAAACGCTTTAAGATTTTCTTCAACCGTAAAGATTTTAGTACCGCCGTCATATTCTTTGTATTCATCAACGGTTACCCCAGCCCGTTTCGCCATGATGTCGTAGGCTTTATCTTTGTTGGTATTAATGTAATCCAACGTAGCAAACCAGGAATCTACCACGGCCTGTACCTGATCAGGTTTTTCGTTGACGAACTTGCGAGTAAACACCAAGTGATCAGAGATGGCTCCTGGGAAATCCTTGGAGCTAAAAAGTTCTTTACTGCCAGGAAGTTTCAATGCTTGCGTCGTGAAGGGTGCAAAGACCGCCACGGCATCGACTTGGCCTGCGACGAAGGCAGCGGCAGCTTTCCCGGTTTCAAGGGGGACAAACTCAATGTCTTGTGCGGTTAAGCCTTCTTTTTGCAATCCCTGGAGCAACAGGAAGTGATCCACGGTGCCTTCTTCAGCGGCCACCTTTTTGCCTTTGAGGTCGGCGATCGCATTAATCCCCTCTTTAACAATCACCTTATCATTTCCCGTCGAATTATCGTTGACCAGAACAATCACCTGATCCGCACCACCCGCCACCGAACTGACCGTGTCGCCCAGAGTTTGGCTATTCGCGTCAATTTGTTCAGCATTGAGAGTGCTAATGGATTCTAAATACCCATCAAACCACTTCAAATCGACCGCGACATTGTTAGCGGCAAAAATTCCCTGCTCCTGAGCCACCTGCCAGGGAAACCATCCCGGCCAAGCGCTAAACCCTAGCCGCACAGCCCCTGCGGCTGCATTACTAGTTGCACCTCCCTCCGTTTTGATCGAGGTGGCGGGATTGATACATCCGGCCATGAAGACGAGGGAAACGAGAAAAAGAGCGCAGTAGGTAAAGAGCGATCGCCGAAGAACAGGAAATTTAAGTCGCATAGGAAACCCATTAAAGAAATGAACGTGAACAATCTTAAACCCCCATGAATGATCTCGAACCCCAACCGTATCCATGCAGAAAAGCCCGGGAGTCAATACCAGCAAGCGCTGCTAATGCTTCTCCCGGGCTTTTCTCCCGCCGTGTGACCGTTGCCATGCTTTAAGAGAGATAGCTCTACTCTCAAGCAGAAACAATGCGGCTGCTTCTCTCGGACCAGACACCAAGCGCCAAGCTTGATCGGAACCCTAGAAGCGCATTTCTATATTGTTTTTTAGGTGTTAAAGTCCTCTTAGAGTCGGCTTTCCTCAAAAAGCCGACATCCATCAGGAAGGGACAAAGTCGTAGATGCGATACTCCAAATATTCAGTCGTTGAGATCCTTAAGCTATACATTTAGCAACTCACCTCAAATAAAACTGTAGTCATCACTACGGTTTATTCTGGAATCCGATGTTTTAGCAGTCCTTCAAGGCTTGTCTGAGAGAGATCTTGCACCTGTCTCATGAGTCATTGCCAGACTCACCCGCGAATGAATTGCGGGCTAATAGACAAAACCCATTAAAATGGGTTGAAAGACATGTCCAGAGAGCTTTCCAGCCTCCGCAGTCCATT
>JALOOP010000277.1 GCA_025454315.1 Oculatellaceae cyanobacterium Prado106
CCCTGAAAATTACCCCGAAGATTACCTCGAAGATTATCTCGCAGGTTGCCCCGAAGATTGCCTTAAGTTACCTCAAGGATTGCCTTACAGCCCGCCTCCAGGAAAGAGTATTTGACCATGACGATCGCCCCATCCCTACACCTGAAACCCGCCACACTAGAGAATCTGGAGGCAATGCGATCGCTCCTCCAAATCAACCAGCTACCGGACTCAGATATTGCGGGTTTGATGGCGGAAGGGCAGGCGGGTCGGTTTTGGTTGGCTTATGATGCTTCAGATTGGGTGGGAATTGCTGGGATTGAGGTTTATCCGCCCTATGGATTGTTGCGATCGATTGTGGTGGCCGAGGCGTTTCGGGGACAAGGTTACGGACATAAGCTCTGTCAACAAATCTTGGCACAAGCAAAATCCTTGGGCATTGAGGAACTTTATCTGTTAACCAATACGGCGGCTGATTTCTTTGAGCGGATTGGCTTTGAAGGGTGCGATCGCCAAACCACCCCAACGGTTCTTCAAAAGACCACCGAGTTCAGTCACCTTTGTCCGGCTTCGGCAACCTGTATGAAGCTGAAACTCTGAACGCTTTAAATCAGTTGTTCTCAAGCATCCGCTGCATGTTTACGGTTGAGGAATTTGAGGAATCGCAAGTGCGGCTCGTAACCTTTCAAACGGTTCTGGTACAAGACGGTAGTAAATCCAGGTGCCTCGCCGTTCCTTATCCAGTAGCCCCGCTTCGTAGAGTACCTTCAAATGATGACTGACTGTAGGCTGAGACAAGCCCAGAGGTTCAACTAGGTCACAGGCACATATTTCGCCTTCGGGTTGCTGAGCAATTAGACCAAGCAACTGTAGGCGGGCGGGTTCTCCCAGAACACGAAACAAGGTCGCCATTTCAGCCGCCGATTCGGGTTCGATCGCACCTGCCAATAAGGGTGAACAACAAGGGTTTGTGAGTTTCCGGGTTTTCATATCTCTATATTGACAGACATCAATATTATATGACATCATGACTGTGTTCACCAATATTGATGATTATCGATATTGGTAATTATCGATATTGATGGAATAACAGTATACCAAGCAATCAAAAGTAGGTGTAGGAAGGCTAGGGGAATTTGGGCGATCGCTTCAAGATTCATTCAGCCCACCAAACTTTGTGGCTAGTCAATCGCTCTCGCTTTATCGCAGTTCCAGCGATTTATCACTATGTAGATTCAATTTGCTTCTGCCTTCTCTCTCGATTAGGGTTTTTCGATTAGATCATTGTGAACCGTTTAGATCATTGTGAACCGTTTCAAGGATAGATTTCCTATGACAACGAATTTTGTATCTCGAATTAATCGCAGCGTGCGGACATTGGATGGCGTGTTTTTGGCGATCGCTCTCATTCTCCTCATCCTGGCCATTCTGGTTCCTCCCCAGGTTGCAGAAAGTATTCACTTCACCTTAAACAGTCTTTGGAAAGTTGCGCCTTTTTTGTTGCTATCTATTGCTATTGCAGCCTATGCTCAAGCCAGTGGAGCCGACAATTTGATCGCCAGAGCCTTTCAGGGACGCGTTTCCATGATGATTCCCGTTGCGGCGATCATCGGCGCACTCTCGCCGTTCTGTTCCTGTGGGGTAATTCCATTGATTGCGGCACTCCTCTCAATGGGGGTTCCGGTGGCTGCGGTGATGTCCTTCTGGCTGTCATCCCCGCTGATGGATCCATCCATGTTTATCCTCACGGCTGCCACGCTGGGATTTCAATTTGCGATCGCCAAAACCATCGCCGCTATCGGCATTGGACTTTTAGGCGGATTTGGCACACTGATATTCATCAAATCGCTAATCAAATTTGGAGTTTCCCCATCGGCCTTTGATGCTCCCCTGAGAGAAGGGGTTGGCAACGGCGGCTGTGCTGGCAGCAAGATCCGCAATCCCAAGGCTGTCCTGTGGCGGTTTTGGTCAGATGGCGATCGCCGTCAAAAGTTTTGGAAGGGCGCACAGAAAAATGCTGGATTCCTGGGCAAATGGTTGGCTCTGGCCTTTTTGCTGGAAAGCTTAATGCTGGTTTATCTGCCTAATGGTTGGGTCGGGGCGATCGCGGGTGAAGATCATTGGCTGTCCGTTGTGGGTGCCACGTTGATTGGGATTCCCGCTTATCTCAATGGCTATGCCGCCTTACCCCTAGTGAAGGGACTGCTGGAGCAAGGCATGAGTCCCGGTGCTGGCATGGCGTTTCTGCTGGGAGGGGGCGCAACCAGTATTCCTGCGATGATTGCCGTATTTGCTTTGGCTCGTCGTCCGGTGTTCTTGGCATACCTGGGTTTTGCTTGTCTTGGCTCTGTTCTGGCAGGGTTGGCTTTTAATCTGATCGTGTAATTCTAGTTCTATCGTGTATTTTTTGGAGTCAGTATGCACCCCATTGATGTTTTACCGGATGCCGCGATTCAGCCTCAAGGACAGATCAGCAGCATTTTTCTAGCGCGTGAAATCACTTCGTTTCAAGCCGCCTGTCGCGTGGTTCAGGCGATGACCTATGGCTCCAATTCAAACAGTGAAAATTCGCTGATTCTGTTTGCAGAAAATCAGGGCACTTGCACCACGAAACATGGCGCGATCGCCCGTCTCGCTGAAGAACTCGGCCTCCCGGTTTACAAAAATCTTGGCTTTTATCGACTCAATGATGAAATCGTGACCGGGGTGAACACGATTCTTCAACCCTACCGTCTCAACTTCATTCCTCAAATCCATTGCTTTCTGGAGTACGAGTCCTTTCGAGTCGATTTAACCGAAGGCAATTGTAACGGTAAAAACAAGACGATCGAAGACTATGATTTTGTCATTCGAGTGCAGCCTGACCTCACCTATGAAGAGGAGGAGCAATATTATCTCCAGTATTTGCAACAGTATGGGAAACTTGAACCGGAGTTGATGGCGATCGCCCCAGGTACCCTCCTGGAATTGCTCCAGGCTTGCAATCGACAAGTAAAATATCAATGCTCCCTTCTAGCCAATCGTTTGGCGCATCAACATTCTACCGTTCAACATTCTACCGTTCCTGTTGTCCACTAGGTTTCACCGAATTTGAATTCTATGAGTTTTGATCATCCTCCCCGCATTCTGTTTCTATATGGCTCTTTACGAGAGCGATCCTACAGTCGCCTATTAGCGGAAGAAGCCGCTCGAATCATGACAGAACTAGGGGCAGAAGTACGTTTTTTTGATCCGCGTGGATTGCCGTTGCATGGGGCTGAACCCGACACCCATCCCAAAGTGCAAGAACTGCGAGAATTGAGCCTCTGGTCAGAAGGACAGGTATGGTCAAGCCCAGAGCTGCACGGCAATATTTCGGGGCTGATGAAAACGCAGATTGACTGGATTCCCCTGAGTCTAGGAGCCGTTCGCCCCACGCAGGGACGCACACTCGCCGTGATGCAGGTCAGTGGTGGATCACAGTCATTTAACGCGGTGAATACGCTGCGAGTTCTGGGACGATGGATGCGGATGTTCACCATTCCCAATCAGTCTTCCGTCGCCAAAGCGTACCAGGAATTTAACGAAGATGGCACGATGAAGGAATCAGCCTATCGCGATCGCGTGGTCGATGTCATGGAAGAACTGTACAAATTTACGTTACTGCTGAGGGAACAGGTGGATTACTTGACCGATCGCTACAGCGAACGCAAAGAGAAAGGCATTGAAGAGTCCGTTCGTCAGATTGTCGAAGTCATCAATGGAGAATCGGGAAAAGAATGAGGCATGAAAAAGCACTGCTGATTCAATCAGTGATGTCGTACTCCGCAATCTCTTGCTTCAAAGGCGATGCACCCTTTGGCTCCCTCGATGGGTTCTTTGAACGCGACAAGATAAAGGAGTCAGAGCAGGTGATTCCCTGACGAACTCATTGATTAAATAGAACAGTGCTTCTGATTACCAGTGTTTTTACAGGAGCATGCTAGAGCATGTTGTAGTTCCTACTTTACACAATCAACGAGTAATAATTAGCAAAAATAATAGGAGATAATTGAGAGATTTGGAGGCTTTAGGGTGAGTCTTGCCTTCAATTAAATCAGGCGATCGCTTAGATCGGCGATCGCCTGAGAAACTGGACAACGGCTGCGCTCCAGACTCGCCCGTGATGCATCTACGGGCGGGCTGGGAGCGAAATCTGTTCAGGACCTTGTAGGAATTACCTGGAGCCGTCAATGCCCATCGGGTGAAATCGCGTTACCTGTTCTGTTGCCGATTTAATAACGGCTCAAACATTAGAAAAGATATGAATTAGAAAAGACGTAAAAAAGAACGTCGCTGGGCATAGAACAATTTACAACCCCTTGATCCGGTTGACAGGTGCAAGATAAAAAACATCTAGCAATTGCCCAAGCGCTCGCTCGCTCGCCAAACCGGAAATCGAGTGTAGAAATTGGTGCTGTGAGTCAACGACGCTCTGAAGAACCTGTATTACAACCAAAGGGACAGGCTAAGACGGGTTCATAGCTTAGTTTACAAACTTTTTGATGAAGAATTCGGGAGATTTCCAGGAGAAAAGTGAAATATAGACCGTTAACGGATAGATTGCGCTGCGATTTCAGGCTTAGTTAGGGTTGATGGTATGGGCGGTTGAGGAATGGTGACCGTGAAGGTTGAGCCTTTTCCAACCTGGCTTTCAACTGAAATTTTTCCCTGGTGAGCATCGAGGCATTTTTTAACGATCGCCAACCCCAACCCCGTCCCAAGAATCGCCCTGGCATTTCGTCCACGGCTGAAGGGATCGTAAAGTCTGGCCAGATCCTCGGGGGGAATGCCAATGCCCTGGTCTTTGATTTGAAACATGATGTGATCGGGGTGGCATTGGAGGATGAAGGACACGGTGCTGTCTGGAGCAGAATATTTAATGGCGTTGGAGAGGAGATTGCTGAGGGTGGAGTAGAGTAATTTCTCATCGATCCAGGCATGGGTTGCGGCTCCTTGCTGGCTTAATTGGATCGATCGCTGTGATAGATGAAATACTTCGACCTCCTCAATGAGGTTTAAGCAAAAGGTTTGAATTTCGACCCAGTTGGGGTTGAACTCCAGGCGACCCGCATCGGCACGCGCTAGGGTGAGCATATCGTTGAGGAGTTGCACCATTGACTTGGCTGCAAGTTGAATCCGCGACAGATTTTTGAGTTTTGTGGGTTCAAGCACTGGCTTGAGGTTATCGGCCAAAAGCTGAGCTGAGCCTAGGATTAGACTGAGGGGAGTGCGAAACTCGTGGGACACCATTGAAAAGAACTGAAGCTTCATCTCGCTCAGCTCTTTTTGTTGTTCTAAACGACGCTGTAAGTCCTCTGCTTGCTGGCGTTTGAGCATCTGCTGATAGAGTAAAGCGTAGACACCTGCCAAAATAATGAACGTTAGCGCAGTACCGATGATCTCAATGATCATTCGGCTTTGCAAGTTTGCCCGAGAATCGTCCATTTGAGCCTGGAGCAGCGCTTGCTCCGTCGCTCGAAGTTCGCGAATCACCTGATGGATGTCATCACGGTTTTCCTTCAGTTGAGCAAATAGAACACTCTGCACATCGCTCTCTGATTCGGGCGAGGTTAAGGATTCTTGCAAGAGAGAAATTTGCTCTGCAACCAGTTGGGTGAGGAGACTAATGTCCTGTTGCTGGGTTGCGACTCCAGACAGGGAGGTTTGCAGTTGGTTCGTTTGGAGGTTGAGGTCGGCGATTGACTGACGAGAGCGCTCTAAATCTTGCTGATCTTGCAACAACCGATAGCGCCATCGACCCGATTCAGCTTCTATCAAGCTAGTTGAAATATCAGTGAGGGATTGCAGCACTGCATTGGTGTGCCGGACTTGACGAGAACTTTCCATCAGTTGCTTGGCATTTTGGTAGGAGACAAGGCTCACGGCTCCGACTAGAAGCAAAGCCATGCCTAATCCGACTCTCACCCATTGGCTGGTTAAGGGCTTACTCATAGAATTCAACGTTTTTACAACCTGACGATCGCCACACTCCTTAAAGGTTCCTTCCTTAAAGGTTCCTTGCTGTCAAAGAATAAATCAAACTCTATGTATTATGCAAACTCTATATATTATTCAAACTCTATGTTTTATGCAAATGCTATGTATTATGCAAATTCTGTGTTTTGTTCAAACAGTCCGCAATTTATCGCATCATTTCTAAGTTGAATCTAAATCGTATCTAAATTGCATTTAAGGGGTACAGAATATCATGAATTCTGGTATTCATATCTAAATAAATACTATACCCTTAGTGATTAATTAGGGAGCAAAACGCTTCTGTTTTTCCTTGTTATGTCATAAGTTGTTACGATAGAGCGATCGCCATTCTATCCATCAAGAATTCATTCCGCAATCTCTCGAAATTCTCCCAGTCTGCCTCCTTTTTTTTCAGCTTGTACCCAGTATGGTATTAGAGAAGGTAACCTTAGCATGAATCCATAGAAACTGGTTAAAAACAATCTCTATCACCAGATTTTATGATTAGATTCTGTTGCTTTAGAGCTACCGCTTCTAAAGCACCTTCTGTATGATCTCAACTGCTCACTCCTACGTTACAAACAAGGTCTTGCACTCCTGATCCACCGGGAGGGAACGGGGGTGTAGGGCTTTTTTCCTAATGCGCTTTTACATTCGCAGCAGTGGAAAGATGAGAGAGACTCGTGTCGTCCGTTGTCACTTGTATCATGTTTTCAATAGCTTGAATCTGTTGAAAACTTGAATCTGTTGAAAAGATGTTGTTGAAAAAACATTGGGACTGGGTGGAACGAATTTGCATGGGCTAGCGCAGCCGCTACGCACAAATTTATCCCTTGATTAAGCTGATCCAGCAACGCTAAAAAAGCATTGCTCAGAATTTAACCTCTAGCTGCAATACAATCGAATGGCTAAGATTCTTGTTTTAGAAGATAATTTGCTGGGTCTAGATCTCCTACAAAGCCTACTGACCCTAAAAGGCCATGAAGTTCTGTTTGCCATGGATGGACGATCAGGGTTAGAGCAAATTAGAGTTTGCCAGCCTGATCTCGTGATCTCGGATGTTGACATGCCAGAAATGAATGGCTTAGAAGTCCTCCAACACCTACGCCAAAACCCCACAACGGCAACGCTTCCTGTTATCATCTATACCAGCGCCGATGAGGGGATTTACCGGAACACCGTCAAACAATTACAAGCCGCTTACCTGACTAAACCCTTTGAAATCAACGAAATGATGGCGATCGTCACTCAACAGCTTGAAGGGGGATTTGAAGGGGGATCGGAAGGGCGATCGGTTCCGGCGTAAATGAAGCACCGTAAATATGCAACCTGTCCGTCGTCACTGATTCGTCGTCACTGATTCGTCGTCACTGATTCGTCGTCACTAGTTCGTCTTTACTATCCAACAGGCAGGAGATCCTCCACTCAGTAGATGCTTGACTCTACCCAACGATGGTAAAAGTTGAACAATCTCTCCAAGGATGGCACCTATGGCTTCTATCGATTCCAGTCAGTTTCTGTCATCTAATAGCCCTGCACAAACTGACCATGCACAGACCGCTACAGCGATCGTTGCACGGTTGGGCAGTGATAGAAAAGCGGGATTGTCAGGGGCTATGGTGCGCGATCGCCAACAGCAATTTGGCCTCAACGAACTCACTGTCAAAGCCGGAAAACCCGCTTGGCTGAGATTTCTTCTGCAATTTAATCAAGCCTTACTCTACATCTTGCTCGTGGCTGGAGCCATCAAAGCTTTTCTGGGTTCCTGGACAAATGCAGCGGTGATCTGGGGTGTCACGGTGATTAATGCCATCATTGGCTATGTCCAGGAATCCAAGGCCGAGGGTGCGATCGCCGCTCTAGCCAAAGCCGTCACCACCGAAGCCACCGTCATTCGCGAGGGTCAAAAACAACGGATTCCGTCCCAACAAATTACGCTAGGGGATATTGTTTTACTCACGTCTGGGGACAAGATTCCTGCCGATTTACGATTGATTGAGACGCGATCGCTGCAAATTGACGAATCGGCCTTAACCGGAGAATCAGTTCCCGTCCAGAAACAAACCGAACCCTTGCAGGCGGACATGCCGCTGGCTGAGCGTACCAATATGGCCTATGCCGGGAGCTTTGTCACCTTTGGTCAGGGGGTTGGGGTGGTGGTGGCGATCGCCAATGCAACCGAGGTCGGCAAGATTTCCGAATCCTTGGGGCAGCGAACGGATCTGAGTACGCCGCTGACCCGCAAGTTTGCCAAGTTCAGCCACACCCTGCTCTACATTATTTTGACCTTGGCGACCCTGACGCTGGTGGTTGGGGTGAGCCGGGGCGTTAGTCTGGCGGAAATGTTTGAGGCGGCGGTGGCGCTGGCGGTGAGTGCCATTCCCGAAGGATTACCCGCTGTGGTCACCGTGACTCTGGCGATCGGGGTGAACCGCATGGCCAAACGCCATGCCATTATTCGGAAACTGCCAGCGGTGGAAACCCTGGGCGGGGCGACCGTGATTTGTTCCGACAAAACCGGAACCCTGACCGAAAACCAGATGACCGTGCAGGCGATCGAGGCTGGGGGACAGCGCTACCAGGTCAGCGGAACAGGGTATGCGCCGCAGGGTGAAATTTCAGTGGCAGAGGCTGCTGACCTTGATTCAATTCGATTGCCAATTCGCTTAGCGGATCATCCGACGCTCTATCACTGTTTGCTGGCCGGGATGCTCTGCAATGACTCGCACCTGGAGGGACAGGAGAGCAGTTGGACGGTGATTGGCGATCCCACCGAAGGCGCTTTGATTACAGCCGCCTGCAAGGCTGGCCTGGAGCAGGCTGACCTGATGCAGCAAGCGCCGCGTTTGGACAGTATTCCGTTTGAATCGGAATTTCAGTACATGGCCACGTTACACAGTGCGACCAGCCTCTACAACACCTTCAGCAAGGGATACAAGGTTAACTTTTTGATGAACCCGACCAGTCATCTTATTTATGTCAAAGGATCGGTGGAAGCGATTGTCAAACGCTGCGAAAAGGCATTGGATTCTAGCCTCCAAGGGATACCCCTGAACCACTCCCAGGTGGAACAGAGCATCGCCGAGATGGCCGCAGCGGGACTGAGAGTTCTGGCCTTTGCGGTGAAAGTGGTTCCCCCTGAACACACCAAACTCGACCATGCCGATTTGCAAGACCTGGTTTTTCTGGGGTTGCAGGGGATGATTGACCCACCCCGTGAAGAGGCGATTCATGCGGTGGCGGCCTGTCAGTCGGCGGGTATTCAGGTCAAGATGATTACGGGTGACCATGTGATGACGGCTAAGGCGATCGCCGAACGCATTGGGCTGCAAAAAGCCAGCCATGTCGAGGCATTTTCAGGCCAGCAGCTTACCGAAATGGACGACAAAGCATTGGCTCAGGCTGTGGAAGATGCGGTGGTTTTTGCCAGGGTGGCACCTGCCCAGAAGTTACGCCTGGTGGAGGCGTTGCAGTCCAAGGGCGAAATTGTGGCGATGACGGGCGATGGTGTCAATGATGCGCCTGCGCTCAGGCAGGCCGATATTGGCATTGCCATGGGCGGTGCTGGCACCGATGTCGCCCGAGAAGCGGCAGATATGCTGCTGACGGATGATAATTTTGCCTCCATTGAAGCGGCGGTTGAGGAAGGGCGAACGGTATATCAGAATTTGCGAAAAGCGATCGCCTTCATTCTCCCGGTCAACGGTGGAGAATCGATGACGATTTTGATCAGTGTGTTGTTGTCGAGAGCATTGCCGATTTTATCGCTGCAAGT
>JALOOP010000010.1 GCA_025454315.1 Oculatellaceae cyanobacterium Prado106
GATTCTAACCTCAGGCATTGCTCCGAAACTCCCACCAATTGTTACTTCTGATATCCTGACACTAGAAGCGGCATGACCATCTTTTTCCATTTGCACCCGAATCATCGTTGGGATTTGAATCGATGTCTTCACCTTTTCCAGGAATGAATCCCTACTTAGAGCATCCAGAGCTTTGGTCAGCCGTTCGTAATCGGTTGATGGTGGCGATCGCTGATAATCTAGTCGATGATCTCAGCGAAAAGTATCGTGTTGAAATCGAAAAACGCACCTACTTCAGCAATGACGGTGACAGTCTAGGTGACAGTCTATTGGTTGGCATTCCTGATGTTGCTGTGGTCACAGGAAGAACCCTAGAAACCCCGTCTAGTACCACAACCCTGGCTTTACCCAGTCAACCTCAAAAAGCCACCATCCCCCTTCCCGAGGAAGTCAACGAGCGATATCTGGAAATCCGAGAGGTGGCGACGGGAGTCGTGGTCACCGTGATTGAAATCCTGTCTCCCAAGAATAAGCGTGCTGGAGAAGGACGACTAGCCTATGAAAGCAAACGGAATCAAGTATTAGCGAGTGCTACCCACTTGATCGAAATTGATTTACTCAGGGCTGGTAAACCGTTTCCCGTGACTGGAGAATATTTAGGAGATTACCGAATTTTGGTCAGCCGGAGTCAGCAAAGGCCAGTGGTCGATTTGTATGCGGTCAATTTAAAACAACCCATTCCTGCAATCCCAATTCCGTTACTCTCCGGTGAAACAGAACCGATTTTAGAGCTACAAAGGTCGCTCAACTATGTGTATAAACGGGGACGATATCATTTGGCGATCGACTACACCCAACCGCCATCGCCACCACTGTCTATCGCCACCACTGTCTATCGCCACCACTGTCTAAGGAAAATGCAGAATGGGCAAAATCCCTTCTCAGCTAGCCTTAAGTAAGGCGAATGGAAAAATGGGCGGAATGGTCAAGAGAGCGATCGCAACATCACACAATAGACTACAACGGCATCAGATTTATCATCTTTTTGAGAATTATTGCTGACATTTCAAGGCACTTGACATTCAGTGCATCGGTACTAAAATCGAAACGTTAGATTCTCCCTGCCCTGAGCAGTCTAATTTTATGAGCAATGTGTTTCAGCAACATGGTGCATTCAGTTGGTCTGAACTGATGACCTCCGATCCGGCTGCGGCCAAAGAATTCTATGGCCAACTCTTTGGCTGGAAAATGGAGGACACCCCCATGACAGGCATGATTTACACGACGATCGCAGCAGGCGGTCAGCCCATGGGAGGACTCACCGCACTCCCCCTTAATGCGCCCTCCATGCCGCCCACCTGGGGCATCTATATCACGGTAGACAATGTCGATGAATCCGCAAAGCTGGCTGAAACCTTGGGTGGAAAAATCCTCATGTCGCCTATGGACATCCCCGGCACCGGGCGGTTTTCCCTGATTCAAGATCCCCAGGGGGCCACCTTCTGCATCATCAGCTATGCTCCATCCTACAGTGGAGCTTCCAGTGGAGCTTCATAGCTTTAGGACGCGAGACTCAATAAAAAATTAGCGCAGGGCAGATTGTTTCATCTGCGCCTACGCTGATTTTTTTGAAGTAAGCTTCGTAGATAGGAATAGCTGAATGCCCTGATAACATCGCCTTGTCCCATGATGGAGACATTTTGCCTACGTGGAATCAACCCTGAGAAATGACAGAAAAAATCACAGACAAAACATCAGAATCACTCGCCTTAGTTAGAAGTTGAATCAGAACCCGATTGACGAACAGGCGTTTGGCTCGGCGTGGTTTCAATGTTCACTTCAATGACGATCGCAGAGTCCGGTTCAGGAACAGAACTGGGCATGGCATCCATCGGCAGAGGCTCTGCCACATTGGATACCGCAGAAGGGCGAGACGGGGGCGGCGTGGTGATTGGGATATTCGGGCTGACCGTTGTTCTCGGTTCAGGACGGGTCACCGTGGTTTGCAGAATGTCAGGGCTGGGAAGCGGTTCGGGAGAAAATTCCTGAAGCTGCCGGGTGCGCTCCTCGACTTCCAGTTGATAGACCCGATCGCGCCATTCCTCAATCCTTTCATTGGCTTCATCTTGCAGCGCTGCTCCCCAGTTGACCTGGTTAGCCGCATCGATCGCCGCCTGCAAGGACTCGATATCGCCATCACGGGCAAGCTGTTCAGCGCGTGTGAGTTGGGCGCGGTTTTCGGTGGTGTCTGATCTTTGTTGCCAGGTTGAAATCAACTGTTGGGCTTCGGTGTACTGGGGTGTGCCCATTTGCACTTTTTGGGCTTCCGCAATGCCTGCCTGGAGGGCTTCTGGGTTGCCGGATTGTGCCAGGGAACGAGCTTTGTCTAACTGGGTTTTGCCAACGGCGGCTCGTTGTTTTTGCAGTTGCTTCATCAAGTTGTCGATCTCTTCTGGCTTGACCTTTTCCACATCGGTGGTGCTGGCTTGCCATTCGTAGGTTTCTTTGTTGGCCTGGAGCGATCGCATCAACTCGTCATATTTGGTGGTCTGCCAATAGCGGTTATCCAATCGGAAGAACTCCCGAGCGGTAACCAAAGTGCCGTACCAATTGCGATCGTCAATTTGCTTCGTGGCTTTTTTATACAGATTCTCGGCTTTCGTCCAGGTCGTTTGCCAGCGACGAATATCTCGTTGAGCTAAGCGATAGGTCCAAATTCCGGCGGGAATCTTGTTGGCAATGGCGATCGCATCTTGCAAATAGCCATCCTGGTAAGCCGCTTCGGCCAATTTCATCGTTTCTTGAGAGAGCAGGTCAATGAGGCGATCGCTCTCCTTTCTCAATGGATCATCCATCGGCACACTATGCGCCAACCGCAGCGCCTGCCGCAGATCTTCCGGTGTGCGACGATTACCCAACTCCCGAGCGCAATGAACCCGCGTCGAAGAAGCCGCACTTTCCCAGGAAATCATCCAACAATCGGGCAAATCCGCCAATAAAACTAGCTGGGTACTCGCCCAAATTCCAGCCCCTAGGGGCAATGCTAAGAAAATCGGCAACCAAAACCGCCATCGAGCTTTACGCGACCAAGGAATGCGATCGCACACTGCGACCAGAGCAGGAAATGTTTGTTTCATGACGAGGGGAGGAACTTAAGCCGTGACGAATTGAGGCTATTGTTCCCACCCGGATGATCTTCTTGCGCTTCGCTGGGGGAAGGGGGAAGGGGGAAAGGCGAAAGGGGAAGGGCGAAAGGATCTCATCGAAGATCTATGAGTGAAGATCTATGAGTGAACCAGAATAGATCAGTGATTAACCCTTTCCCCTTTCCCCTTTCCCCTTTCCCCTTTCCCCTAATTCTTCGCCGCCGCCTTCGCCTTTGCGCCATTCGTCTGCGCTGGGACATCTGAGTTGAGGGCGCGATCGAGAATGGCTCGGGCTTGTTCGGCTTGGTTGCGGGCTTCGCGGAAGCGGATGTTGGCTTGGGCGAAGTTTTTCAGGGTTTTGAAGCCGTCTTTGAGGCGAGTGACGTCAGTTTCGGAGATGGGTTCGTCGGTGAACAGCAGGTCGATTAATTCCCGCATTTCCATTGCTTCTTGCTTGGACTCTTGGGTTTTGAGTTTGAGGGTGGCAAGGTTGTTGAGCAGTTGGACGGCTTCTACAATTTCGTCTTCTTCTTGGGAGGATTCGGTTTGGGACATTTCTTTTACCTCGATAAATTCGCTGGGGCCAAAGCCGTTTTCTAGGTCGGTACTGAGTTTGCCTTCGTTGAGCAACTGCATGAGTTGATCCATGGCCTTGTCACGGGCTTTGGCGGAGTCCTTGCCAGATACTTCAATGATAATTTCGGGATCTTCTTTGAGGGTATATTTCACCATGGGATTTGGGGGGAGTGGGGAGTGGGGAGTGGGGAGTGGGGAGGGAGTGAATTATAGAGGGTGGAGGGGAGTTGCGATCGCCATTCCAACTTCGATTTTATTTTTGGAAGTTTTTTGGAGATTGAGCAATGACACGGACGAGAACATTTGTTCTTAGTATTCTATAGGAAAATTGCGGATTTGGATGGCGATCGCAATATTTCTACGGAATTTTAAAGCGAAGATGCCGTCAAACATTTCACCCAATAGGCCAAAAAATAAAGGAGAATGCAGTTCTGCACCCTCCCTTACCATAATTCAATTCAAAGCCTGTACTACTTTGCTTTTGAAAACTTTCTCTGGCTACTTTCTCTGGCTCAGCATTAAACAATCAGCATTAAACAATTGGATAGCCTTCCACAATGCAGCTAGAGACAATACACAATCTTCTGAATCTCTGCGTCTCTGCGTCTCTGCGGTTAACCTCCCAACATTTCCCCGTTGACGGAAACCTCAACATCCCTGATGAGACTACTGAGCTTTGCAAAATCCTGCGGGTTGGCTGGATGCGATCGCCACAGGTTGTCCCTCAGCGGTTGCAACTTGGTCATAGACACAGGCTAAATGTCCGCCAACTCGCACTAGGAAATCATCAAAGTCACGATCCTCTTCGGGTTGCATCACCAGCAGTGACCCGGTGTCATCCCAGTTGAGCAACATGCCGCCATTGCCCAAGGTGTTGATGCCGCTTTCAAATCGGGCGCGCTGGCTGTTGTTGGAATTGCGGGTATCCACAGAGTAAAAGATTTGCTCCGACTTGCCGTTGAGGAAAGATTCTAAGTAGAACGCATAGTTGGTGTTGGCTTTGAACTCAAATTCAGCCAAAGGTTGGGTTACGGTATTGCCGGGAGTTCCAAGGAAATCTGTGTTACGGCCTGTGTCGTCAATAAACGTGGATGGAACTTCGACATTGGCAGGCGTGTCAGAGGGTTTGATTTCCTGGATCAGCGGAGTTTTGGCACCCGTGTCTAAGTTGACCACGCCAAAGGTGGATTGGTATGCGCCATGGGATTCGACAAATTCAAATTCAACAATGGTATCGACATCGAAGCGGATACCGCGATTGTCAAAGATTTCTTCGGCCTGGACAGGGGCAGCAACCAGGCTCAACAGGCTACCCAGAAGGGCACTGGTGAACAGGAACCCGGATCTTAGAACCGTCTGACCTGAAGGCAGGAATTGGGGCTTAAACGTCAGCATGGCAAATTACGAAGAATAGAGAGATGAATGGCATTGCACACCTGCTGAGAATGAAACTGACCCAAAATAAACCTTACCAAAGTTGAAAGGCTTGGGCTTGGCGGATTTGTTCGCGTTGAGCTTCGTTGAGGCTTTGCAGAAAGGTTCTGGCCTGTTCAGTGACGACGCGCAGCGTTTCGCAGTCGCGGCTAATGCAAATCACCTCGGTCACCGGACCTCGGGCAAAGCGACGGGGCAGATTGGCAGCGGCGACGCGGGATTCGGCGCAGGCAATTCTGGCTCTGCCGAGGTCTTGGGAAAGACGTTCGGCAGCTTCTAGAACTTCCTGGTCGATAAAATTGTTTTCTTCGTCACGGGTTTGAATAAAGGGTTCCACCACGGTGCTGCCGGAGTTGTCGGACTGGTTGGGCGGGGTGTCCTGAGCTTGGGCACTGGCGATCGCCCAAAAAGGCGCTGTACTCCCGACCAAACCGACCACTGCAAAAGCAGCAATTCTGCTTCTTAGGTTATGAACAGTTCGGTTATAAACTACTAGGCTATGAATAGACTGCATGATTGCGCTCTGCCTCACCATTACAACGTGTCACCATTAGTAACGTGTCACCATTAAGAGGTGTCACCATCAAAACTTGAACGAGATTCCGGTACCAATCACAAAACGCGCTCCATCGCCTGCACCCGTGATATCCCGGAGCGCCGGGGTAATGGTCAAGGGGAAATTGCGGAATGGGGTGATGGACACCCCAGCGGCCAAATCTTGCCCCGTCCACTCCACAATTACACTGACGGGACGGGCAATCCGGACAGCGGCACTGCCAAAGACATTGACACCTTCCACATCGTTGTTGACATCTTCTTCGGAGCGGAATCGACCGTTGCCCACGCCTGCGGTCAGGGCAATGCGGCTGAGGGGGCGATCGATATCCGGCGTGGTGCGAATAATCTGGGTGACGACACCGTACACCGTATCCTCAAAGTCCACATCGCCAATGGTGGCAAAGCCTTCCCAACCCAGAGCCACACTCAAGCCACCTGGGAACTGACGGTGCAGTTTGGCGTTGAAGCCTCCCGTGCCAAAGTCACGAGCCAGCGTCCCAAAGCTAGCCAGGGTATAGGACAATTGCAGACCCACCGTCTCCCGCGAGTCGCCTAAGCCAATGCCAATCCCCAAGGAGCCATCCGCTCCATCCTCATAGCGCTTATCGGCCTGGAAACTAGCGTTGATAAACCCGGTAAAGTCATCGGCACCGCGTCCTGTGGGATTGGAGATGGTGATGGCTGGCGCACCGCCCAACGAATCGCCAAACTCGGGCTGGAGATCAGGCACACCATCCAACTGCCGCTGGAGTTCTTCAATTTCTTGATCCGTGGGGATATCGCCCGGAGCGGGAGCAGGCGATTCAGGCGTTCCCAGGTTGGGCGTTGGCTCAGCAGGGGACGCATCGGGGAGAGAACTCTGGGCAAACAGTTCAGCGGGGGCGGGGGCAGGGACTTCTGGAAGAACGCGCACCAGGGGAAGCCGGGAAGCAATGCGGGAGGAGGTATTAGCCTCGGATGCCGTCATGGCGAATTCGGCCTGATTCGAGGGGGAGTGGGCGATCGCCCACTCCTCAAAACCATCCTCAAACGCACTCTCTGGAATTTCTACCGTCATCACCGAAGTAATTTCTGGGAGGATCTCTGGGTTTATCTCAGAGGTCATCTCAGAGGTCATCTCCGAAATTCCTGAAATCATCTCTGGAGTGATTTCTAGAGCAAGTTCTGGAAAGACTTCTAAGGAGATTTCCGAAGAAAGGTCTGGCGTTGTATCGGGGGCAACTTCTGGAGGCGTTTCAGGGACGATTTCTAGAGTTGTCGCAGGATCGATTTCTAGAGTCGTTTCTGGGGCAATTTCTAGAGTCGTTTCTGGGGCAACTTCTAGCGGCGTTTCTGGGGCAACTTCTGGAGGCGTTTCGGGGACGATTTCTAGGGGCGTTTCTGGGGCAAGGTCTGAGACTGTATCTGAGGCTGTTTCTGGAGTAGCGTCCGAAGCGAGTACCCCATCCACGGATGCAATGCGGACGGATACAGCCTCCAGCACCATATCAGGACTAATAGCTGGTCTGGCATCGAGTCTGGCATCGAGTCTGGCATCGGGCATCATTGCAAGGCCATCAGACCCAGAATCCCTGCCACTCTCAGCAGCGAGACTGGAGAAAGGTTCAGAAGATTCTTGTTCTGTAGCCGAACGGAGAGACTGTTCTGTGTCGCGATAGACCTGCGCTAATGGGTTCAGGCTTGCTGGGCGCATAAACGGCTCTGGCGCGATCGCCTCCACCGTCACTGTAGAGATAACGACGGGGCGAGGAGCGACCTCTAGCGATTGAGCGATAGCCTCTTCCGGCGACAGGGGAGCTTCGGAGGCAGGCGGGGGAGTAGCCGCGATCGCCTGTTGGGTCAATTCGCTGGCAGCCAGAGCCGTTAGGGTATAAAAAGCAGCAGTTGAAACACGCATAGTAAAAACGTCCGCGAAAGGACGAGTCCAGGGGGTTGTACCAGAAGATTGTCCAGGAGGTTGTCCGGGAGAGTGATCCAGGAGGTTGTCTCAGTAGTCTTAGTCACAGTTACGCTGGGCAGTTCAACCCATCAGGACAAAATATTCGGGGGGTTTGGGGTTGATTTTGGCCAAGAGTCATGCTCGGGTAGGCGGACTGGGCGATCGCTCCCACCCCAACAACCTGCCTGGGGCAAACTGCCTCAAGACCGCTGAAAAGCCTAGAGTCAAAGCTTCTGACGAATAGAAACTAATGGCAAAAATTTCAAATCAACCGCCCATTTGCTGTCCCTCATATCAAATGCAACACTGCAAAGCCTAGGAACTGAAGGTTCCGAAAAAGTCGGCACTTTAGAGAAAATTGATTTAGATAAAGATGTCGTAAATATGGGTAACTTAAAAACTAAAGTGTAAAGAATTCGTTATATGAATTCCCCATACTGAGTTCCCAATTCCATAGATAAAGGCGATTGATTCTAAACCGTCTCAATTGCTCGGGAACATTTAACCCGTTCAGTGTGACTGATTCTCTGTGATGCTTTGAATACTCGGCGGGAGTGCGATCGTTTGCTTTGTGGGTTCACCCAAGCATTCACTCGGTTGAAGAGGTGCTATTTTTTACACTGATTGGAGCAGTTTTATACTGAATCCGATTAGAGTGTCAACGTTGTACCCATACTGAGATGCAAGTTGTAACTTTTTCGATCGGATTATTCCTTAAAACAATTTCCGATAGGTTACGAGTTGATTCTCCAATGCATTCTCCAGTGCATGTTCTAGTCAGCATCCTGGCTGCATTGGGTTGAGATCACAAAGCAAGATTGACCTGCAACCTGACCTGTCCGTTGCAAGAACAGTAAGGTTAAGATTTGTAGGGCAAGTCGGGTAAACATAGGGGCAAAACTACATGTCATTTTCTCTTAAAATTCTGCTAGATACCTGGCTCAAACTCAGCACCGAGCAAGGGTCTAAGCTACCGGACGATCAGAAACAATTTATTGATGCAGGCACCCTGCTCCCGATCGCCAGTTTCGAGGCGATCGGCGGTGACCATATCCGGGTTGCCTTTGGGGTCGATCGCCAAGGACGACAAATTGCCTTCAAGGGGCGCAACACCTGGTTTGTCTATCGCCCCAGCGTACAAGTTCTGCAAAACGGCCAGGTCATTATCGTACCGAAGCCCGCACCCGTCATCAGCTTATCGGCAAGAGTGATTGTAGACACCTGGTTAAAACAAAGTACGGTACAAAGCGCTGCCTTAGCTAGTGAGCATAAGCAGTTCATTGACGCGGGCACCGTGCTGTCCGTCTCTAGCTATAACCCGGCTCCAGCCGACCATCTGAGGATTGCCTTTGGTCGTAATAGCCAGGGTCAGCAAATTGCCTTTAAGGGACGCAACACTTGGTTTGTTTACCGTCCCGCCATTCAACTCCTGCAAAACGGACAAATTATCATCACCGGAGACAGTAGCCCTGCCAGTATCGGCAAGATCAACGCTAAGGGACTAGAACTAATCAAATCCTTTGAAGGGTTGCGGTTAGAAGCATATCTGGATGCAGTGGGCATTTGGACAATTGGTTTCGGCACCACCGAGGGCGTGGCACCAGGGATGAGAATTACCCTGGCTCAGGCAGAGGCATTTCTGAAACGGGATGTGGAGAAGTTTGAAACTGCCGTGATTGCCAATGTCACCGCACCGATCAATGTCGATCAGTTTTCGGCTTTGGTGTCTTTTGTATACAACGTGGGGGCAGGAGCCTTTGCGGGTTCTACCTTGTTGCAAATGCTCAACCGCCGAGATTACCAAGGGGCAGCGGATCAACTGCTGCGCTGGAATAAGGGCGGCAGTGAGGAACTTCCAGGGTTGACGCGACGACGACAGGCTGAGCGGGCGCTGTTTCTGGGACAGGATTACAAGGTTTTTCTTTAGTAGATCAATCTCTCACCCAAACATCCCCCTATCAAAGAGAGGAGTGCGCGGCGAGGCCACGCACTCCTCTCTTTGATAGGGGCGATAGATCCAAAATCTATTCAAGGTCAGAAAAAGTACGAGTAGAGAACGACGATCGCCCTCTTCCCCTTTACGAATTCTTATTACAAGGGTGCGATCGCCCCACCCCGTGGGAACTCTAGGGGTGACCGAACAAGGCATAGCCCATTTGTAGTCCATTTGGAATTGTGCTGAAACTCGGCTGTAAATGAATTTTGACGAAAGTCCGATCGCCCATAGAGCAGTCATTATGGAACGTTTGACGGTTGACCAGTTGGTGCATCAATTTCAAGTCAATCACCGCGCGCACTATACGGGCAGAGTCGATCTGCAAATTTCTAAAGGTGAGTGCTGGAGTTTGTACTTTCAATTAGGACGTTTAGTCTGGGCGACAGGCGGCATCCATCGATTTCGTCGGTGGTATCGCTGTCTTTCCCAGTTTTGTCCTGAGATTAATCCTAATGGTATCCGTTTGCGTGAAACAGAAGTCTCTCGTGTGTGGGAGTATTTGGCGCTGACGGTGTTAATTAAGCGTCAACGGATTCGTTTAGATCAGGCAGTTCAACTGGTTCAACATAGCGTTAACGAAGTCCTCTTCGACATTTTGCAAGGCATTGATGAAGTCAGTCAACTGACCTATGTCTCCGAAAGCGCAGAGAACATTGGCGAACCTCTGACGCTGATCAACGCTGAACAAATTTTGCTGCGCGCCCAGCTCAGTTGGGAAACCTGGCGCAATGCCAATCTGGCTCCCTATTCGCCCAATCTTGCCCCCATGCTGCGGCGCACCAATGAACTACAGCAGCAAACCTCTCCCAGCACCTACAAAACCTTGAGTAGCCTGGTTGATGGCCATTCTACGCTGCGAGACGTGGCGACGCTGATTAAGCAAAATCCTTTGACGGTGGCGCGATCGCTCCTCCCCTACGTACATCGGGGGCTGATCAGCTTCCAAGAGGTGGAAGACATTAAAATTCCAGTCAGTCCGGAAGCGCAGCCCGTACCAACCCCTGCGGCACCTGCGTTGATCAATCAGCCGCTGATTATTTGCATTGACGATAGCTTTCAGGTCTGTCAAATGGTGCAGCAAATTCTGACGCCAGCGGGCTATCGGTTTGCCAGCATCCAGGATTCAATGCAGGCATTGCCCACACTAATTGAGCTAAAGCCCCATCTGATTTTTCTAGATTTGCTGATGCCTGTAGCGAATGGCTATGAAATTTGCTCTCAGATTCGGCGTGTTTCGGTGTTGAAGGACATTCCGGTGGTGATTTTGACCGGGAAGGATGGCATTGTCGATCGCGTCAGAGCCAAAATGGTAGGCGCATCGGACTATCTGGCCAAGCCCGTAGACGCAGAGAAACTGCTGACCGTGACGCGCAAGTACCTGGACAAGTACGCAGTCAGCACTCCCAATACAGCCAACTATGAGATGGGAGAAACAACAGCGCTAATGTTTAAAGAAAGCTTGATGAAAACTTAGAGGTAGCACCTTCGTGCCTCAAAGAAGATTCAATGCTTTTAAACATGAAAATATAGGGGGAGAAGAGCCGCAACGCAGCCTTTCTGCCCCTCTTTTTGTTTAACTTATGAGGTTTAACGAATGTCATCTAGGTCGATCGCCTGAGAGCCACCTTGCTCCAGTTGTCTCAGCACGCTCCCCAGTTGCGCCCAGACCAGCCCCCCGATAAACAGTGTCAACGGCAGGGAGATGGCATAGGCGATGAAGGTGGGAAACCCAAAGATGGCCACACCGGAGGCCAGAAAGATACAGACTCCGATACAAATGCCCAAAAAAGGAATGCGAAGCGCAAGTCCTTTAAGGTTTGCCAGGGGGATGGCGCTAGAGCGATTCTTTGACCATTCCTGTGCCGATTGCTTGAGGACAGCCTCAAAGGCTAAACCAGAGGTAATCCCCATGAATAAGCCAACGAACAGCAGAAAATAGGGGGGGGCGTATTGGGGATACAAGGGGAACTCCTTAGGGTGAATGGGGGGAGGGGATGGGTAGATGAGGGGAGTGGATGGGTGGATGGGTGAAGGAGGGGGAACTTCTCTAGGGACAAGAATTTTCCTTTGCAGAATTTGAATAACTGAGGGAGGAACTTCTATACAGGAAAAATCTTCCTTTGCAGAACTTAGATCAATGAAGGAGGAACTTCTCTAAGGGAAAAAATTCTCCTTTGCAGAATTTGGATGGGTGAGAAAGGATGAACTTCTTTATAGAAAAGGTCTTCCTTTGCAGAATTCCTGTGGCTTAAGAAAAGGGATACCTTGCAGCACCCATCCACCCATCCACTCTAATCTTGCGCTGCGCCAAACGGAGATACGACCGGAATCAACGTTGCGGCTCTCTGGGCGGAGAGTTCGGCAATCGCACCCCAAGCCGCATTGAACAAGCGACCGGGATGGATGTCGTCTTTGATCAGGCTCCAGATCCGTTGGACTTCTTCGGTGTGGAGGCGATCGTCTTCGACCAGTGCCAGGAGCAACTGACGGCGGAGGTATTCTCCTTCGGCAGACAACAGGTATTGTAAACCGAGTTGTGCCGTGGGCAAAATATCAAATTGGGTGTCGGAGCGGGCGATCGCAATCAGATTTTCGAGCCGTTGCCACTGGAACCGTCCATCCTTGAAGAGGACTTCGAGGAGGCGACGACGCAGTTGGGGAGACTCGCCGTTCAATAGACGACGCGCCACATAGGGGTAGGCGACATCGACAATTTTGAAGTTGGGGTCAAGGGTGAGGGCTAAGCCTTCTTGGGTCACCAAGGAACGAATGATCAGCGCAAATTTGGCGGGAACTCGGAAGGGATATTCGTACATCAATTCCGAGAACTGATCGGTGATGGTTTTGAAGTTGAAGTCTCGGACACTTTCGCCCAGAGCATTCCCCAGGACAGATTCCAGCGCCGGAATGATCGGCATAATATCGGTATCAGGTGCGAGGAACCCGAGCTTCACAAAGTCCCTGGCGAGATCCTGGTAGTCCTTGTTAATCAAGTGGACAACCGCATCGACCAGGGTTTCTTTCGACTCCTGATCCAACTGATCCATCATGCCGAAGTCGATGTAGGCCATTTGCCCGGTGGGCGTGGCGAACAGGTTGCCGGGGTGGGGATCGGCGTGGAAGAAGCCATATTCTAGAAGCTGTTGAAGTCCGCAGCTTACGGCAACTTCAATGACAGCATTGGGGTTGAGATCGGAGTTTTTCAGCGTGGGAATGTCGGTCAGCTTGTAGCCGTTGATCCATTCCAGGGTCAGGACATGCTGACTGCTGTAGCGCCAGTAGATGGAAGGAACTTTGATCCGGGGGTCGTTTTGGAAGTTGAGGGCGAATTTTTCGGCGTTGCGCCCCTCGTTGAGATAATCAACTTCTTCAAACAGCTTGGTGCCAAACTCATCGACAATCAGCGTCAGATCATGACCCAAGTTCAGCGGTAGCCAGGGAGCTAACCAGCTCGCAGCCCAACGCATCAGGTAGAGATCGAGGGTTAGGGTCGGCAAGAGGTTGGGACGCTGCACCTTGACCGCCACTTCTTCGCCACTCCGCAGTTTTGCTTTGTAGACCTGTCCCAAGCTAGCCGCAGCAACGGGCTGGGGAGAGATTTCTGCGAAGATTTCCTCGGGAGTGCGATCGAGTTCCGCTTCGATGATCGCGAAGGCAAGGGGCGTGGGGAAGGGAGGGAGTTGGTCTTGGAGCTTAACGAGTTCTTCTAAAAAGTCTTTGCGAATTAAATCGGGACGGGTGGAGAGCGCTTGCCCGACCTTAATAAAGGTGGGGCCGAGGCGAGTCAGAAGCTGGCGCAGTTGTGTGGCGCGCTTGGACTTGTTGTCGCCTTCATGCTGAAACCAGCGATCGCTCTGTAACCCTAAAGTAAACCATAGAAAAGACCAGACTAGCGTCAGGGCACGCCATAGGGCTTGCCAAGGACGGCGGCGGTAGTACTGAGCAACAACCTTTGGGTCGTAGCGCCGCATCTGGTTCAATTGTGCTTGACTCACGTCTTTATATACCTCTCTAACCAGGAATTTCCAAGTCGTCCCAACCGATTTAGGGGAGTCCGGTGCAAGGGATGGAATGCAAGTGACGGATGGTGCTGCCCTTCAAGGTGCCCTTTGAAGATATTGGGCGGGTCGGCTGAGACGGGTGGTGAAACCCTGGGTCGATCGCCCGTTTAACTCTAGTCCACTTTTGGCTCTAGGCCACTTTGGTTGGAGTTGATGGGGGGTTAGTCCGTTGAATACAGCAAGTGATTGCAGCAGGTGGGTGGATTAGGGTAGCCGACTAAAGGATCTGTACGGGTTTGTACTCCTCCTTAAGACTAACTGCTGCGTTAACTCTAGTATACAAAACTACAAACAAGTCGTGGTTGCGCCCTTGACGGGTTAAATTTTATGTCAAAGAAAGTTGATTAAGTAATTATCCCTATTTGTCATGATCCCATAAAAATTGGGCTTTTGGCAGTGACGATTGATTGGGCGATCGCATCCAAAGTTACGAAAAAATAACCAGCACTAATAAGTAAGGTAAACATTTTTATGCCTTTGTGAACCAGAGCGCTAGCCTTGCCGGGTTCTCCTTTAATGACGAAGGGGGCGATCGCTTCAGCCATGGCGCTGGGGCATGAGCCTTGCTTTGAGCATCACGCCAACCCCTCTTGGTGCCCGTCTTAATGTTTGCATTACCATTCCTTAAACCCAGGCTGATAGTTTTCTAGAGGGGTGAGTCGCCGACTGGCTGGGCATTTGCCAGGATGCTGTCGTGGGATTGGGCTGCTTTGCTGGGTCGAGTCGAGATTTCATTTGAGATTTAATCCACCTGGCGTTTCAAGCTGGTGCTGAAGTCAGGGTCGATTTCAAGCCTGTTGAAGCAGAGGTCAATCTCAGCAGCAGAACTGCATTCAATGCCATCCCCCGTTGCAATCAAGCTTAGAAGATCGCACTTGTTAAGATCCTATCCAAAGAGAAGAGAACACTATGGCAGTCAATCGTAGAGATTTCCTCCTGTTTTTGGGGGCGGGCGTGGGTACGGTCGCCCTCCAGCCCCTGGTCACGGGTAAAGGTTCGGTATCGCTGCCGTTTCAGGTTGAAGCGGCCTCGGCTCAAGGCGTTCCGGCAGGCTTGAGCTTCAAACCCATTAAGGCAACCATGCCGCTAATGACCGATAGTTTGACCCAGGATAAGCAACTCAGCGATTTTAGTGAGTTCACGGTGCAGGACGATGTGGTGCTGCCGGAAGGGTTCACCTACGATATTGTGGCCTCTTGGGGCGATCGCGTCGGCGACTCCCGCTTTGGCTACAACAACGACTATCTGTCTTTTATTGAAACCGCACAACGACTATCTGTCTTTTATTGAAACCGCGCCCAACGAAGGCTACCTCAGCACCAACCACGAGTACATCAGCGCCATTCCCTGGATTGAAACCTTTGAAACTGTGATTGGCAAGGCGCTGCCCTTTGCTCCTGTGAAGGCGGCGCTAGAAACAGCGGAAGACAACGAAATTAATGCTTTTGCATTGCCGGACAATGATCCAATCAAGGCGCAAATCCGCGAAATCAGCACCGAAGCTCTCAAGGATCTGGGCGTTTCGGTGATTTCGATTCGCAAGGAAGGCACGGGTCGCTGGCTGCGGACAAATTCCAGCAGCGATCGCGTCGTTCACGGCGTTTCTGGCCTAGACAACCCCAGCCGTTTGCTCAAGTCCACAGGCCCTGCAACCACCGTGTTCCGTAAGCAGCAAGGCATAGGCTACACCGACAAGTTGGGCGATCGCATCATTGGCACCTTCAACAACTGTGCCGGGGGTACCACACCCTGGGGCACCATGTTCAGCGCCGAAGAAAACTTCCAGGATTTTGTCCCTGAGCCGGTGAACGCGGACGGCACCTCCCTAGACCCAGCGAAAATGCCGTTCTCGATTGCCGATGATGGCATCAATGGTTTGGGCAATGTCTTTGGCATGGCGGGCAACAAGTACGGCTGGATGGTGGAGATTGACCCCGCCAATCCCAATGACTACGGCACCAAGCATACCTGGTTAGGCCGTTATCGCCATGAAGCGGTGGCGATTCGAGCCGAATCGGGGCGGAAACTGGCGTTTTACTCGGGGTGCGATCGCCGGGGCGGTCACCTCTACAAGTTCGTCAGCAGCGCCAATGTTAGCAACCCCACCAGCAAGGCCAACTCTCGCCTGTTGGAAGATGGAATGCTCTACGCCGCCAAATTTAACCCCGATGGCACGGGTCGCTGGATTGCCCTGAAGGCAGATACTGCGGTCAACCCGGATCTGCCCAGTGTTCATGCCGGGAAGATGATTACGCTGCCCAACCCTGACCGGGCTGCGGGTGGAACGGTGAAAGTGGAGGATGATGCGGCGATCGCCCCCTTCAAGTCCCAGTTCAAAACCCTCGGCGACCTCTACCAGGGCAGCCCCGAAGAAAAGCAAGGCGCAATCCTGATCGATGCCCATTATGCTGCCAACGCCGCCGGAGCCACCTGCACCGCTCGTCCCGAAGACACCGACATTGGCCCCAACGGCTCGGTGTTCATTGCCTTCACCTCAGGTTCGCCCAGCAGCAGCGACGGCAGCCCCGATGCGCGCGTGTTCAAAGGCCCCAATGGCGAATCGCCCTACGAGTATGGCTGGATTATCCGCCTCGACGAGGAGGGCAATGACCCCGCCGCCATGACCTTCAAGTGGACAGCCTTCGCGACGGGCGGCGAACCCGCAGAAGGTGGCCTAGGCTTCTCCAACCCCGACAACCTGGAGTTTGATGCCAAAGGCAACCTCTGGATGGTGGTCGATATGTCCAGCGACAAGCTGAACAAAGAGATCCCCATGGGTCGGCTCGACAAGGACGGCAAACCCATCAAACAGTCTGACCTGCGCGCCATCTACGGCAACAACTCGGTCTGGTATCTGCCTACCTCTGGCCCCAATGCCGGACAAGCCTACCTGTTTGGCTTTGGCCCCATGGATGCCGAAATGACAGGCCCCTTCTTCACCAAGGATCAAAAGACCCTGTTTTTGGCCGCTCAACACCCCGGCGAAGTCGGCGGGATGCGGAAGGATATGGCCTCTGAAACCCGCCAAATCTCCCTGAAAACCACAGAAGGTCAAGAGTTCATGCAGACGCGCGTGGTGCCCATTGGCTCCAACTGGCCTGGGAAGCAAGCTAATCTGCCACCCAAACCTTCGGTGGTTGCAATTCGGAGGGTTGATGGTGGTACTCTGAGCTAACGAACTTTTTTAAGTTCCTGCAAATGTTTCAACAGAGGCGCGGCTCCCGCGCCTCTTTTTTTTAAGCCTGCTCTAATTTTGGATGAGGACTTCGACCCGACGATTCTTTTGACGGCCTTCAGGATTGTCGGAGCCATCAGGGTTGGTGTTGGGGGCAACAGGTTGGGTTTCGCCGAAGCCTTTCGTCGTCATCAGGTCGGCTTTGATGCTGAAGTTTTGCACCAGGTAGTCCTTGACCGACTTGGCGCGTTGGTCGGAGAGGGTTTGGTTGTAGGCATCGCTGCCCTTACTGTCGGTGTAGCCCTGGATGGCGACGGGAGCACTGTAGTGACGGATGATTTGGCTGAGGGATGTGAGCGTGGCTTTGGCATCAGGGCGGATGTTGAACTGGTCGAAGTCGAACAGGATGTTTTCGGGCAGGACAATGCGGATGCCGTCGCTGGTCTGCTGGGCATTGAGTTGGGAGAGTGCCTGTTGCACGACCTCTGTGGCGGTTTGATCCAGCGCATTAGTGGAGATCTGGGTGTTAACCGGTGCCGCCTCAACCTCGATTTGTGTGGAAGGCAGAACTTGAGGCGCTTCGAGTTGAGTGGTGGGTCGGGATGCGGCTGAGTTTACCGCAGGCGAAGGGGGCTGAGAGCAGGCTGCCAAACTCAGCAGACCCAGCCCCCAGCAGAGCAATGGCCATCTCATAGGATTAACCTCTTTTCACCGGGATGCTGGCTTCGATCTTGGGCGTGTTGATGAAGTCCTGATCGCCACCAAATTGGGCGTTGGTCACCAGGGTCAGGGAGGTGGCGGCAGGGTCTAGTTTGCCGAGAAAAACAAATTGCCCTTTGAGGGTAGTGCCGGGGGAGATTTCCAATTTGCCGTTGGGGGTGGGCACGGCAAAGTTGTATTGGTTGCCCAGGTTGTCTTTGAGAATCAAGCCATTGTCCGGTTTGCCCGAGTCATTGAGCCGAATCATTTCACCGTGGCCATTAATGGCTGAAAAGCCAACGGTGATCGTGTCACTGCCCAAGGTGAGGCTGTTGACCGTGAGGGTGGTGCCATTGGCATGGCGGACAACAATATTCAGGTTGTCCTGGCTGCCAGCATTAGGCGCGGCAACCGGAGCGGCAACTCCTGGATTCTGCGGTGCAGCAGGATCGGCAGTCTCGCTCGTGGCCGCAGGCAGGACGGCGGAGTTGGTGTTGCGGGCTGAATCTTGGGCGGGAACAGCGGGTTGGCTGGTCAGGCGATCGAGCAATCCTGGGGTTTTGAATAGAAAAAAGCCAATCCCAAGCAGGCCGAGAATAATCGTGGTCAGAACGCCGATTAAAAAGCTGTTGAAACTGAAGCCCGGTTTAGCGTAGTTGCGATCGGGGATATTTGACATGGTAATTTCCTGAAGGTTTTCTAAGTCCTGTTGCCCAGGCAGTCACATGGCAACAGGGAAGCCACTAACCAGGGAAAAACGCGATGCAAGACACACGCAGATCACTCGTGATTTACACCCTTGTAAAAAGAAATACCGAGCCGAAGCGAAGATGAATGTTTTTCCCTGGCGATTTACCTGCTGACAGAGAATGTTCTACGGGATTCTATGGAGAGAACCCATCAAAATAATTACCCGGAAAACTCAGGGTAGAACCATTTCTTAAGCTTTTTATTCGGTCTTCTATCAGGTCTTCCAGGATTAAATCTTTGGGATTGGGGATTGAGAAGATGAATGGGTGTGTGGCGGCAATGCCGCCACACACCCATTTATGAACCAACGCCCTAGGATTCCAGCATTTGTAGGCGATACAGGCTGGCATATAAGCCGCCTTGATTGAGCAATGCCTCGTGACTGCCTGACTCTACCAGTTGTCCTTGCCGGAGAACGAGAATGCGATCGACCCTGCGAATCGTGGAAAGTCGGTGGGCAATGATGATGGCCGTGCGATCGACCAACAAAGTTTCCAACGCTTCCTGAATCATAGATTCGGTCACTACATCCAGATTCGCGGTCGCCTCGTCCAGCACCAGAATGCCTGGGTTCCGCACCGCAGCCCGAGCAAAGGCCAATAGCTGTTTTTCGCCCCCCGAAAGATTGGTGCCCCGCTGCCGCAGCGGCGTATCGTACCCTTGGGGCAACTTGGTGATGAAGCGATCGACGTTGGTTTGCCGTGCCGCCGTCTGAATCTGTTCCATGCTGTAGGATTCGCCCAAAGCAATATTGCTTTTCACATCCCCCGCAAACAAAAATCCATCCTGCAAAATCACCGCCATCCGCCGCCGCAACTCGCCTTGAGGCATGTCCCGAATATCTTGCCCGTCCAACAAAATTCGTCCCTGCGTCACTTCGTAAAGCCGACAGAGCAAGCGAATAATCGAGCTTTTCCCGGCTCCCGTCGGCCCCACTAGAGCGACTTTTTCACCGGGGGCGATCGCAAAGTTCAAGTCCCTCAGCACAAACTCATCCGGCTTGTAGCCAAACCAGACGTTCTCGAAGCGGATTTCTCCAGGGAGTGGGGAGTGGGGAGTAGGGAGTGGGGAGTGGGGAGTGGAAGTTGCCGAAGAAGAGATAGTGACAGCCTCTCCATGTCCCACTCTACGATTTCCCCGTCCCCCCATCTCCCCATCTCCCCATCTCCCCATCTCCCCACCCGCCTGCTCCGGGTCACGAATTTCGATCGGCTCATTCAGAATATTGCTGACTCGCTCCAGGGCAGTCAACCCCGCTTGGATGGTGGTGAAGCGTTCGGCGAATTGGCGGAGGGGGTTGAAGAGGGTTTGGGCGTAGAGGATGAAGGTGGTGAGGATGCTGAAGTTGAGTTCCTGGTTGAGGATGAGGAGACTGCCAAACCAGAGGACAGCGGCGATCGCAGCCAGAGACACCCATTCCAGGGTGGCCGACACGGCAGAGTCGTAGAAAATCGTTTTGTCTACTTCTTTCATGTAGCGATCGTTGATGGTGCGGAACAGTTGGGCGTTGAACTGCTCTCGCCGAAATAGTTGCACCACGTTGATGCCGACAATGTTTTCTTGCAGCGTGGAGTTGAGAGCCGATAATTCTTCCCGAGCGGCGTAGTTGGAGCGACGGTAGCGCTGCTGGAAGAAGACAATCAGCCAGGTCACGGGTAGCAACAGCAGCACCAGCATGAGCGTCAGCCGCCACTCAAACAGCAGCATGGCGCTGAGGGTGACGACCATGGTTAAAATATCGCTGAAAATGCCAATGGTGCCCGTGGAGAAGACATCGCCCAAGGCATCGACATCACTGGTGAGGCGGGTGATGAGGCGGCCTACGGGGGTGCGATCGAAGAACCGAGTCGCCAAAGACGTAACGTGATCAAACAAGTCATTGCGAATACTGGCGGTGATGCGTTGCCCCACTACCTGGACTAGATATCCTTGAAAGCCACTCAGGAGCAACTGGGTGCCAATGGTCAGGGTGAGCAGCAGGATGAGAACCTGTGCCCCGTCCAGGAGCGATCGCCCCTCCAAGAAAAACATCACGGGTTCCTGCTTAGCCAACGCCACCGCTTGACCAATGATGATGGGTTGGACGGAACCGGCGATCGCCAAGGGCACCAGCAGCAGCAGCGAAATTAATAACAGCCGCTGATTTTGCTTGGCATAGGGAACGAGGAGGCCAAACAAGCGTAAGTCGGTCTGGCGCGGCTGGCGGGGTGTCCGTAGCTCAGCATCGGGGGGGGAAGCGTTAGAAGTCATGCAGTGAGAAGGATGGGCGATCGGGCAAGGGCAAGAATATTCGCTCTCTACTTTAACGTGGGTGGGGCGATCGCGGGACTTTCGATGGGATGACCCGGTTTAATTCAATGGAACTCAACCCAATGCAACTCAACCCAATGGAACTCAACCCATTGCAACTCAATCCAATCCCATGCCACTTAATCCAACGCAACTAAAATCCAACGCAACTAATCGGCAAAAGCACTTGCAATTCCCCAGACTTGCGCTACTGTATTGAGGCAAAAGTCACTCTGGGTTCCCCCGCTCTACAAACCTGTGAAACTGCGATACTTTATCCCCTTCTTTGATTCCTCCAGCCAGGATTGGGCACTCGAAGCCCGTCTGCTGCGCTGGCTCACCTTTCTCTGGTTGACCATTGGCTTAGCGGTGATGTTTTCGGCCTCCTATGCCGTCTCCGATGCCCGCTTTGACGATGGTCTGCACTATTTCAAAATCCAACTCATCTGGATTTCTCTCGGATTAATTGGCTTCAACATTCTGGTGCATAATCCGCTCAAGTTTGCTCTGCGGATTGCCAGTTGGGTGGTGTTTTTCCTACTTGGCCTCTTGCTCCTCACCCATATTCCAGGACTGGGGATTAACACGAACGGCGCGACCCGGTGGTTGGCGATCGGCTCTCTCGGTATCCAACCTTCAGAACTGATCAAACCCTTCCTGGTACTCCAAGGAGCCAGAATCTTTGGCCAATGGAGCCAACTCACCTGGCGGGTCAGGCTCACCTGGCTGGGCGTTTTTTGCCTAGTCTTAGTCGGGATTCTGCTCCAGCCCAACCTCAGTACCACAGCGCTGTGCGGCATGATGCTCTGGTTGATTGCCCTGGCGGCGGGGTTGCCTTACCGCTATTTGTTTGGGGCGGCGGGAACTGGACTGATGGCGGCGATCGTCAGTGTCAGTATCAAGTCCTATCAGCGGCGACGGCTGATCTCGTTCCTCAACCCCTGGAAAGATCCCGATGGGGACGGCTATCAGTTAATTCAGAGTTTATTGGCGATCGGGTCTGGGGGCTTAACCGGAACCGGATTTGGGCTATCGCAACAAAAGCTGTTCTATCTGCCGATTCAAGACACGGACTTTATCTTTGCCGTCTTTGCGGAAGAGTTTGGCTTTTTGGGCTGTATGCTGCTGTTCCTGATGCTGGTTGTTTTTGCCACCTTAGCGCTGCGCGTGGCGGTCAAGACGGTGCATCCGGTGAATCGTCTGGTGGCGATCGGGGTGATGGTGCTGATTGTTGGTCAGTCGCTGCTCAATATTGGTGTGGCCACTGGGGCACTGCCTACGACGGGCTTGCCGTTCCCGCTGATTAGCTACGGCGGCAGTTCCATGATTTCCAGTCTGCTTACCGTTGGACTGTTAGTGAGAGTTGCGCGGGAAAGCAGCGGCGCAGAGGTGGTTCAGATTTCGGGGCGGGTGGTGGGGAGTGGGGAGTAGGGGAAAGGGGAAGGGGGAAGGGGAATCGGGGTGGCGATCGCAGAATTTCGGGGGTGTTTCTCCGAGGGTTGCTTTGAGAGTTCGATGGGGCTTTTTTGATAACGCTTGGACGATAACGCTTTGAACGCTTCTGAGTATTTCTGAAAGTTTCTCTAGGTATGACGGCTTCGATACCGCTTAGACTGCTTCTGAGTATTTCTGAGAGTTTCCCTGGGTCTGACGGCTGCGATACCGCTTTGGTCTTTCCTAAGCGTTCCTAGATCTTCCCCAAACGCGACAGCTTCAGTAACCCCTTCGAGAATTCCTTTGATATCACTCCGATCTTCCCTGAGTATTTCCTAGAAATCCCTTTCCCCCTTCCCCTTTCCCCTTCCATCTCCGTTCCATCTCCGTTCCATTTGTAAAAAGTAATGTATATTTAGGTCTTAATATTTTTGACATTGTGTAAACCCTGATCAATGAAGGGTTTAGAGATTTCTCGATAGTTAATTTCTCGATAGTTAAACGCCTTCTTCTTTATTGAGTTGCTGTTGTGAATCAACCTCCCTCGGAACGTCAATTCTTTCAACTGGTCACGGTCGGCTTTTTGGTGCCGGTGGGGGCGATCGCGCTCCTGGGTCTATGGCAATTGTTCGCCAAGTCGGGTTCTCCTAGAATTTCGGGTGCGGTGACGAATGGGGGAGCGGCTTTGGCCGACACACAGCCGATCAGCGAACCGAAGGTCGATCCGTTGATGAACAAACTCAACGGTCGTCCCAATCTGGCACCCTTGCCTGAAGCCAAGGAAACCTGGAACTGTGAAGTGGTCGTGGTGGGAGGGACGCTGGGCGGTGTGGCGGCAGCGGCGCAGTCCATGCGATCGGGCGCACAGACTTGTTTAATTGAACTAACGCCCTGGCTAGGGGGACAGATTAGCTCTCAGGGGGTGTCGGCGATCGATGAATCTCCCTCCATGCGGGAGCGCAATAACTTCTCAGAAGATTGGCAGAACTTTAAAAAGCTGATTCAAAACCAGGAAGTCACCCTGCCCTCCTGGACGAATCTGACCACGCCCCAAAAAGTTTCCGAGATTAATAGCTGTTGGGTGGGCAGCCTTTGTTTTCCCCCGAAAGCGGGCGCAGCAGCGGCACAGCAGTGGTTGGAGGGAGTGAGCGATCGCGCCCCTGGCAGCCGCTGGCAAACCTCGACCGCCTTCAAAGGAGCCGAATTTGACGACAGCGGCACCCGCATCACCGCCGTTTATGGGGTTCGTCGCATTCCCCGTAATCCCAACTATGTGCCGGAAGGTCGTCCCTCGGTCGAGTTGCCCCAATGGTATAGCTGGGACTCCAACGAAACCTTCGACAAGGTACCCATCAAACTACAAGCTCCTCCCGGCAAAACCATGATGGTGATCGATGCCACCGACACCGGAGAAGTCGTGGGCTGGGCCGGGATTCCCTATCGACTCGGCTCAGAGGCACGCACCACCACCAGCGAATCCTACGCCTCCCGCCAGGACAACCCGGACTGCACCCAGGCATACACCTTTCCCTTTGTTCTGGCACTGCGGGACGATGGCCAAAGAAGCCTCAAAGCCCTGTCCAAAATTGACCCCGTTCTCCCCCGTGAAGAACACCGCAAAGAATATAATCTGGGACGCTTCCCTATGTTTGAGGGGGGCAGCTTTTTCCATTACCGCCGCATCGTCAGCCTCAAGCAAAATAACCCCGTCATGGGTCTACCCGCCCCCGGCGACATGACGATGGTCAACTGGAACCAGGGCAACGACTGGATCTGGATGGATCCACCGCTGATTCTCAACGAGCAAAAAATCACCAAAACGGGACAGCACCAAAACTGGATGGGCGGCCTCTCGCTAGAATCCCTCCGCCATGCCGAAAGTCATGCCTTCCTCTTCGCCGAATGGCTGATGCAAACCCAAGCCCAGCCCAACCTACCGCTGTCCTATCTCTACGGCCCCGATGCTCCAATGGGAACGATTTCAGGACTCAGCATCATGCCCTACATCCGAGAAGGACGGCGCATTTTGGGACGCGGAGCCTATGGGCAAGACCAGTTTATGATGCGCGAACCGGATCTGCGAAAGGATATGCGCGGCACTCGGGACTTTGAAGCATCCGCCGTAGCGCTGACCCATTACCCGATCGACATGCATGGCTGCCGCTACCGCAACTCAGAATATTCCTGGGAAGCCAGCAGTGCCCCCGTCCAGGACGATACGCTAATCAAGCCCACGCAGATTCCCATAGAAGCGCTGGTGCCGCAGGGTGTGGACAACTTGATGATGGGGGGGAAAGCGATCGCCGCCAGCCACATCGTCAACGCCTCCACCCGCATCCACTACGGCGAATGGAGCATCGGCGCAGCCGCAGGAGCCACAGCGGGTTGGCTAAATCAGCAAAACGACCCCACCCTGATTCCAGCCAGCATCGTCACGAAGCGTCGCATGGATGACCTGCAACGGTTCCTGGAAGGGCAAGGGCTACGGTTACGGTGGTAACTCTCACATAAAACATAAATAAGTGGCAGCAAGATCTAACTTACTGCCACTCAAAAATTTCACTAGAAATTGACTCGTTCCGAGCGCTTATTGCGGTGCAGGTGCAGGCGCAGGGGCGGGTGCAGGCGCAGCGGGTGCTGGCTGGGGTTGGGGAGGAGCGGCTCTCAGGCGGGAGACGGCATCGCGGATTTCGGGGAGCGCCAGGAAGGTTTTGGCCTGGGCTAGGAGGCGATCGCCCCAGAGGTTTTCCTGGAGGAACTCGGGTTCGGCATAGTCGATGTCGAGTTTGAGGGCGGCTTGGCCTTTGGTGAGGGCTTCTTGGGTTTGGCCTTTGCCGTGGAGGGCAACGGCGATCGCCAACTGGGGTTCCGCTTGCTCACCGTCGATCGCCACAGCGGCTTGCCATTGTTTAATCGCATCGTCTACTCGTCCCTGTTCGTAGCGCACCAGGCCAATGTTGGTCAGCCCTGGCCAGAACTTGGCATCTAGTTTGACTGCTTTTTCGTATTGCGCCACGGCATCTTCGTAGCGCGTCAGCCGATAGTAGGCGTTGCCCAAGTCAAACAGTGCCCCGGTCGTGTCGGGTTCGATCTTCAAGCCTTCCTGGAGGTAGCGGACGGCAGTTTCATATTCCTGCTTGCGGAAATAGGCCGAACCCAGGTTAAACAGAATGTCGGCACTTTTGTTGTCCAGTTCTCTTGCCTTGAGCAGTGCCTCAATGCCGGGATCAATCTGCCGCATCTGCAGGTACAATCCTCCCAACAAAGACCAGACCTGGGCATTGTCAGGCACCAGTTGCGACGCTAGCTGTGCCCGTGCCAAGGCCAAATCATACTGTTGAAATTGGGCAAGCTGTAGGGCTTCTTGCGCCAACCCCAATCCCTGTTGCTTGAGTTGGTCTTGGTCAAGCTGGAGGACGTGGGGAATCAGGGCTTGCCCGAAAGCCGGGGGCACGACAGAACCGAAGCTGGCGATCGCCAATAGCGAAATCAAGGGAAGATATTTGGACACGGCAAAGGAAGAGATAGGATAGGTGGCGGAAGTCACAGGTTAGACCCGGAGAACAGGGGCAAGAACAGCAGCAAGCGCCGCAATCCCCCCAAAAAACGATCTCCAGAAAAGCCCTGAAACCCCAAAAATATCGCCCTCGGCAGTGGCTCACCCACCCACCAGAGGTTTCAAAACTCACACTAGCTTAGATCATTTGTGCCGGATCGACCAAAAGTTTCCACTTGTTAAGCAGAAGGCGAAGGGGGAAAGGCGAAAGGCGAAAGGGGGACAAAGAACAACAGCGAGAGGTCTTTGAAGATAGATCTCTGAATAGAACCTTGCCCTTTCCCCTTTCGCCTTTCCCCTTTTCCCTTTCCTCCTAGCTTACCGCAGCAGTTCCGCAGTCTGAAGCCCCACGATGCCATCGGTGTCGAGGTTTTTGTCGCGTTGGAAGTCGCGGACGGCGGTGGTGGTGAGTTCGCCGAATTGGCCGGTGATGGGGCCGGTGTAGTAGTTGAGGGCGGCGAGACGTTGCTGGAGCAGGCGGACATCGTCGCCGTTGTCACCGGGGCGGAGGACTCGTCCAAACAGGGGGGGGCGAGAGGCGATGCTGCTGGTGCCGCCGACGCCGCCAGTGCTGTTGCTGGGGCGGGTGACGGTGGTGTTGGGGCTGGGAGCGGGGCTGGAAGTGTTGGCGGTGGGGCGGGTGCCGCCTGTTCCGGTGCCGACGGGAGCGGCATTTTGCAGGGCGGTGAGGGTGGAGCGTCCGACGACTCCATCGGCGGTGAGTTGGCGATCGCGCTGGAAGCGAATCACTGAATCCTGGGTGACGGTACCAAAGAATCCGGTGGATTGTCCGTTGAAATAGCCCGCGCGACGGAGGAGATCTTGCACTTGGGAGACGGCGTTGCTGCGATCGCCAAATTGCACCACATCCGAGCTAGGACTGGGCGTGGGCGTGGCTGCGGTCGTTCCAGGATTGCTGGGGGTGCCTGCTGAGGTACCTGCTGAGGTGCCTGCTCCCAGAGCACTCCAGGTTTGTCCGCCCGCAATGCCATCCGCTTCTAAGCGTCGGGCGCGCTGGAAGGCTTGCACGGCATCTGGGGTGACAGGGCCAAAGAATCCGGTTGAGCTGCTGGGGAAAAATCCGGCAGTGCGGAGCAGATCCTGGAGGCGCACCACCTCGGCTCCGCTGTCGCCTTGTCTGAGAAGTGCTTGAGCCTGGGCGGCTTCTGTAAAGCTGAGACAGCCCATTGAGCAAGCTAGCCCTAGCACCATGAGCGCCAGTTTGCGGGGGAAGTTGAGACGGGAGGGGGCGATCGCCACCTGGGAAGCCGTCAGCGAGGGATGATTCGCTGGGGCTGGGGACTGAAAAGATTGTTCCTGCTTAGCATGGAGAGATTGAAGAATCTCCATAAATTCTGCTCCTTGAGAGATGTGAGATTGAGTAAATGCCCTTTGATTTAGAATTCTTAAACGGTGTTTGCTGAGGGTTGTTTTCTAATTGCCCTCGGAGGCGATCGCTCGTTTAAGTATCTATTGAATTAGATGGCTCAATTTGCCAATAAGTTCCACGGAAAGCAAACCTGAATGGAAGTTTTTCGACGCCTGTCTGATCATGGGATGAGCAGGCATTTTCACCTGACTCAGCGTCCTTCTAAGATGATCCGAAATCGCTTCAAAAAGTGAAACGCCCTCAGAATTTTCACCTGTTTGAGTTAGGGGATTGAGTATAAAAAAGTCACTTTTTTTTAAGACTCAAATTCTAAGACTCAAACTTTTTTGCTTCAGCTATCTTTTTTCAAGATTTTGAAGAAATCAAACTGAAGAATCTGCTCTTTAAGAAACACAAGAACAGAGTTATTTTCCACAAACTCAGCATAATTGAATCGATCACCCGGAATCAAGTCCTTGTTATTTTGCCGACTTGATTAGATGGGTGAAATTTCAAATCTAAAATTTAGACTCAAACGAACGCTCAACCAGATAGTCCCGTAGACCAGCAATTCCAAATTCGGAACGATTTTGCGCCATTTCAGCGATCGGACGTTTTATCAAGAAAAGTTAAGCCCTTGCTGAGCAAGGCTTTTGCACCATAGAGTTTTCTAATTTGGAATTGCTGCCCGTAGACACCCTTTCGCCCCTTGCTGGAACAACTCCATGATCGCAAGGAAGAGAACGAACAGATTAAATAAGGGAAAATTCCTTCCAAAAGAAAGTCTACTCTTGTGAGCCTCCCCTTCTCCCCACTCCCCATTTCCTACTCCCCCTGAAGGGTTAAGCTTCGATAGAATGGGATAGGCGATTCACTCATCCGTCTTCCATGCTCGACACTCTTCAGACCTGGCTTTACTTCTTAGCAAACTTTGCCGATCGCCTCGTCGCGACCCAACTCGCCCACCTAACCCTCGTTAGCATTGGCGTGATTTTTCTAGCCGGGTTATTCACGAGTCTCACCCCCTGTATGTTGTCCATGTTGCCCATCACCGTTGGCTATATCGGGGGTTATGAGGCGACGACTCGGCTTCAGGCTGCGGCTCAGTCGGCTTGGTTTTCGCTGGGGTTGGCGACGACGCTGGCGGCGCTAGGGTTGGCGGTGGGTGTGGCGGGGCAGGTCTATGGGCAGGTGGGCACGGGACTGCCGATTGTGGTTAGCGTCGTGGTTATTCTCATGGGACTGAATCTGCTGGAGGCGCTGCCGTTGCAGTTGCCCAGTTGGGGCGGCATGGACTGGATCTCTAAGGATTGGCCGAGGGGGGTGCGATCGTACCTGATTGGGTTGACTTCGGGAGTGGTCGCGTCGCCTTGCAGTACGCCTGTGTTGGTGACGCTGCTAAGCTGGATCTCGACTACGGGCGATCCGCTGCTGGGAGGTGTGCTGCTGCTGGCCTACACTGCAGGTTATGTGGCACCCTTGATCCTGGCCGGGATGTTTACGGCTTCTTTGAAAAAAATTCTGGAGCTGCGCCGCTGGTCGGGCTGGATTAATCCGGTTAGCGGTGCGCTGCTGGTTGGGTTTGGTGTGTTTTCCTTGCTGTTTCGCTTTTTGCCAATATCTGCCTCATGACTTCCGATCCTTCTTCTTCCTCGCTCTCCCCCGATACTACCCCGGCTGCCCTTCCTTTTTGGAGTGGGCTAAAGCTCAAGGTGCAGCAATTTTTGAAGCGAGAACTCCTGCCATTGCTGGGGGATCTGCGCTTGGCGATCGCTCTCCTGTTGGCGATCGCCCTCTTCAGCATCTCCGGCACCGTCATTGAGCAAGGACAGGCCACCGCCTTCTACCAGGCCAACTATCCCGAAGATCCGGCGCTGTTTGGCTTCCTCACCTGGAAACTGCTGCTCTGGGTGGGGCTGGATCATGTGTATCGCACCTGGTGGTTTTTGGCGCTGCTGATTCTCTTTGGCGCTAGTCTCACCACCTGCACCTTTACCCGTCAGTTTCCCGCTCTCAAAGCTGCCCGTAAATGGAGCTTCTACGAACAGCCGCGCCAGTTCCAAAAGCTCGCGCTGAGTGCCGAACTGGAGCAGGGTTCCCTGGATGCGCTCGTGCCACTCCTAAAGCAAAAACGCTACAAAGTCTTCCAGGAAGGCGATAAACTCTACGCCCGTAAAGGCATTGTCGGGCGCATTGGCCCTATCTTTGTCCATGCGGCCATGCTAATTACCCTGGTCGGCTCCATTTATGGTGCTATGACCGGATTCTTTGCCCAGGAAATGGTGCCCAGCGGCGAAACCTTCCAAATCCAAAACATCTTTGACGCAGGCCCCTGGGCGGCATCCCAGATTCCCAAGGATTGGTCGGTCAAGGTCAACCGCTTTTGGATTGATTACACGGACGAGGGCAGCATTGACCAGTTCTACTCCGACCTGTCGGTGCTGGATCAGACTGGCAAAGAAGTCGATCGCCAAACCATCCATGTCAATAAACCCCTGCGCCACAAGGGCGTGACGCTGTACCAGGCCGATTGGTCGATCGCCGCCGTCCGAGTCCGCTTCAACAATAGCCCCATCCTGGAACTGCCCATGTCCCAACTCAACACGGGCAGTCAAGGTCGCTTCTGGGGTACCTGGTTGCCCACCAAGCCTGACCTGAGTGAAGGCGTTTCGCTCTTGGCTAAAGATCTCCAGGGCACTCTCTTTGTGTATGACACCCAAGGCAAGCTGATCTCGACGCTGCGATCGGGAATGTCCGCTGAAGTCAACGGTGTTAATCTCTCCATTCAAGAACTAGTCGGCAGCACCGGGTTACAGATCAAGGCCGATCCAGGAATTCCGCTGGTCTACTTGGGATTTGGATTAATCATGGCCGGGGTGGTGATGAGCTATGTTTCGCATTCCCAGATTTGGGCGCTGCAAACCGCTGACCAAGGTTTTTGGGTGGGCGGTCGCACCAACCGTGCCCAAGTCATGTTTGAGCGGGAGATGATTGGCATCCTGGATCAGTTGGATGAGTCGAATGGCGATCGCAACTCTCAAGCCCCTGAGCCTCAGAAATAATCGGGTAATTAATGGTCAATAAAAGGGATGCAAAAGTGTTTTTGCATCCCTTTCGTTTTCCTAGGAATTGGCCGAAATTTTCTAGGAATTGATCTACTTCAGCCGATGATGTTCTGCCAGCAACCGTTCAACCCGAGCCTCATCAACGCAGGTGGTTAGTTTTTGCGCCTCATATAGTTAGCGAATCGTCTTGGACATTCTATTGGACATTCTAATGGTCGAATCTACAGACAAGCCAAGACTCATACCCAGATAGTCTTTGAACCAATCATCGACGAGTCAATAACAAATGCCGATCGCCGTCACAGAACTGGAAAGGGCAAAGAAAATTCAAGTTTGTGCAACCCAAGTCGAACTATGAATCGGCAGTGTTTATACCAGAGTCTTAGTCGTTATAAAGAATCACTTGAGTAACGAGAATTCGTCATGGCAGACTAAATCATTGAACAAATCGGATGAACAGCTAAAACTCACAATTAGAAACAGTTTCTACACAGCTTTCTCAGAGATTTCTACAGGGATTTCTACAGGGATTTCTACATAACAGAGTGTCACAGTCGGGATGCTAAAAAAGCGTCTAACTCTTCACGGGTTGGCATCGCCGCCTGCGCTCCAGCTTTTGTCACCGATAGCGCTGCGGTCGCTGCTGCCCACCGACATGCCTGCTGCAATGACAATCCCGAGGCCAATCCAGCCGCCAATCCGCCGTTGAACGCATCTCCAGCGGCAACCGTGTCGATCGCCTCCACAACAAACGGTTCAATCCAGCTATCTCCCTCAGCGGTCGAACAGAGTGCGCCTTGTCGTCCCATTTTGATGATTGCGATCGCCACCCCCCGCTCCCTTAAAACCGCCGCCGCCCGAGTCGCCGATTCTCGATCGTCTACCGCAAACCCCACCAGTTGACTCGCTTCCACTTGATTGGGTGTGAGAATTGCGATCGCCCCATATAATTCCTCTGGCAGCGCATCCAAAGCAGGGGCAGGATCAAGAATCACCCTTACCCCCGCCTGCTTCGCCGCTTGAGCCGCCGCAACTACAGCAGGCAACGGGATTTCTAGTTGCAGCAACAGACTTGTAGCGTTGGGCAGTAAAATTTTCAGCCGTTCCACGTCGGAGGCATCGACCTGTCCATTGGCACCGGGGACAATGATAATGTGGTTTTCGCCCTGGTCATCGACGGCGATCGCAGCCACCCCCGAACTCGTCGATGCGTCCGTGATCACACCCTCGCAGTTCACCCCCGCCGCCTGCAAACTCTGCCGCAGCATCCCCCCAAAGTCATCGCCCCCCACTCGCCCCACCATTGCCGCAGGAATCCCCAACCGTGCCACCGCCACCGCCTGATTAGCGCCCTTTCCCCCTGGCACCGTGGCAAAGCTTCGTCCGGTCAATGTCTCTCCTGGCCTCGGCAACCGTGCGGTGCGGGTGACCAAATCCAAATTCAAACTGCCAAAAATGAGGACAGACATAACAACAGCAGATATTAGAAGGGCTAGATTATCTTAATCTCTAAGCCCTTAATCTCAGCAGGAAACCGATCGCGGCTCCTCCTAAAACCAACCAGGCCGAATTCACTCGAAAGCGGAACACGAATAAGGCACTGAGAAGCGCGATCGCCCCTGTCCACCCATCCACGATCGCCGCCTGCATCAACTGCCAGACCACCACCGCCATCAATCCCAAAGAGGCCGCATTCACCCCATCCAGAAACCCACTAACCCAGCGTGATTGACGCAACTTGGGTACCCAGGGGTTGACGATCGCCACTAACAAAAAGGCAGGTAGAAAAATTCCGACGGTGGCTGCGATCGCCCCACTATTACCCGCCAGCAGATAGCCAATAAACGTCGCGGTCGTAAACACAGGCCCTGGCGTAATTTGGCCGATCGCCACCGCATCCAGCAATTGCTGCGCGGTCAGCCATCCATTTCGATCCACCAACTCCCGTTCCAAAAAAGCCAGCAGCACATAGCCACTGCCATACAGCACCGACCCAATCTTGAGAAAAATAAAAAAGAGCGACAGACCGTTTGCACTCGAACTGCTCGTTGGTAAGGAAGGATTACCCGCTTGCACGAGGAACGGCGCAATGGGTAGGAATCCGGCCATAGGATTGCGCCAGTTTTTCACTGCCATGACACCCAGCCCAGCCAAAATTAATAATAGAACTTCGTTTTGTCCCAAAAAAAAGCACAGAATCACGAAAATTGCCGCAACGATCGTTGGCTTGTCCTTGAGCGCCGCCTTTCCCAGTTTCCACAAGGCTTGCAGAACAATCGCAATGATCACAGGCTTAACGCCATAGAGCAGCCATTCGGTCTGAGGTAACGCCTGGGATTGGACGTAGAGAGCGGCGATCGCCCACACAATCACCATCGCAGGTCCAATAAAACAGGTGCCAGCCACCACCAACCCTCGCCAACCTGCCCGCTCATAGCCAATATGAATCGCCAGTTCCGTTGAATTAGGTCCTGGAATCAGACTGGTTATCCCTAGCAAATCCAAAAGCTTTTCCCGGCTCAACCATTGTCGTCGCTTCACCACCTCATCATCCATCATGGCGATATGGGCAGCGGGGCCACCAAAGGCGATCGTCCCTAGTTTAAGAAATACGCTGGCCAATTCTCGCAGTCGCTGCTGCTGTTGAGCCAGACTCAGGGTGTGGTAGGGGCTGGTGGGGTGAGGGGCGATCGCGATGGGATCGTCCTCCGGCTTCTGCGTCATAAAAAACCTCCTGCTCAGCAGTCTACCGAAGGCAGTTTACTTTGTCCTGATTACCGGGATACAACAAGTTTAAATTTTGGATCTCAATTGCACCTTTCCTCAAGATACAAACACAAAATATCCTCTGCGCCTCTGCGTCTCTGCGCCTCTACATCTGGTGTGGTTCACCATCAAACCTCAGCTAAATTCTTCTCATTTCCAAGATATAAAACAAGAGAGAGAAACTGCATCACCTGCAATTCCCCTCTCTTATTCAAAATTGAATGCATCTTAGTGCATCAGTTGATGCATCGCTAACAACTCGGACACAACTACGATCGCGCCCGAATCGAATCAGCGGGACGAGGATCGCGGAAAGCTCGAAGCACACCCGCTGCCAAGAACCGTAGAGATTCAAAAGGTCTATCCACTTCTTGACGCTGTTGGGAATACCATTGACGCACGTCAGAATACAGCACCAGAACCAGATCATCCATCTGCGCCTGACTTACGTTGACAAAGGTCACAGAAAGCATCACTTGATCTTGACCGGCGGATTCAAGTCGAGTCACGCGACCCGTCACTGTTGCCCGAGCATCAAAATCACCCACGACCTCAATCTCAACCTGATCCGGCAAATTCAAATTACTGGTTCCCAGAATAATTTGAGCGCCATTTTCACTGATGTTTTGCGTTCTCCCACGACGAGGCATATCACCGCCAAACACAGTGACATCGAGGTTGCGGCTGAGACGGTGTGCCCGTCGTAGCTGTGGTTGCTCAAAGGCTACTAGCAAAGCACCACTGAGGAAAATCAGGTTGAAGATTGCCCATAGTCCGTTAATCAAAACGGCTTCGGTGACTTCGGGGCGCAGCAGCAGCCAGAAAGGTACTGCAATCAGCGACACAATCAGCAGAATGGTCAAAATCAGAGAAACCCGAGTCGGCCCCCAGTCAAAACTGCGGCGCGTGATCGATCGCAGATCCTTGTCCGTCACATCAAACTTCCCAAGCTTGGGGTTGATCACCGCCAGGAAGGTGACAATACCATCCTGGAACGCCATCGCATACTCGAAGATCTCATTCCAGAAGGAGAATCGAGCCGTTTTGTTGGTGATGTAGTTGGCGTTCATCCCCAGCAGGATGTGGGGCACCGCGTAGGCCAGAGTTTCAACCCCTAAGCCGCGAACAATGTTGATATTAAACAACAGGAACAGAATCGGTGCCAGCGCATACATGATGCGAGGGAAGCCAAAGAAGAAGTGAGACGAAGCCGAAAAGTAACAAAGTCGCTGCGGGGTCGTGAGCTTGAGCTTGCGATTGAACAACGGATTTTCAATCCGCAGGATCTGCGCCATGCCTCTTGCCCAACGGGCTTGCTGCTTGACGTAGGACGGGTAAGTTTCCGGCGCTAAGCCAGCCACCATGATCTTGTCATAGTAAACCGACTCGTAGCCCTTCCCATGCAGACGCAAGGAGGTATGACAGTCTTCGGTTACCGTCCCCGTCGCAATGCCGCCCACTTCAAGGACATAATCGCGGCGAATGACAGCGGCTGAACCACAGAAGAAAGCGGCGTTCCAGAAGTCGTTGCCCTTTTGGATGACCTTGTAGAACAATTCACTGGTTACAGGCACCCGTCCCCGCGTCAGCAGGTTGCGCTCAAACGGATCTGGGTTATAGAACCAGTGCGGCGTTTGCACCATCGCCACCTTCTCAGACTTGTAGAAGAACCCGACGGTTTCCTGTAAAAACTGGCGGCTAGGGATGTGGTCGCAGTCTAGAATCAGGATCAGGTCGCCGTCCGTGCGTCGCAGTGCCGCATTGATATTGCCCGCTTTGGCATGTTCATTGTTGTCGCGGGTCATCAAAATGCAGCCCAGTTCGGCGCACATCTGACGGAGTTGTTCCCGGCGATCGCGATACTTAGGATCACGACCATCATCCAGGACATAGATCTTCTTCCTGTCCTCGGGATAATCCATCGCCAAACTAGCCAGCACCGTTTTCCGAACGATCGCCACATCCTCATTAAAGGTGGGGATATAGACATCGACCGAGAACAGTTCCTCATGGGGAATCGTGGCCAAATCCAAGGGACGGCGTTCCCGCAGGCGCAGGGTCTGGAAGTAGGAGAGCAGTAGGGTGGCGATCGCGTATAGCTCAGCCGCATACAGCAAAATGCTGAAGAACCCATTCACCCAACTATCCAAGGCCAGCGTGAAATTGGTGCGGTAATATAAATAGCGCAACGTCGTGACAATACTCAGCCATGCCAAAAAGACATGCAGGTATTCACTCGAACGATTTTGGGATTGTCTGGACTCAATCTTGACGGTGAGCCAGCCTACGATCACCAGCACCACCGCAACGGTGATTTGTTTCCACAGATCGAGCGGCGTGATGATCAGCGGCACCGACAGCAGCAGCAATAACATCACAATCCAAAACAACTGCCATTTCCCAGCGCGGGGAAAGAGGCGATCGAACCAGGTCGGTAGATTCATGAACCAGCGGGTCAGCCAGGATTGGCGACCCCGGGGCGTAACACTTGCCATCTGTTTAGATCTCCTTACTGGTCAACGCGATTAAGGTAAAGCTGAGAAAAGCCATAAAGCGGCAGTGCCACAAAGGCAATTCCGGCAGGCACCATAAACCAGTTGTCCTGGAGGAACAGCACCACGCGACCCACCACGCTCGTGTTGGCGATGCGGCGTTGCTGAGCTTCCTGGAAGTATTGCACCGTGTAATCGTCGGGGTTTTGGGGATTGGGGTTGGCGACATTACTGGTGACCAACAGGGTATCCCCTTGCAGGCGGTTAAACAGAGAAGGCTGCTTGAACAGAGATTGCAGTTCCCGGAGTCCTTGGTCGGTTTGTCCGGTTAGGGCGATGACCTGGCGATCGCGGTTCCAAGGAGAGACGATCGCCTTGACAACCCCTTCTCCATCGTTGAGCGTTTGCACCTGGGTTTGCTCCCACTGGCGAGTAAAGCCATTGGTTAGGCTAAAGCCTTCCTGTTCTTGGAACACTTCTGGGGTAGGGAGGCGATCGCGCGTCCCAATCCCCACAATGCTCAAACGACGCTTGGCATCATCGGTCACCGTTCCCACAAACACTTGAGTCTTAACCGACTCGGCTTGGCTGACCCGTCCCATCCGCTCACTGAACGCCAGCAGCGTTTGAACTTCTCCGTCCGTGGGATTGGCAGGCAACGCAATACCCGCAGAAGACAAGTCTTGCGGATCGGTCAGGGGGAATCCGGCCTTTAGTAGAGACAGGTTCGGAACCGTCACCACATTGTCACGGCGCATGTCGAAACTGGTGTCGGCATGAACCGTCGCCCAGAGTTGCTGATCCGCTTCTAGTCCACATTCGCCACCCGCTTCCGGGCGCATGACAAAGTGGATATTCATCTGGGTATCCGGCTTGATCTTTTCCTCGGGGAGTCGGAAGCTGAAGGTTTCATGTTCGCCGCCGTCGGAACTGAGGCGCTTTGAGGCCACAGTCACATTGTCTAACCGAACTTCCACCGCAGAAGCGCGCGAGTCCATTTGGGGACTGTAGCTATACTTCAGGGTCATGGCGCTGCCATCCAGGAAGCGATCGTCCGGCAATGCCTTGAAGGCAATGTGAACTGGGGGCGCACTGGTGCCACGTACCGTGGTGTCTTCAAAGCGAGTGCCATCGCTAGTGGACAGGGCAGAGAGTTGGAAGTTGTTTTCAACGGGCATATATCCTGGCCAAGCTCTCGGCGCAGGCGTGGGCACTTCGGTCAATTGGTTCACGGTCAATGCCTGACCTGTCCCCAGTTCGGTATCTTTGGCCTGAACTAAGAACTGCACAGCCTTTTCTACCCCAGCGGCAGAGTTCCCTGTGGCCACCAGGACGGGAATCCGGGAGTCGCGCGTCAGCGCCATCATCAGGATGCCGACATCATCGGGAATCGCAGCACGCTTGGTGTCAACGAACTTGCCGTTTTGCAGGGCAAAGGGAAGCGTCAGTTGCGACAATGCAGGCAGATCAGCAGGGGTGCCGATGGCCACGACGCGATCGGTGCCTCGGGCTTCTCCCAAACTGCTGATGATCTTGGTGTTGAGTGCCACATCACCCAACCTTCTACCTGCCGAGGTTTCAAACCGGGAGGCCGCAGTCAACCATTCGGGGGTGTAAGCGGTAGGTTTGAGATAGCTAATCTGGTTAGTTTCTAGACTGAGACTATCCAAGAAAGGATAGGGGAAGCGGCTGAAGCCCAGAGCAATTGGTCTAGGCGTGAAATTGAGGATGACTTTAGAATCTGGCAGAATTTCTGTCCAGAGGGTCGGGTCAGCCGGATTGGAGCAAGTGCTATTGTTCTGCTGTTCGGCCAGGATGGACAAATCATTGCGGTCTTGCAGCAGGTTGGTGGGAATGTTGAACAGCATTTCGCTGGGATCGGCCTGAGCCGCGCCCAGAGGGACACTGCCAATGCTGGTATCGTTGATCCGCACCGTGAGGTTGGAGCGATCGGGCAACAAGGAAGGGGAATGCTGGAAGCGCAGTTGAACCTGGGCAGAGCGAACATTCCAGCCGCTGGGTCGGGTAAATTCTACCCGCGATTCCGGATAGACGCCTTGTAGACGAAGACGGTTGCCGACTTCTGGACTCCGGTTGAATTCCCAGACATGGGAAATAGTGGGTTCATTCTGACGGTTCGCGGTCGTTCCAGTCGTGCCGCCGGGAGTTCCGGTGGTCGTGGCAGGGGTGGTCGCATCGGGAGATGCTGCCGGGGAGGCTGCCGGAGAAGCTGCGGGTGAGGCCGCAGGGGCAGGACTGGGAGATGCTGCTTGAGCCAGGGTTAAGGAGGCGGCCAACTGGGGTTGATAAATCAAGGGTTGGCGATCGCTCTTAGGCAAATCAAATTGTCGAACGATTTGAGGTTTGGGTTGGTTTCGGTCATTGGCCTGAGCCTTAACCAGAGCTGGGAGCAGTCCCAGTCCAGTACCCAGACAGGTTAAACAAAGGAACCAAACCACAGGCCGATTGCGCCAGGAGCGGCGCGGGCGATTTTGATCGCCTTTCGATTGAGATGTCCGGTGACGCAGGAAACGGAGCATAAACAGGTGGGTTGCTAAGGGTTAGTAAGAGATTAAATTTAGGGTTTGAGCCAATGAGAAGCGACGTCGTCAGGAGGGTAGAGTCCAAGCCACCCTAAGTTTTGAATGTAGTAGGCAGAGTCGTTCTCCCAAAAGCCATCCCGGAAAGCGGGAAGGAGCTTTTGCAATCTCATCTGCTCTGCGATTTCAGGATCGATCACCTTAAAAGCGGCATATAACATGGCGTATTGGGCGTTGGACTCGTAGGACACAAGCGGTTGCCCCTGGAGGTTAATCTCAGCGGGAATGGCCTGCCGAGTCTGCCAGAGATTGACCAACGGTTCCAAATGGTCTTGTAGATAGCGCTTGGCCTGCCGCTCATTGAACCAGGCGGCATCTAAAGCCACGCGCCACCAGACCCGGTAAGCGTCGTAGCCATAGCGGCTGTTGAGATTTTCAGGTTGGGTGATGGGTTGGTATTGACCCTTGGTGGTATCCAGCGCGATCCAGTTACTGGGCAAGCCCAGGCTGGAGAGCCGCGCGGAATTGTTTAAGGTCTGGTAGCTGCTTTTAATCAGGCTCAGCCAGTCGCGCTCTGCATCAATTTGAGCAAAGAGTCGAAAGGCATAGGGCGCAAAGTAGGAAGGATTCAGGTAAAGCTGGTTGGACTGCTGGAAGACCTCCCGAGGTCCTGGGATGAGGTAGTTGCGATCGCCCACCTTCACCACCGACAGATTCCACAGATCCCGCAACTTGAGCTTGGCCAAGTCCAGGTATTCACTGCGTCGCCACTGTCGAGCGGCAAAGATTAGGGCTGTCACCGCATCAATATCCCCGTCACTGGCAAAGTTGGCATCCAGCGGCAACCATTGATTGTCGTCATTGCGTCCCCACTGCCAAGCCCAGAGATAATCTCGCCGTTGGCCGTCCAATCCCCGCCGCTGGAGGTTGTTTTCTCCCCAGTTCAACACCCGAGCAAAGGTGTCGGCATCGTCCATCAACACTGCTCGCAGCAGCGCATAGGCTTGTGCCTCGGAGGTGGTGCGATCAGCCGCTTCCCGGTCAATAATCCGCCCATCGCCCTGGATAAAGCGATCGCGATAAGCCGTCCAGCTTTTTTCCAGGAGTTCCGGAGTGGACAAGGGGCGGACTGCGGCAGTGGCGATCGCCTCATGGGGCGCTCCACCCTGACCTTGCCATCCGGGGGCACAGCTTGGCAAAACCACACTCGACAGCAAAGCCGAAGCCACAAACAGCAGGATGGGCACAGCCGCTAACCGCGATCGCCCCAGGCGCAGGCATTCCAAACGCGAGAACTGAGACAGGTGGAGGCGATTGAAGGCAATCAACCGCATGGCCTGAAGTATCAGTCCTGCAAGATGGCGGATAGAACGAGCGAAGAACTGCATCATGAGAGCGTTAGGCGCGTTGGGCGTCAGGGAGAGAGTCTGAGAGGGAGTTAGTACCGTTCCCAGGGGGGCTGGAATCCCCGCTGTTGAAGGAAACCTTCTTGAATGCGACGAATGCGGCGATCCATAGATGGATCGGCTGGTGTCGCCTCCCCTTCCGGGGTGCGCTGCTGCTGGAGTTCTTCCAGACGGCGCAGCGCTTCAATCCGATTGCCTTCTACGACGGTGAGTTCAGCCAGTGCGGTTTGGGCGACCTGGTTGCTGGGTTCCATCTTCAGCACTTCGGTATAGAGGTCGGTGGCCTCGTCATACTGGCGTTGCTGGAAGCGAATCCCACCTAGAGCCGCCAGCGCGTCAGTATTTTGGGCACTGCGCTCCAGAATCGTCTCATAGGCATTGCTAGCCAAATCCAAATCACCCAAGTCTTGCGCCAGTTCACCCTGGACGAAGTAGGCACCCAGGTTTTCGGGATCATTGGCAATCAGTTGAGCCAACTGCGCTCGGGCTGCATCGGGGTCGCGCATGGCGACGACCTGCAGCGCCCGTAGACGCACAGGCACCGACTCGGGCATGGTTTCGAGCAAACGAGTATAAAGCGGTTCCCGCTGAGGATCGGCGGGCAAGGCGGCGACTAAGCTGTACAGTTCCAGCGGCGTGTCCGTTGCGGGACGAGTAGCTAGCCATTCCTGGAGAATCCCTTCCGCCTCGGTCAGCGAGATTTGATCGGCTTGATAGGCCAGACTAGCTCGACCCAGACGCTTTGATAGATCGCTGGGATCACGCTCAATGATTTGGTCATAGAGGGCGATCGCCTCTGGCAACCGTCCTTGAATCCGCCGAATCCCAGCCAATGCCTGCAACGATCCGCTGAGCAGACCCCGATCGACGCGATCGCCCACAATAATCTGTTCGTATTTCTGGACACTAGCTTCCAAATTGCCTTCACGACGGTCAATCTCAGCCAATAGCAGCAGCGGACCATACTGATCGGCCTGTCCTTCGGGCGTTTGGCTGTAGGCTTGCAGGGAAGCCCTGGTTCCGGCCAGGTCATTTTGCTGAAGTTGAATTTGAGCGACGCGGAAATAGAGCAGCGGCTCATAGACAGAGGCATCTAGCAGCGCCTGATAGAAGGGCAGCAGCGGTGGATCAGGGGAATCCAGTCGGACTAGAGCCTGTGCCAGAAGGCGTTTTTGATAGTCATCGCCCACCAGAGGTTGGAAGACGGGCTGCAATCGCTGCTGCAAGGCTGCGCGGGAAATTAGACCCAACTGCCGTTCGACGATCGCCAGATTCACCGGCAAAATCCTGTCGCTGGGCAATTGCTTCACCAGTTGCACATAGAGTTCTCGGGCAATGCGGCGCTCAGCAGGAATACCGCTGAGGACATCGGCCATTTCTCGGGCGATCGAAGTGGTGAGGTAGTTGATCTTGCTGCTTTGTTCCTCGGGCTTGGCCAGAATTTCGTAATAGAGCGTGATCACGTCATTTTGCAGATCCGCGCTATTTTCCTTACGGTTAATCTGGTGGAAGGTGCGTGCCAGAATCATCCGCGAGTCAAACCGTCCGCCTAAAGGCTTCAGCACCTGCATGGCTTTCTCGATTTGATCGACCTGGGCGTAGGAAACACCCAGTGCGGCTCTGGTACGGATCGAGATGCCATTTAACCCGCTATTGCGGTTCAATTCCTGTTCTAGAACCTGCACAGATTGCGCCGGATCTCCCGTTTCCCGCAGCACGATGCCGTAGGCGATCGCAGCATACCCTTCAATCGGCTTACCTGTCGGACGATAGCGGTTAAAGAGTTCCAGCCCTTTGGGGTAGTCCCCGGCATAGGTATAGGTTTGAGCCGCTGCCAGAATGACTTCCGGTGGGGGATTGGTGGGCAGAACGATATCGTAATCTAGGATTGCATCCGACAAATTCCCTTGATAACCGTTCAGCAAAGCTCGCTGTGCCCGAGCTTCCATGTTATTGGGTTCTAGTTCAATCAGCCGGGAGAGCGCGCTAATGCCATCCCTGCGCCATTCAAACTTGTATCCCCCGAGCGTTCCCAGCATCGTCAACACCTGACGATTATCTGGGTCAAGTTCACGAACTTTCCTGTAAGTTTCAAAGGCCAGCGTACTCTGTCTGACACTGCCAGCCCGGAAGTAGGCCGTAGCTAAACCAAGCTGAGCTTCTACAGACCGTGGATTTTGGCGAACCACCGCCTCAAATACTGAAATAGCGTCGCCAACCCAGCCTTTTTCCAGGAGGGCATAGCCCTCTTGAAGCGTCTGAGCCTGGACGGGCAGCGGATGAAAACTGAGTGCCAGAATTGGACTCATGCTTAAACCCAGCAGCCATTGCCACGCTGATCGGTTGCTTTTCTTTCTCTGTTGCTGAGAAAAACCTGTCCCGTACTTCATGGTTAAAGATTTCTCCCCCCAAAAATAGTGAAATCAGTTCTGATGCGAAATCCTGCAATGGTTTCTGAAAATTCGTCTAGCTGTTGGAGGGTGACTCCAACTCGCAGGTTGGGCAGCACCCGCACGTCATAGAACAGTTCCACGACATCCGGGACATCATCATCGTCATCTCGCAGATTGCTGTTGGAAAGTCCGCGACCATAGCCTAGACCCAGGCGATCGTCTGGAATGAACAAATCCAAGACATTGAGGCCAAAGCTATAGGTATTGGCCGTATTGTCGCCGTTGAGATCCTGGTTGCGATAGTGGCCGTAGCGACCAAACAGCCCCAGGCCGATATCGGAGAAGAAGTACTCAGCGTTAATCCCGTAAGATTCTTCGCGATCGCCCTCCTCCACCCCAAATCTCCCTCCACCTCGATTAATACCGAAGGCTTCGGAAAAACTGGTGGAAGTGCCGCCATCAATGGCCGAAACATAGGTGCCTCGGATAATGAAATTTTCAATCCGAAAGCCCACTTCACCTGCAAATCCATCGATGGCAAAATCGCCCAAATCCGGCTCCGAGGAAAAGGCCGCAGCCCGCAGTTCCAGGTTGTCGGTCACCGTCCAGTTCAGCAATGCGCCGGGACGAGAGGTGAAAGTCGTGGCTTGCAGGGCAGGGTTCGATTGAAAGACCGAGTTGAAAAAGTGAGTGGTTCGATCTTTGGCAAAGCTGTTGCGATCGAAATAGGAGGTAAAGTCAATTTGCCCGACCACAAAGCGAAGGTTGGGCAGGTCTTGAATGGGAGCTAAGGCCACATAGAGTTCTGTGAGGTCAACCCCAGCACCCTCTAAAACATTGAACACGCCATCATCGGTCGCATCCACCACGGCACCGACCTGAACCCAATCGGCCAGGGGGTACACGCCGATCAATCGACCCCGAATGCTGTCTTCGTCGCCTTCCAGGAAGTATGCGCCCTGGAAGCGCAAAGTCGGTTCAGTGATGGGGCCGCCCAGGTCGATCGTGCTGTCCGTGGTACGGGTTGAACCCGGATCGGGAGCGGGGGGCGGCGGTACTGGAGTGCCCTGAGCAAACCAGTTGGGGAGGATCATCCCTTCGGTTTGTTCGGCTAGAGGTAGAGGTGCAAAGGCGACCAGGATTTCTGGTGTTGCTGAGGTCGGTTGGGCCACTCCAGGCGTTAGGGAAAACGGGGATTGAGGTACGGCAGATTGAGGTACGACGGATTGAGGTACGACAGACTGGGGTGAGACTGGAGTTTGGCGATCGCGCAATAGCTCTGGAATTGTTCCAGGCACCTCAAAACGCTGGTCACCCGTAGTCGGCTCAGTCGAGGCTGGAGCAGAAGTTGGCACGGTGGGGACAGTAGCGCGTGCAGGAGTCGCAGGGGCTGGAGCCGTCGTCGTCGGTCGAGCAGCGGGACGGGCAGGGGTTCGAGCCTCAGTGGGAACCGGATTAGGGAGTTCCATGGAGCCGGGTTCGACTGCCGAGGGTGTTGCTGCAGGTGCCGCTGGGCTAGAGGGTTGGCGATCGCGCAACTGATCCAAAATGGCAGACGGAACCTGAAAGCGGTTATCATTCGCTGGTTCAGTCGAGGTGGCAGGTTGGGCTGCGGGTGTGGCTTGAGGAGCCGTTGGAGCGGTGCGGGGCTGCGGCTGAGTCGCTTGGGGAGAGGGCGCTACAGGCAAAGGAGCCGCTGTCGTCGGAGCCGCTGTCGCCGGGGCATCTGTCGCTGGAGCCGGGGACTCAAGAACCGCTGGAGCAGTTGGAGCTATGGGGGCAGATTCTAGCCCTGAAGCAGGAGTCTCGGGGGTGTCTCGATTTTGGAGGATGTCGAGGACGCTGGAAGGGACTTGGAAGCGATCGCCATCCGCATCCGCTAGCAGATCGACGACTAAATCTCGCTCCGAAGCCTCAGTGGTGGCGGGATTGGATTCTAAAGGAGTATCCGAATCGAGGGGTTGGTCTGAACGTGCCGATGCAGGATTAGCATCTGCACCGATCACAACACAACTTAAGCCCAACCCCAAGGCAAAGGAATAGAGTAAGGATGGACGATAAAAGGCAATGGTTTTGAATAGATTAGGCATAAAACAGGTGACTTAAATCCAGAGTTGAATCCCCAGAGTTGAATCTAGAGTTGGGCGAGGACGAATGCTAGGAGCGGGTTTCCCTGAAAGATTCGGCGATCGCCTGAATCATAGTGAGAGTCTTGCTGCATACGGCGTTGCTTAAGGAACCGAGATTTCTAATGTTCCTGCTGTTCAAAACGCTTTAAGACTGAGAGAGAAACCTTTACAACTTATGTTGACGGGTTCATCCGCCTCAGAACCGCTTCTTCAGAACCATCTGAAGAACTCATCAAGCCGAATGACGCTTTGTAATAAACTCCTAGTAACTGAGCCTGCGGTTAATTCATCTTGAGGAGTCAATCCTTTTGAGGAGTCAATCCTTCAAGGCGAATCGAACTTTAGACAAGAGCATTGGAAAACTTCCGCCAGCAACCCTGATACGCTTTTGACAAGGACGATGAACTCTTCAACTCACCCTGAAACACCACTTCGACGCTCTAAAAACCAGACAAATTCAATACATCTAGAGAAATATGTCTAACCAGGTGTTGCTGCACTTTTGATCAATCTAGAACTGATTGATCGAGAACTGCTCTCGCAACCTGTATCCTGCATACAAAAACAGTTAAGGACGTTAAGTATCGACCAACCCGATGTCGATAAACCCAAAAGAACAATCTTGTAGAATGTAAGCCCTACTGCAAACACTTGGCGAACTCTCCCTAACAGCAAAACCGTCTGAATGACCTGAACTAGGGAAGAAAAATGCGATCGAAAAATATCCTGATAGCGCTGCAACTGAACCTGTGCGATGAATCCGCTTTTCGTCAATCTATTATCTCTAAGCAGCCATCTATTTTGACAATGGACATCGTTATTCTGATTGAGATGCCTCAGTTGATATCTAGCCTGTAGACGATATCCGGGTTGTAGATGCCAAAATTTTAAGTCTTGAATCTGCAAGTTTTGCACCTGCCGCCTCAATTGTCCGTCAGCCACATCCGAATGAATGTTATACGAAGCACCCATCTCGGACTGATTTGGCTGCAAACGACGAACCCAACTCAAACCAAATTGAGCAACCTCCAACACCAAAGCATAGAGAACAGTCCTTACCCAGACCGGAAAGGACAATAGGGAAGATGTGATACTCATAATTCAGGAACAGATTAGAGAATGACCGAGTCAAGTCATTCTGGCGAGATGCGGACAAGAGTTACAAAAAGTAGATGATTTGCTTTGAAATTCCGACACAAGCCCGAAAATCAGATCATGCAATTCAGTTTTTTTTCGGTATCCGGTAGCTGAAACTTGGTTCAGTCAATCAGACTCGTAAAATTACTGAATTGGCTATCCAGCAAATTATCCCCTTCCGTAATCTAACGTATGGATTTTATGAAAAGTTTATTCAGACTGTTGCAAGGTGTCAATACATCGTGACCATTTACTCTGGACATAACAAAGTTTTTTTGACGCTACAAAGTGGGTTTTTCTGGGTTTTTTCTATGAGAAAGAGTGGGTTTTCTAAGAAGCCTTCATGCGATGTTCATGAAAGCCACCAATAGAAAAGTGCGCGTTTTAGCTGAAGTAGACTGTTATAAATTTTACCAGCTAAGTGTATCTTACAGAAGTGAGTGACAACTTTATATAAAACTTTTTGAACCTTCCACGGAGGGGAATCTGTCAATTTCCGGAATCTTGCGGATGTGCTTAAAACCATGCTTGAAGCCAAAAAGCGCATTTATTGCAACATCTTGTCCCCACCAACGCTGAGCATGGCAGCAACTCAGTATTTTCCCCTTGAAGGTAGGGAGTACCACTTAGCTAGAAGTACTGAACCATTCGTTGAAGTGTTAGGAAATGACCTGGAAGAAAGACTGACTTCCGGTTCATCGTAATAATACAAAAAATTTACAATCTAAATAAGACAAATCCAGGTGCAACTGCTAGATGACGGCATACTGGATACACTCAACAGCTTGAATCTGCTTCTATGCTTGGTTTAGGCAGTATTGCGATCGCCCCAAGAGATCCTCTGCCCAATCGGAGAGATGCTATAAATCGGAATTTTCACAAATCACTTAGAGATAACGTAAACGATGCCGTTCCAAATCTCAACTTAAGGAAAACCGCTTGGTTCAAATTTGTTTTATGTTTTATAAAGTCTCCATGAAATTACGGACATTATCACAAATTCGCCCGGTTTGATGACGAACTCTTTGATATTTTTAAAAGGAAGGAATTGAAGGATCGTTTAAGTAATTACACAAAAACGCCTTCGGTTCAGCATTCATGAAGGGTTGCAATATATACAGATCTATTGATACGGCATTTGCCCCAGTTTGCAGGTCTTCCGTTGTCTGAGCTGCCACTTCGGGAATCTTAAGTGGTGTGGTTTTGCGTACTGTTTTGAGGCGGAAGTTCCCGAACTTAAGTTGATTCAAAGTCTTAAATGATTCTGCGTTGAACCATTGCATTAAGAATGTTGAACAACTCATGAATTGAAAGTTTGAGATACGAAAAATTGAGCTTTGTCAAGGCTTTCGCTGACTCAAAACGATAACACAATGCCTCTTTTGAAATGTAGCTCTATGGATTGAGTAAGCGTTTTATTGCTCATATCTATCGTGCTTTTTGTCTTTATTAAAATTTCTACTCTCTAAGGCAATGACGATCAGTATCTCCCGCCTCAGTTTGTCCGTCCCTGAGCAACTTGAACAACTTCCTTATCCGGTCTATTTTGTCTGCAAAAATGTTGCTCGGTGGCAAGAACTCATGGCGAGCGATCGCCTCCCAGAAGATCTCGAACCCTGGTTTGAACGCAGTCTCAGCACCAGTGATATCTGGTCGGCTCAACCTTACATGAGCCTTAGACAACGCGGTCTTGATGTCCACCTTGTCCCCGATTACATGCCTGGACAAATTTGTATTATCCCCTCCGATGATCTCCGTTCTGAGGATCGGGCATTCAATAGCTATGTTGTGGCCTGTCAATATGATCGCGCTCGCCCCGAACTCTGTGAGCAGCGCCTCGTCATCAACGAACTCAACATCCTCAACGATACTGACCACTATCTCTCCCACTGGCCCCAACCCAACCTCCTCCCCCGCAACCCCCAACGCGGCACCCGAGTCGAAAACCTGGTTTTCAAGGGCATGGAGCGCAACCTCGCCTATCCTTTCCGCCGTCCCGAGTTCGCAGAGTCTCTTCAACAACTCGGCATTCGCTTTGTGGTCAGCCCCGATGATTCCGCCACTCAGTTCCAGGATTGGGCCGACTACACGCAGGCCGATGTCGTCCTCGCCGTCCGCAACAACACCACCTACGACCTCACCGTTAAACCCGCCCTCAAACTGATCAACGCCTGGTTATCCGGATGCCCCGCCATCCTCGGCCCTGAACCTGCCTATCAGGCCATCCGTCAATCTGAGTTGGACTACATCGAGGTACGAAGCGTCGAAGAAGTCATCGATGCGCTCAAGCGTTTGCAAAATGACCCCGATCTCTACGACGCTATGGTTGAGAATGGGTTCAAACGGGTTCAAGACTTTAACGCCGATCGGGTCGCTTTGCAATGGCGCAATGTCCTAGCAGGGCCGATCGCCCAAGGTTACGAGCGCTGGTGCAAGCAATCGCCTCTGCAACAAAAGATTGGCCGCCCGATTCAGTTCCTGCTCCGCCGCCGTCGCCATAGCAGGTCTTTTGCTTACCACATGCACCACATCCACCAGGGGGAACGACTCTTTGGGGATGAGCCAACCCTGCCCTAATTGCCCATTAAATAGAGCACCAACCAGTTTGGATATGGGATTTTCTTTCTTGGAAAACACCTAAAGCGTTTATTGACAGCAGAGTAATCCTCTCTGTCTGCTCAAACTTTGATCCAATCCAGTTTTATCTCGCTTACAACAAGCGGTTGTCTGTACAAGTGACAGACAACCGCTTTCAGTTTTTCTAGTCTCCAATGAGGTTTTGTTGACTCTGGTCAAATGAAAACTCTCTGCGAATCTGCCATTGTTGACCATCGTGCTGAAGGAGGGTGAGGCGATCGCTCCAAAACTCCACTTCAATCTGCTCAAATCCTTGCAGCGCCTCCCAGACCAACCCAAAAGTCTGCCGAGTCAGATTCCGAGAAGCCACCGTCACATGAGGCGTGAATCCTCGCTGTCGAATCTTGGGGTCAACAATGCCTAATTCTGGGTCTAAGGTTTGCGGCAAGTCCGATTGCAGGTTCATCAAACCAGAGGTCTTCAACACCTGAATGTAAAGGACATGCGGCGGAAACGACCCAAACCCTGACAGTTGAATCGGAATCGGCGAATGAGCCTGAGCAAATTGTGCTAGACCAGCCTCGACCCGTTGAATATCCTGGATTTTCCACTCAAAGGGGGCTTGTAGGGTAATGTGGGGCGGAGCTTTTGCCGTGTGGGTTTGGTGGCGATCGCCCAACTGCCCAATCACCTCCATGGCAAAATCCGTAACCGCTGGAGGTGTCAGCAACGCAACAAAAAATCGAGTCATTCGAGTCATCCAGGTTTCTGAGCAACAATTTCGTGCGGTAACAAACGTCATGCGGCAACAAACGGTATGCTGCAACAAAAATTATCGCCCTATAGTCCGTAAAATTGGGTCACATGGGTACGATAACAGCCGACTACCGGAAATCTTTTAGACTCAATTCATCCTGAACCTCCGGAACTCAGCGCGATCAATATTTCATCTGCTCCTTCTACCCAGCGCTTCAATCTACCCCTCAACTGATTGGGGTTCCATCTCCAGGAAACCGTTGATCCGTAGACCTTGACCCGTCCATTTCGGCTCGTATCCCTTGGCTCGTAACCCATTGACCTGCTGACTTACCCCCGTTGCTAGACCTATGAAACTGCTCATTCTGCCCGCGCTCACGGTCCTTGCGATTAGCAGCCTGATGGCTCCCGCCCAGGCCGAAAATCTAGAACACACCCAGCAACTCCTGGACACCAAACAATGCCAGAACTGCGACCTCAGCGGTGCAGGACTGGTCTATTCCAATCTCTCAGGCGCGAATTTACATCAGGCTAACCTCAGCCAGGTCAACTTCAGCCGAGCCAACCTCAGCGGCAGCAATCTCAGCGGCAGCAATCTGAGTGGAGCCGTCCTCTTTAATGCCAATCTCACCGGAGCCGATCTGCGGGGCGCAAACTTAAGCGGAGCCGACCTCAGAGGTGTGATTTTAACGGGAGCTAGGCTGGAGGGCGCAACCATAGACGGTGCCAATTTTCTGGGGGCGATCGGGTTACCTTCAGAAGTCGCCACGGTCGATAACCTCTATAGTCTCGGCATGGCTGAAGCGAACCGGGGCAACTTTAGAGCCGCCATTGAAAATTACAACCAAGCCTTGACCCTCGATAATTCCTTTGCCCATGCCTATCTGGCTCGGGGGCTGGCGCGCTATGAGATGGGCGATCGCAACGGAGCCATGCAGGACGCAAAGCAGTCTGAGCAACTGTACCTCGCTCAAGGCAACGATCAAGGTCACCAAGCATCCATCCAATTCTCCACAGGACTACAGGCGATTCAAGAAGCCGAAGTTAGACAAGCCCGCCGCAACAGCGGTAGAGGTGGAGGCAACTTTATGAATGTTCTCTCTGCTGCTGCATCTCTCCTCCTCCGCTTCGCTCTGCCGACTCCCTAGAGTGGGTTCAGGTGCTGCACCATAAAATTCGAGACAAAAAAGGATGGGAGGCGATCGCTAATATCGCCTCCCATCTTTTTCAATGTGATTAACTCTACCTTTGACGACCAATAGCTACAAAATCTGACCACTGGTCGCCAACACTCGGGCACTCACCCCAAAGACCCGCAGCAACCCTTCAGAGTCAGCATGGTTGTAGGTGCCAATCCCCTCCATCGATGCATTTTCTTCTGAATAGAGGGAGTGGGGCGCGTGGTCAGCGGACACAAAGGAGAGATTGCCTTTGTAGACGGAGACGGTGATCGATCCGGTGGCCAGTTGCGCGGTGGGTGCGATCGCCCGTAAAGCCATCTGAGTCGCCAGGTCAAACCAATAGCCCTGGTAAATCTGCTTGGCCACCAGCAGCGACAACTGCTCATAGAATTCTCGGGCACGGCGATCGAGGACTAACTGCAACAGCCAGCCATAGCAAGTGCCCAGCAGTTCCACCCCCGGACTTTCATAGACCCCGCGAGACTTGATGCCGACAAAGCGGTTTTCCACTAGATGGGTGCCAATGCCAACGCCGTGCTTGCCTGCGATCGCATTTGTCCGCTTAAAAGCTTCTACCAAATCCACCGATTGCCCGTTAATTTCCGCCGGAGTCCCTTTTTCAAAATGGACGGTCACCGTCTCCGCTTCATGAGGGGCATCGGCAGGGTAGCAGCCCATCACGGGCGTGACAAAATGAGCCGGGGTCGTCAGCGACTCCAGCATCCCCGATTCATGGGTCAGCCCCAGGAGGTTGGCATCAGTGGAATAGGGTTTGTCCTTTGTTGCCGAAACAGACAGTCCCTTTTCCTGACAAAAATCAATCATCTCGCTGCGACCGGGAAAACGAGCTAGGAATTCCTCATCCCGCCAAGGCGCATACACTTCAAACTCAGGAGCCAGCATGTTGGTAATCAGTTGGAACCGCACCTGGTCATTCCCTCGTCCGGTTGCTCCATGACTAAAAATCGTCAAGCCTCGCTTTTGCATTTCTTCGACCATGGCCTTGGTCAGGACACACCGAGCAATCCCGGTAGTGTTCCAGTAGCGGCCTTCGTAGCAGGCTTGGGCTTGAATGACCTGGAGTCCCGCTTGGGCGATCGCTTCCTGTTCCGGCAGCAACACAAAATCCTCCGCCCCCGCCTTCAGCATCCGCTGCCGAATCGCTTCCGTATCGTCTTCATCGGGTTGCCCCAGATCAGCGGTAAAGCAGATCACTCGTACTCCCATATCCGTTAGCCAGCGAGTAATCGTGCAGCTATCCAAACCGCCAGAACCCGCAAATGCAACGGTCTTACCGATGAGATCCCGCGCTTTCATTCCTCTTTCTCCTTGGTGGTGCGATCGATGTTGGTGTGATTGGATGTAGTGACAAAGACATCATTATCTACTGAAACTCAGCAATTTCTGCTAGAGGCTGTACAGATTTTGGGGGAGTGGGGAGTGGAGCGAAAGGGGAAAGGGGAAAGGGGAAGGGGGAAAGGGGTTTCCTTGTTTGGAAGTCAAGGATCTGAATCATTGTGTTTCAATGTCTATTCATAGTCCTAGACAACTCCCCGATTACTCAGCGACTCAGCCCAAGTCCCCCCTTTCCCCCTTCCCCTATTCACAAACTTGACTAGATTCCCAATTGCTCAGCGACCCATTCCAAATCCCCCCTTTCCCCTTTCCCCTTCCCCCTTCCCCCACATTACAGGGTAGGATTTTGGAGAATCGTAACTGAGTGAGCAGCCTGTGTTTTTAAGCGTTGTCATTCCCACTTATAATCGTTTGCCGATTCTGGAGAAATGCCTGCGGGCATTGGAGAATCAGCGGATTACAGCGGCGATCGCAGGCTATGAAGTGGTGGTAGTGGATGATGGTTCGACCGATGGGACGGTCGATTGGTTGAACCGCCACAGGTCAGAATTCCCCCATGTGCGACTTTTAAAGCAGGATCATCAAGGGCCAGCGGCGGCTCGGAATTTGGGGATTGAGCAGGCTCAAGGGGAGACGATTGTTTTTATTGACAGTGATTTGGTGGTGCTGGATGGTTTCTTGCAGGCGCATGTGGATGCGTTGTTAGCGGGGGAGCAGCAGCAGGGGAGCGATCGCCTCTTCACCTACGGCACCGTCATCAACACCTGTAATTTTGAGCAGCCCACCTCTGAACCCTTTAAAGTGACCGACTACTCTCGGGCTTACTTTGCAACGGGAAATGTGGCGATCGCCCGCAAATGGCTCCTACAGGCCGGATGCTTTGACACAGGCTTTCAACTTTATGGCTGGGAAGATCTAGAACTGGGGGTACGGTTGAAGCAACTGGGGCTGAAACTGGTGAAATGCCCCCAAGCGGCTGGCTATCACTGGCATCCTCCCTTTGCCCTCGATCAGATCCCAAAGCTAATTGACCAGGAAATTCAGCGAGGAAGGATGGGCGTGCTGTTTTACCAGAAGCATCCCACCTGGGAAGTGCGAATGATGATCCAGATGACCTGGCTGCATCAGGCGCTTTGGGGGCTGCTGTCGGTGGGCGGAAGGTTGAATGAGCGATCGCTCGCCCCATTGCTGCAATGGCTGATTAACCAGGGCAAACCCCAGTTGGCACTAGAGGTCGCCCGGATTTTTCTCAACTGGTACAACGTCAAAGGGGTTTACGCCGCCTACCGTGAGCAGTCATAGATCAGCCCCAAGATCAAAGCCAATGGCGGACGCTGCCAATAAGACAGCATTCACCATTGGCTCTGATCATTCAAGACAAAGTTGGGGCTATGCCATCCAACTTTACGAATTCACCTTACTGATTCAACCACCCTGCACTGAGGACGACGGTTAATCCCATGAAGATCGCCGTCAATGCCCAAGTCACCCGATTCAGGGTCGTCTCAGCACTTTTGGTACTGGTGAAGAGTTGCGCTTGTCCGCCCAATCCACCCAAACCATCGCCCTTGGGGCTATGCAGCAGCACCAGCACAATCAGGCCAATTGCTGAAAACCCCCAAAGGAGTTCAATTACACCATTTATCGTCATGGAAACCTATCCCCAAGAATGATTGCTCCAGCAGAATGCCTCTCATCTCGATTCATTTTGATGAACAGAGGGCAATCCTGATTTTTGTACTTTTCTATTCTACTCACATTGTGGTGAGGCGATCGCAGACCCATCCCCCAAACCACGCCAGCGAAATCCTCCAGGAAAACGTTCCACAAAAGGTTCCAGAGAACCGGTTCAGGGAAAGTGAAACCTTCTAGGGAGACGTTCCAGGAAAGATTCAAGAGAAATGGTCTAAAGAAAACGCTCCGGAAAGCGTTCCAGGGAAAAGGTCTGGGGCAATATTCCAGGAAAAACGTGACAACGCAACAACGTTATAACGAAACGCGGACAGGAGTCCGGTTGGCTCTCACCTCAAACCCGGTCGATTCAATCATCGATCGCCCCGTCATTTCATCCGGCTGAGGCAGTCCCAAAATTTGCAGAATCGTGGGCGCAATATCCGCTAGCGTACCGTCACTGCGAAGAGCGACATCGGTGCCATGTCCCGGAATCTTGCGTCTTTCGCCTTCTACCAAAATGAAGGGCACGGGATTCGTGGTGTGAGCCGTCCAGGGGTTGCCTTGCTCATCGTGCATGTATTCGGCATTGCCATGATCCGCAATCAGAATGGCCGTGCCGCCTGAGCGCGAAATTCCTTCGAGAAGACGACCCAGACAAGCATCGACGGTTTCGACTGCCTTCACGGTCGCTTCGATATTGCCCGTATGCCCGACCATATCGGGGTTGGCATAGTTGATGACGATGAAGGAATAGATGCCTTTTTCGATGGCGGCGATCGCACCATCCGTCACTTTAGCCGCAGACATGGCGGGGGCGCGATCGTAGGTGGCGACCATGGGACTGGGCACCATCTCTCGATCTTCGCCTTCAAAGGGATCTTCTAGACCGCCGTTGAAGAAGTAGGTGACATGGGCGTATTTTTCTGTTTCGGCGGTGCGGAACTGGCGCAGTCCAGCCTTGGAAATCACCTCGCCCAGGATGTTGTTGAAATTTTGGGGTTCAAAGGCAACGGAAACCGGGAAGTGGGGATCGTATTGGGTGAAGGTGACAAACGCCAAGGGGTTAACGAACTTGCGCTCAAAGCCGTTGAACTTGGGGTCAACAAAGGCTTGGGTGAGTTGACGGGCACGATCGGGACGGAAGTTGAAGAAAATCACGCCATCCCCAGGTTCTACAGCGCCAGGAGCAATCCGAGTTGGGATGACAAACTCATCGGTAACTCCTGCTTCATAGGAGGCTTTGAGGACTTCGATCGCCGATTGACCGACACCTTCGCCCTCTTCGGTCATCAGGTCATAAACTTTTTGGACTCGATCCCAGCGGCGATCGCGATCCATCGCATAGTAACGACCGCTGAGCGTGGAGATGCGTCCGATCCCCACCTTGTCAACATAGTCTTCAATGGCTTGAAGGGCGGCAACGCCATCGGTGGGTTTGGTGTCCCGTCCATCGGTGACCGTATGAATACAAACGTCAGAAATGCTCTGTTCTTTGGCCAGATCCAACAAGCCAAAAAGGTGACTCAGGTGGGCATGGACACCACCTTCTGAGCAAAGCCCAATTAAGTGGAGTTTGCCACCACTCTGCCGTACCGCTTCACAGATTCGCAGCAGCGCTGCATTGCTGAGTAAGGTGCCATCTTCAACGGCATCGCTAATTCGCACCAGTTCCTGGGGCACCACTCGACCTGCGCCAATATTGAGATGTCCGACTTCTGAATTGCCCATCTGGCCATCGGGTAAGCCCACATTTTTGCCGGATGTTTGGATTAAAGTCCGGGGGTAGGCAGCCCATAGGCTATCCACGACGGGGGTGTTGGCAGCGGCGATCGCATTTCCCTCGGTCGCTTCACGGTAGCCCCAACCATCCATGATCACTAGCACCACTGGAGAAATTTGCACCTGTGCCATGTGAATAGTCCTTGCAAACTAACAGTAATTTCCTAGCAATAATACCATTTCAAAATTCAATTGCGGAGATTTGCCTTGATAAATATCAATGACTGATCATTCGGTTTCAAAACGCAATAAAATCCCAAACAAATCTCAAACAATTCTCAATTGAAATCTTTTTTTGGGTCAACCTAGAACTCCATCTCCTGACTTATAAAAGTCAAGCTCTAGCAATACCATTTTCACAAGGATTAATCAGGATTGTATCTACGGGAATAAACCGAAGGAGAGTCAACCCAAGGCCAGGATTTGAGAAAGTTATCTCTCTGACTATTAATGCTGAACTTTAATTACATGAAGGATCAAAATCTTACTGATTCCAACTGCAAAATGCGATCGATAGGCACAATAACCCAAAAGAAGAATTGATCTACCTTTTAGCAGGATCGCGGATTATCATGAAAGGCATTTTATCAAGATGCAATTTCAGTGGAATCCTTCCTAGCAAAAGTTCAAAACTCAGGTCAGTTCTCTCTAAAAAGTAGAATCATACAATGAAGAAATAAAAGATAGACTCCATCTCACTTCAGAAAATCCTCAGTGCAAGTCGAGTGATCCCCATCTTCGTCCAGTTTGAAATGACGGGCTTAACCTGACCCAAACACCTTAACGATTAGGATCTCTTGAAATCCTTCAAGGTTGTGCAGTCCTCTTGCCTGGTTTAACTTACCTAATTCAACTTGCCTGATTCAACTTGCCTAATTCAAAAGTCGCGCAGAATTTGAGAAATCGATTTTATCCCTTTCTGGCCTTCTCCTTTTGCTTTTGCTTTTCTCGCTTAGCGGCTGCCTTTTCGGCTTTTTCAGCTTCGATCGCCGCTAATTTTGCTTTTTCTTTTTCTTCAGCAATTTTATCCAAATAGTAATGATAGTCGCCCCGGTACAGCCGCAGTTCACCATCGCGAATCTCGACAATTTTGTTGGCCACCTGGGAAATGAAATAACGGTCATGGGAAACCAAGATGGCTGTGCCATCGTAGTCTTTCAGCGCATCTTCCAGCATTTCTTTGGCGGGAATGTCCAGGTGGTTGGTCGGCTCATCCAGGATCAGCAGATTGGCCGGACGCAGCAGCATTTTGGCCAACGCCAGCCGCGCCTTTTCTCCCCCGCTCAGCGCCTCAACCTTCTTAAAGACCGTATCTTCACTAAACAAAAATCGACCTAGCAGCGTCCGCACATCCTCATTCTTCCAGTCAGGTACTTCATCATGGATCGTTTCCATCACAGTCTTGTTTAAGTCCAGCGCCTCCGCCTGGTTCTGCTCGAAGTACCCTGGGATTACACCATGATCCCCAATTTTGATGGTGCCTTCGGTGGGCTTTTCCATGCCCATCAACAGGTGCAACAGGGTTGATTTTCCGGCTCCATTGGGGCCGACAAAGGCAATGCGATCGCCCCGTTCAATCAGCAGTTCCGCATCCAAAAACAGAATCTTGTCGCCATACACATGGGTGAGATTTTTGATGATCACCACTTCACGACCGCTGCGGGGAGCAGGCGGAAACTTGAACCGCAGCGTTCTCACTGATGCTGTCGGCGCTTCAATCCGCTCGATTTTGTCCAACTGCTTTTCTCGGCTTTTGGCCTGGGTGCTGCGGGTCGCACTGGCTCGGAAACGATCGACAAACGTCTGCTGCTTTTCGATCTCTTTTTGCTGCCGCTCAAAGGCACTCATCTGCGCCAGTTGGGCTTCTTCTTTTTGCAGCAGGTAGGCGCTGTAGTTGCCTAAATAGGTGCTAGAAACGCCCCGCTCCGTTTCTACAATCTGGGTACAAAGACGGTCTAAAAACTCCCGGTCATGGGAGACAATCACCATCGGATTCGTTAACCCTTTGAGGTAGGTTTCTAGCCACTCAATGGTTTCCAGGTCGAGGTGGTTAGTCGGTTCGTCCAGGAGGAGCAAATCGGGCGATTGCAGCAAAATCTTACCCAGACCCATTCGCATCTGCCAACCGCCGCTGAAGGAGTTGACCAAGCGATCGCCATCATCCAATTCAAATCCCAACTCCGGCAAAATCTTGTCAATCCGGGACTCCAACCCATAGCCATTCATCCCCTCAAACTGTCGCTGCAATCGATCCATCTTGTGGATCAAAATCTCCAGTTGCTCAGGGTTGGCCGTTTCCATGTCTCGATGAATCTGCATCAGGGATTCATGGATGCGGTTGGCTTCCGCAAAGGCTTTCCACAGTTCCTCGCGCACGGTGCGACCGGGATCAACATCAAACTCCTGGCTCAAATAGGCAATATGCAAGCTCGAAGGGCGAATAATCTCCCCCGCTGTCGGCTCCATCTCACCGGCAATGATCTTCAGTTGGGTGGACTTTCCGGCACCGTTAACCCCAACCAGGCCAATGCGATCGCCCGGTTTGACTTCCCAACTGACATCTTTCAAGACTTCTCCCGTGGGATAAATTTTGCTGATATGTTCCAAACGCAGCATGTCGAAGCTCCAGGGGAAAGGGTGGTAAGAGGGGGAAGGGGAAAGGCGAAAGGGGAAAGGCGAAAGGGGGTGACCTAGTGTTATTGGTTTTTTGGACTCTGTTTCTTTGTAATGCGTTGCTTGGGCAATGCAATTGGGGGCATGGGGGACATGAGTAGCTGCTTCGTTGGGGAAGGGGGCGATCGCTCCAGTGAAGTAATCCCTAGTTCTTGGATCGGGCTAACTGAAAGCCTGGTTGAGTGGGGAATTTCCCAGCCATCCTAGGCTAGCTTGCACAAACCTATCTTGGGGTGCCTTAACCTTCTAGATTTTGATCTCCAGCCCTCCTTTTCGGGGGAATCGAGCCTTCTAGAAAAGTCCCTCAAGTTCTTGAATCTAGCCCAGCCCTACCTTGGAGGAAGTCGGGTCTTCCAGGATGCTCCGAAACCTTCTCAGAACTTGCAAAGAGTCCTCAGAAACTTCTCTAAGAGGCTTCCTTGAAAGAGTTATGAGAGAGTCTTCAGAAGCTTCTCTATGCGGCTTCCTTGGGGGAGTCGTTGAAGTCCTCTAGAGGATGCCCGAGATGAGTCCCTTCAAAGTCCCTCGGAATTGGGGATTTAGAGATCGAAAACTCTCAAAGGTTAACCCACCGGATAGATATCTGGAGCAAGCCACTTGGGATACATGCAGATGCAATGGCGATCGCAACCCTCTTGAGGTGAAATCCGCCAACCCGATTTTGACAACCCTTAATCTTTAGCAGCGCCATCCCCAGCCAGCAAAACCAGCCTAGGTCAACCTATCGGAATTTTTGAAGCCAACCAACTCACAAACTAGACTAACTTTAACAAAGATTTAAGCATCTATAGCAGGAGAGCGCTATCAAAGCTTCCAAGATAAATTTTAGATAAAATTTTCTATGGCTCTGTCGCTCTCAGGCCAAGCAGCGATCCCTTAAACGATCCCCTAAACAAAGATAAGGGTCAAAACGCCAAACACCAGAATCAAAAACTGTCCGACCAAAAAAGGGCGATCGAGTTGCATGACCCGCTGATAATCCTCGGTTGTCTCGCCCTTGATCCAATCTGCGGTGACGATCGCCTCCATCAAGGCCACAATAATCAGCAGATAGGCCAACGCATAAATTTTGTCCAGCAGAACCAGATAGCCCACTTCCGGCAGGGCAAACGAGTAGGACTGCTGCAAAAACACCGTCGTCAAGAGTGCCGTCACCGGGATCTCAATTCGCATATCCACATAGCGCGGATGCAGCAGCAAGGCTCCCCAACTAGACACCAGCACAATCACCAAGGGCAACAGCAGCTTCCAGATAAAGTAGCTGAGGGGGCGATCGATCAGCAACTCAAACCGGGCGATCGAGTAGGGATCTGTTGAGGCAGCCTGATCCCCAAACTGACTGTCATACTGTCGGAGCAAACTTCCCACCTGCCAGCCATTAATATTCCAGCCCTGAATTGAGAGGGTGTCGGCAAAGCCAGAATCCTCGGTATCGGCCACATAAACCAGTTCTTGCGCCGTGTGAATGGAGTTTTCAATCAAAATCCCCAACCGTTGCTCATCCAAGGGATACTTACTCAGGGCAAAGGGTTGGAAGAACCGTCCTTCTACGCGCATGATTTGATAGAGGCTGCCATCGGGCTGTTTTTGGGGTTCTTCATAGCCCATCTGCTGGGTCATCCCCCATTCCTCGACCGCATTAGAAAATTCGAGATTGGCGATTGGGTCGATCGCCCCCCGCCAGCGAAACCAGACATAGCTATCGACATAGTAGGTATTGCTCGACAAGTCCAACTGGTAGACATTAACCGGGTAGAACCCTGTGCGAACCTGCTGCGCCGTGGCCGGGATCGATTTGAGCGCCTGAAACGAGGTCACGGGCTGCACGACTGGGCGTGACCCCAGGAGCAATTGCAGAAAGATGACGATCGCCAATGCACACAACAGTGGGATCAAGAACTTTCTGACTCGTTTCTGGCTCAACAAATGGCTGAAAGGGCGCATGATTCACCGAGGGCAAAAATGGATTTTCGCCATTATGACTCAAGCTTCCTCGGAGATTAGCAAGGATTGAACAAATTGGTACAACTCCTCCTCCGATCGCCCCTCCAACTGCCAATCCTTCAGTTCAATCAAGCCCTGCGCCAGTTCCAAAGCCCGCTTCTTGTAAGTGTTATGCGCTGCCAGCATATCCATAAACACCTCCTGCTCAATCTGCCGCCGATTGGCATCATCGGCCAACGGGGAAGCATAGGCGACCGTATCCACGTCATATTTCAACAGGAAAATCAGCGCATTGCTCATCTCCTGAAGCTCTTGCTGCAAGGATTTCACATCCAACTCCAGCCGATCGAAGCCCACTTGTCCTTCTAGCCGCAGTTCCACAATGGGTTTTTCTGCGGGGATGACTCGTTTTTGGGCGATCGCCTGCTGCATGAGCGCGATCGCCCCTTGTTTCAGTTCTTCCACACTCTCCGATCCCTTGGCGGTGAGGCGCAGGCGAATGAGCGATCGCTGATAGTAATCCTGCTTCAGTTCAGCCTGAATTTTGTCCTTTTGAATATCAACCAGGTAGACCCCACGGGCAAAACTGGACTCTTCCATGCTGTTGGCTTCAATGGAACCCGGATTAAAGATCCATCCTTCTAGCTCGTAGTTTTTGTGGATATGGGGGTGGGGTGTGGGCGGCAAAGCCTGGATAGCCGGGGCGAGTTGGGCGATCGCATTGGGCGCAGAAGCCCCGTACCAGTACGACCCCAGCACCCGCACACCACAGTCCAAATCAATATAGCTCCCGCGATGGCCATCCCAGGGAAAATACAATTCCTCTCCCGCTGTCGTATCTCCCGGTTCCAGTAGAATCAGCAACCCCCAATCCGCCAAATATCTCAGCCAGCTTGTCTTGGTGCCGTAGGGACGATTGTCATGGTTGCCCTCGATCGCCAAAACCGGAATCCCCACCTCCTGCAACATCCGCAGACAAAACTGCGCCTGATTCAACGTCGCAGGCTGAATATTCCGATGCTCAAACAAATCTCCCACCAGCAGCACAAAATCCACCTGCTCTTGAACCGCATAGCGCTCCAAGGCATCCTGGAAAGCCTGGAAAAAATCATGGGTGCGCTCTTTGTTGTCGTAGCGATCGAACCCTAAGTGAATATCCGCTAGGTGAAGAAACCGCGCCATAGTACAAAATAACTAAACTGGCGTTATTTTAGCGCGAATCCTGCATCGTAGATAGCTGGCAACACTAACCCTTCCCTTTATTAAGAAGCGCTAATTTCAGTAAGGCTGAGATAATACAAAGCCCCCCAAGACCGCAACTAAAACTGTAAAAAGCTGGGATATGTCTACCTGGGATACACCTAAACTGTTTGCTTGCCTAAGAAATTCAAGGAGTTTTGGGAAAACATCTAAGAAAAGTGCAACTAAGGCGATTATCACAGAGAGAATGCCAGCAGTCACTGACACAACGGTCGCTGAATTCTTATTTCTCATCCTCCAACACCCCCTGAAGCTCCATAAAAAGTGACTCCCATTGAGAAGATGCCGAGTGCAATGGCGATGAAAACCACAGAATTTTTATAGTTTTTAAGTTTCTTGTTCCTGCGCTTTGATTCATCATCTAGTTCGAGATCTTAAGTAGCTTCTGTTCGCAGAAAAACGACACCAAGGGTCACCAGAAAAATCCCTGAGATTTTCAGCAATGAGTACCCTTCCTTAAATAGAACAATGCCAAACAAGGTTGCCAAAACTGCCTCCAGCCCTAACACCAAAATATAGGTGAGTCCCATGCCAGAGTGTCGGGTTACCAAGGTTTGTAAGCTTGCCCCCAGCGCAAACAATAGGTAAACCATGACGCTTGGCATCCACTTTGTCAGTCCTTCAGACTGCTGCATAAAGATTCCACCGGTTGTAAAAGCCAGCGCAGCGCCGATCGCCATGGCAAAAGTCGGCGAAAAAATTAGGTTCGTGAGAGATTTTACTAACGCAACGTTCATTTCAATTATTTATTCCAATAAAAGCTTCATTAACCGTACTTCGACTCTCTCAATCGTCCCACTGTTTTGTATCAAAACACACAGTTTCTTCATCCGGCCTGCCTGTACCTATCCGCCTGATGCAGGCGGGAGCAAGACTTTTGAATCCGACCGATTCAACTGAAAGCCAAACAACAAGCCGGAACGAAGAGAAGGATTTGCCCTGCTCCCCATCCCGGCTGTTGGTTAGGCTTTGGCCTGCTAAGCGTTGCTGCTACTAGCTACCAGCACCTCTCCTTTGAGCATTCGTTGTGCCGCATCCAGCAGCGCTTCTTCCAGGTAAGGCTTGGTGAAGTAGCCCTTGGCTCCAAGCTGAATGGCCATTTGACGGTGGCGATCGGCTCCTCTGGAGGTCAACATGGCGATCGGCAGATGGTTCAAGGCGGAGTCTTTCTGAATGCGAGACAGCAACTCTAACCCGTCCATCCGAGGCATTTCAATGTCACAGAAGACCAGATCGCAGGGCAGTCCCGATCGCAGTTTTTCCCAAGCTTCTTGGCCATCTCGCGCCTGTTCCACCCGGTAGCCGACTTTGTTGAAGGTCATCGACAGCAGTTCTCGAACCGTAATCGAGTCGTCCACAATCAGCACCGTCGGTTCGGTCTTGGCATCGGGCGGTTCGGGCGGCAGTTGGTCTTCCACCCAGAGCGAATTGCCGACCTCTCTGCGAACCCGACCTTCCGACAGGTCAATTAGCTCTAGCACATCGGCGATCGGCATAATGCGCCCATCCCCCAGCACCGTAGCCCCCGCAATGCCCACAGGCTTGGGCACCGGGCCTTCCAGTTGTTTAATTACAATTTCCTGTTCGCCCAGCACCTGATCTACTTGCAGCGCCAGAACCTTGCCCGCACTTCGCAGCACCACGACGGAGATAATGTCTTCTTCCTGGTTCCCGCCATAGACGCTGCCCCGTCCCAACATCCGCCCATGTCTCAGCAGTTCAGACAGCGGTTGGAAAGGCAGGAGTGCATCTCGCCACTGAATGCAGGGCTGTCCTTGGGCATTGGTTTGCACCCGCTCCTTGGGCACATCCAACATATCTTCGACCCCATCCATGGGGAAAGCGATGCGGGCACGGTTGCTGATGCAGCAGAGCGCCTTGGAAATACTCAGGGTGAGCGGTAGCCGGATGGTAAACGTGGTGCCTTTGGCGATCGCCGAATCAATCGAAATCACCCCCCGAATCTCAGTCAGATTACTCCGCACCACATCCAGGCCAACCCCGCGTCCCTTCAGGTCATCAATCTGATCCGCCGTACTAAACCCATGGTGGAACAGCAAATCATAGGTATCCATGCGGGACATTTCTTTGGCCTCAGCCGCTGTAATCAAGCCTTTGTCGATCGCCTTAGACTTGACCCGCTCTGGATCAATCCCGGCTCCATCATCACTCACCGAAATAATCGTCTGGTTCCCTTGATGGAAGGTTCGCATAACGATTTGCCCCAGTGGAGGCTTCCCTGCCGCAATTCTTTCTGCGGGGGTTTCAATGCCATGGGCGATCGCATTATTGACCAAATGGGTCATCGGGTCATAAAGCTGCTCCACAATCATCTTGTCAATCAGCGTATCTCGCCCTTCTACCACCAGTTCAGCCTGCTTGCCATACTTCAGCGCATTGTCGCGCACCCCTCGGGGGAGACGGTCAGCCGTCTGGGCAAAGGGCACCATGCGCGCCTTGGTCAGCCCTTCCTGCAACTGGGTCGTAATCTGCCGGAAGTTACGGGTCACCTGATCGCTTTCTTCCACCACAAAGTCAATGTCAGAGGCCGATTCCCGGACTCTCACAATCAACTCAATCATTTCCTGCGACAGCGTGTGGAATCCGGTGAACCGATCCATTTCCAGGGCATCAAAACTAGCTCCTGTCGCGTGATTGCCCTGGCTTTCCTCAGACTGACCATTCGCATTACTGTTGCTTGAGCCATTGCTTGAGCTATTGTTGGCGCTATTGCTTGAACCAAAACCGCTGTTGGGGGTGAGGTGATAGCTGCGGCGGGTGGAGAGCAGGGAGCTTTCAAGGAGCGATCGCTCATACAAATCCCGCATCCGCTGACCCACATCACTCAGTTGCTGCACTTGATACAGCAGATTATCCAAGAACTGCCGCAGTCTCTCCTGGGCTTGCTCTAAGCTATTACGGTTGACCACCATTTCCCCAACCAGGTTGTTGAGGTTATCCAGGTGCTTCACAGACACCCGCATCGTTTGGTCGGTCATGGCTCCACGTCGGTTCGACCGACGATTGGGAGCCGCAGCCGCTTTCCGATTGCCTGATACGGCTCCACCCCCCAGGGTTTGATCCGCATCCTTCAGCATGTCCTCCAGGTCGCCAAACTCATCGTTGGCAGGACGAACCGGGGGCGGCGCTGGCGCAGCCGCAGGTATGGGCGGTGCATCACCCAAAAGCGCTTCCAGGTCATCAAAGTCGCCACCTGTCTCGGCCAGTCCCGAAGACTGGGGCGCAGCAGATACGGGAGCCGGACTCTCCTCACCCAGCATCGACTCTAAGTCGGCGAAGTCATCCAGCCCTGAGAAGGCGGAGTCAGACGGCATCTCCAGCGCAGCCTCCCCTGATGCTGAAGCCTCTGTCAACATTGCTTCCAGGTCAGAAAAGCCCGAGAACCCGTCCAGTTCCAGGGTTTGCTCCACCACAGGCAACTGGGCTTTAGGGCTAGACTCAGTCAGGGGGGCAGTAACCTCTTCTAGGGAATGGGAGGGGGCGATCGCAGCATCCAACCCCAACAGATCGCTGTCTCCTTCAGCCATCAGGTCGGAATCTGCAAAATTGAAGTTATCGAGGGCGATCGCTGCTTCCGTCCCCGCACCAACTTCCTCAGCCGCATCAAAGCCAAACGGATCGTCCAGTTCCGGCGAACCTTTAGCCTCAATCCAATCCTCCAACTGCTCTGAAGCCTCTTCTGAGAGCGGTGTCAATTCTGCCTCAGACATGGCCATCAAATCCAAGGGATTCTCAGACTCAGCATCAAAGCCAAAGGGATCATCCGATTCAGCAGGAACCTCTTCAGCAGAAACCTCCGCCGCTTCAATCCAGTCTTCTAGCTGTTCCGAAGCATCTTCGGATAGCGGCATCAAAACAGACTCAGGCGCAGTTTCCAATTCAAACGAACTGCTGTCGCTGCCAATCTCCTCTAATCCGGGTATGCCCAATTCGTCTAAACCGATCGGTTCCGAATCCGCTACTTCACCCAACCCCAAGGGATCTGCTGCTGCACTTAAAGCAGGATCGGTTGCTAATTCAGGAAACTCGCCAACGCCCAAAGTCTCGTTAGTATCGAACATCAACCCTTCCGCCTCAGCAGCAGGCAGTTCCATCGCAAAATCATCTGCGAAGCTCTCTTCTGCCCCACTCATAGGCAATGCGGGTTCAGTCTCTGCGAACAGGTCTAGCTCTAAATCGGTGTCAGAGACTGTTTCTGCCAATGGCTCTGGGGTTGAGGGAGGGGGGGCGATCGCCTCTTCTGCAAACAAATCAAATCCAGCATCCCCATCGAAGGCTTCAGATGCTGATTCTGTCTGAGTAAATAGATCAAACCCGTCGTCGTTAGAGGCTGACTCAGTAGATCTGGACTCACTCTCTGCAAAGAGTTCTAGCCCTGCCTCTTCGGTAGCTGCTGACTCCGTATTCGCAAACAAGTCCAATCCAGTCTCTGCGGCGGATGCAGGCTCGGTGTCCGCAAACAGATCAAAGCCCGCATCATCTCCTGACTCCAACTCAGAATTAGCAAACAGTTCCGATCCGACCTCTGCGTTCGATGCCGATTCTGCATCGGCAAACGGATCAAAGCCTGAGTCTTCGTTCGTTTCTGGCTCCGTTTCGGAAAACAGTCCCAATCCAGCCTCTTCGGTTGTTCCTGACTCTGTTTCTGCAAACAAGTCCAATTCAGTATCGGCAGTTACCTCGGGTTCCGCAAACAGATCCAAGCCAGCGTCTTCGGTTACCTCGGGTTCTGTTTCTGCAAACAAGTCCAATTCGGCGTTTGTGCTTGTCCCTGGTGTTTCAGCAAACTCCAGGCCGGCCTCTTCATCGGCTGTCGTTGCGGTTTCTGTGAATAAATCGAATTCAGCCTCGCCATCCGGCGGCGCTTCGTCCGCAAACAGATCTAAAACAGCGGCATCGCTAGAGGACTCAAGGTTTGGTTCAGCATCTCCAAAAAGTCCAAACCCAGCATCTTCATCCAAAGATCCGCCCGAGGTCATTTCTGTAAACGGATCTACCCCTACATCTTCAGCCGTCGATCCACTGGCCGAATTTTCCACCGCAGAGGCATCCGCTCCAAAGAAATCAAGATCCAATCCTTCCGAATCACTTGTGTCTGAGGGGTTTTCTACGCCCTCCAACAGGTCAGCCATTGAAGACTCGATTGGGGTGGCGATCGCACCTTCCGTTTCAAACGGATTGAAAAGTTCCTCAGCAGACACCTCATCTGGCGATTCAAGGCCACCGCCTAAGAAATTTGCAAAGTCTGAATCTGCTTCAGGACTTGCTGAGGCAAAAGGGTCAGCACTGCTATCTACATCTAGAAGAGAAACGCTCCCATCTTCTTCCCCAAAGCCACTTCCTGCACTTGCATCAACGCGATCGAAACTAAAATCCCCCAGATTCAAATCCAGTTCAGA
>JALOOP010000608.1 GCA_025454315.1 Oculatellaceae cyanobacterium Prado106
TGGACGCTGGAACACGCTAGGGCCAAGCTCAATCTCTGTTTCATTCGCTTGATGGTCAAGCGCTTAGCGGCCTAGAAAAGATGTCAAATGGATTCTATACCTCAAGATCCTGAAAATGGCTGCGCTCCAGACTCGCCCGCGAATGAATTGCGGGCTAATCGGCAAAACCTACTAAAATGGGTTGAAAGGCAGGTATAGATAGCCTTTCAGTTTTCGCAGTCTATTTGTGAAACTTGATCGATTAATCCGGGGATTATTTCCTGGAATCGCCGGGTTCTGCCAAGTTTTAATTCAGCGATGCTTACAGCGGTGAGGACTAAAGTCCTCACTACAAACAGGCTTGTAGTAAGGACTTTAGTCCTTACAAACCAGAATCTAGAGCCATAGATTGGAGAACTAAACTCTGAAAAACCAGCGATACGGGAAGTAATGTCCTACTGCGATCGCCTCTTTTGCACAAAAAGAGAAAACCTTTCGGATAAAGTATCAAAATCTAAAATTTCAAGTGGAATGACTCAGCAACACAGTCAGCGACAAAGACTGCGTAGGATAGGGGTGCTGCCCACTTTAAACTGAATCATTTGTTGTAGGATTTCCCGGATAAATTTCTAGATGATTTTTCAGATCATTTCCTAGATAAATTTTGGGACATGGGAGTAGATGAACCTGATGGAGAGGAGATTTGCTGCGATCGCCAACCAACAACCTAAACCGAAACCAAAACTGAACTAGAACGACTAATCAATAGAAACTCCGCGACAGTGCTAGCCTGTTGGAGATTTTTATCAGGATGACTCTTAATGTACGACCTGGGGCTTAAAACAGTGAGTACCCATCGGGGTGATTTTAAAGACTCAACTTTTCTCGCGTTCTTGCAGCCTTACGTCAAAATTGGAATCCACTTTGTGCGGCACCCGATCACACAAATGGCGATCGCTCTCCTCCACCCGATCATTCGTCCGCAAGTAGTCCCGCATCCAGTTGCAGGCATAGGAAAGTTCGTTGAGTTGCTGAATTTGTTGAATATCCCAGAGCATCATCGAACTGTCATCACTCCCAGAAGCCAGAAAGTGACCATCGGGGGTAAAGGCCAAACTCATGATACTGCTCTGATGACCGGGTAGGGTTTTGAGCAGTTGACCCGTTGGGTTCCATAGTTTGACGGTATTATCGATGCCTGCGGTGGCGATCGTTTTCCCGTCCGAACTCCAGGCTACGCGCGTGATGCCCAGACTTTTCGCGGGGATGGTTTTGAGCAGTTTTCCAGTGTTTGTCCAGATTTTGAGCGTGTCATCTCGGCTGGCCGTGACAATGCGATCGCCTGCTGGATTAAACGCCATTCCCCACACGCCGGCTTTATGGCCTTTCAGCGCAGCCACGGGTGTGCCATCTACCCGCCACAGTTTCACCGTGTCGTCTGAACTAGCGGAAGCAATCTGTTGGCCATTGGTGCTAAACGCTAATCTCCAAATGCGCTCTTTGTGAGCAAAAAAATTGATGATTGGCTTGCCTTCGGGTGTCCAAATTTGAATCTTTTGGTCATCTCCAGCAACGGCGATCGCTTTTCCATCGGGGCTAATCGCAATAGCATGGATGGTGGAGCCTGATGCAATAAAACTGTTTTTGAGTTGGAGCGGGGTGGAGGATTGAGGGGTGTGTTGCCAGATGTTGAGTTGGCGCTCAGTGCCGCCTGCCACCAGGAACCAGTCTTGGGCATTAGCTTGGGTATTAGCTTGGGCATTGGCTTGGGCATTGGCTTGGGCATTAGCTTGGGCATTGGCTTGGGCATTAGCTTGGGCATTAGCTTGGGTATTGGTCTGGGTATTGGTCTGGGTATTGGCCTGGGCGTTAGCTTGCGTGGTTCCAGAGAAGCGACCAAAGGCAACGCCGCGATTTTGCCCTGCCTCAATTGTTTGCTTTAGGGTGCCGTTCGTTTGCCAGAGGGTGGTCTGATTGCTGCCAACCGCCGCAATAAACTGGTTGTCTGGACTGGTGGCCACATCCCAAACGGTGTCGTCATGGCGATAGAGGGGACGAGAGAGAAATTTGTTTTGCCGCCAGAGTTTGACCGTACTATCTTCACTGGCAGAAGCGGCCATCCGGCCATCTCTTGTTAAAACGACATCGCGGATCACGGCGAGATGACGGGTTAGGGTTCTCCGAAAGGTGCCATCGGTTTTCCAAATTTTCACCGTATTGTCCTTGGCGCTGGCCACCAAAAAACCCGCCTGACAATCAACGGTTAGCAGGGGACTGTTGGCCTTTAGGCTGTTTATGAGTGTGCCATCCAACTGCCAGAGTTTGACGGTGCGATCGGAACTGACCGAGGCCAAGAGCGGTTGGGGCTGGTCTGCGGTGGTTGGACAAAAGGCCACATCCCACACGGGGTCCTGATGAGCGGTCAGGGTTTTCAGCAGTGTGCCGTCGGTTTTCCAGAGTTTGATGGTGCGATCCTCGCTGCTAGAAGCCATGATTTGGCCGTCCGGGCTGAACGCAATCCCCCAGATGCTGGACTGATGCCCCTTCAGCGTTCTAACCAGCGTGCCTTTGATGGTGCGATCGGCACTGACCGAGGCGCTGTGCTGGCCATCTGGGCTAAAGACAACCCCCCACACCGGAGCCGCATGAGCCTCAATCAACTGGAGCCGTCGTCCGTCTACACTCCAAAGGATGAGCGCCCCATCCACGCTCCCTGCCACAACTGAGCGTCCATCGCGAATCGTGCGTAAATGCTCCGGTTGGTCTTGGGTTTGCCAATGGTCAATGAGATGCGATCGCACCAACTGCTCCACCCAAAAAGAGTCCGTCCCCGGCGGCACAATTACTGCTCCACCGTTCATTTCAGCCGTCTCCACGACCAAACGACAGAGCTTCTGGGTCAGAAAAGGCTGTCCCCCCGACCAGTGCAAAATCTCCCGCAGAACAATCGCAGGATCGGGCACCGATCCCACCAGTCCGGCCACCAAGGGTTGGGCTTCTTCCCAACCAAAGCCCCGCAGTTCGATGGCTCGGCCAATATTGAAGGGAGTCCGGGTGCGATCGCGAATCAATTCCGAAGGCGTGGTCACGCCAAACAGCGCCCAGTTCAGCCGTTGATATTCCTGATGCTCGGCGCGTTGGTTGTAGCAAAATCGCACCAAGGCAAAGAAATCGTCTACGGCAAAGGGCAAACTCAGCAAGCTGTCAATTTCATCGATGAAGATGAAAATTTGTTCTTGCGATCGCATCTTCAGCACCGCTTCAATCAGCTTACTGAAGCGATCCACCGGGCTGAGTCCTTCCTGTTCCTGCCACCATTGCTTAAAGTCGATCTGCCGCCATAGTCCCAGGCTGCGAACCATGTCCGCCGCCAAGCTTTTGTACCATTGCTTGGGCGTAATGTCTTCACTACCAATGTGGGGCATGTCGATCGACACACAGCACATGCCCTTTTCGCTAAGCTGCCGCTGGGTCCGAATCCGCAAGCTGGATTTGCCCATCTGACGAGCATTGAACACATAGCACAGTTCGCCGTTGAGCAGTGCCGTGAACAGGTCGGTGTCCGCCTGCCGCGTCACATAGCTAGGCGCATTGGGTTTGAGACTCCCCCCCACCTGGTAGTGGTCGCTAATCATGGGCGTTGATGGAATGAAACGGCTGGAACACACTAAAAGTATTTATCAGCTTAACGGAAGGAGGAATCGATTTCTCGGAAATTTTCCTTAAAGGCAAGCTTTCATTCAGCAGAGGGATAGCCAGGTTGAACAATCCCCTGACGCTTGTCACGGCATAGGAGGAGCGATCGCCTCAGCTATAAGCTGATTGGCATCTAGATTGATAGCTTTTCCCTTATCGTGGCACGGTTTTAGAATCTGGTTTGTGCAAACTAAAAGTCGTTTAACTTAATGAAGGAACTCTAAGACTGAATCGGTGTCTTCCATGACCGCTAAGCCATTTTTCACTGCAACCCACCCACCTTCCTTACCCTCTCCAGTTCTAGTGATCCACTAGTTCTAGTGATCCAACAGTCAGAACAAGTATGGATCGCGAGGTCACTAGCTTGGGCAGGTTTTGCGGTCGAAGGGAATAGTCGAGAGGATGCTCTACTCAAGCTTGACCAGCAGGTAAGGGCTGGTTAAAAAATAATTTCACATTTTGACCGGGAATAGGGTTTAATTCCTGAGTTGGCTTCGCTCCCAGCCCGCCCGTAGATGAATCACGGGCTATTAGACAAAGTCCATTGAAATGGACTGTGGAGGCTGGAAAGCTCTCTGAATAAGCCTTTCAACCCATTTTAATGGGTTTTGCCGATTAGCCCGCAATTTATTCGCGGGCGAGCCTGGAGCGAAGTCGTCCCTAGGTTTTGAAGCAAAGTTCTGGTCTAGATCTTCCACCCTCAAAGCCACAAGTTAATTCGTAACAAGCCCTAAGGATCGTGGATTAAATAACCTGTAATTCTGGCTTTGCAATGTAATTCCATTGAGGCAAGCATTCATCAAAGACAATTTTCATGTTGGATTTGAAG
>JALOOP010000011.1 GCA_025454315.1 Oculatellaceae cyanobacterium Prado106
TGTTTTTCATCGTAGGATTTCCTGGTTGTTTACACTTGACTCAGAAAATCCTACTTTTTTTTGCGCCAGAAATCACCCCACAATTTTGCATTGCTCCCCTTAGATAATGACTTAATTGATTGATGACGATATGACCGAACAACTTTTTCTGCCTTCATGAATCTCGGCATATAAGCATTCGGATTCAAGCTATCAATGATTTCGTCAGGTTCTACACGCTGCGTTCTATCTTTAGGTGGATTAGGTAGAGCAAAATCACCCAGAATTTCCCTAATACTGATATGGCAGCATTTCGATCGCCCCCTCAACCGCTCCGCCTGCCGCACCTTCTCACCAATGTATTTCTGAACTTTCGAGGGTGGAATAGGAATAGGAATATCACGAATATCCTCTAAATTTACTCCCGGCTGTACAGTACCAGATACATGTCTCTGAAATTGAATAGCACCCCATTTTGAATTGAGATATGCAAGCAAGTAGCGCCCGTCAATAGTTTTCGGGTTGCTCGGCAAAACAGCGCTATGTTGACCTATAACTGCTGGCTGGCTGCACCGCACAACAGCAGCATTTCCTACATAGCCACCAATAGCAACAACGATGTCACCTTCATACAGTTGGCAACGTTTATTCTCTTTAAATTGCTTCTCTGAAATAGTCAGGCAGTCAGAATAATCAACTTCCCAGTTGTTGCAATTTTGCAATCTCACCAGGTAATATTCAGAATTTTCAAGTTCAGGACCCCTCACTCCGTTAGTAATTTGGCGCTTCGGATCAGCAAGCTCAGACAAGGTTTTTGATTCGCCGTACTGTCTTAACTGTGTATCAAGTTGAATTGCATCTGGATGATAAAAAGAACAATCTAGGCGATGTCTTAGTGTTTCATAATCAATTCTTTGTGGCTTAACTCGTAACGTTTCCATTTACTCCCCCCGCTTATAAGCCCCAACGATCGCCGCTAAATCATTCGGCACACCCGCACTATAATCCTCCACATTATTTTTCACGACATAGCCCAACGTATCCGCCACCGCCATAAACACCGCTCCCTGTGGCTCATCCAAAAACCGCACCGGGTCATCCCCCCGCGCCTTGCGCTTCTGCAAATACAAAATACTCGTCTTCGCCCCCGTCCCCGATAGCTTAAACGTATCCGACGGCAAACTAATCACCGCCTTGACGATCGCCTTCCCCCCATGAAACTGCCCCGTCGTCTCATCCTTCTTGCCCATAATGTATTCCCGCACATAGCGATCGCCCGAATTGCACAACACGCCATCCGGCACCACAATCAACAGCCGTCCTCCCGGTTTTAATAACTGCAAACAGCGATCGATAAACAACACCGCCGGATCAATACTCGTTGGCTTCACCGCCTTCCAAATGCCCTTCCCATCCGGCTTTGCCCCCATCGCCAACCCCTTCACCGTCGGCTCATAATCATAGGCATCTCGATTGGGCGATCTTGGCGTGAGATCCGATCGAAAATATTCCAAAATCTGCTCCTTCGCCTCCTCATACTTCCGCTTCGACTCCTCCTGTGACTTACTAAACTTCGGCGTTCCAAACGGCGGATTCGTACAAATCAAATCAAACGAACCAGGCTGCAACTGCGGACTGATCAACGAATCATCCGTATGATAAATCTGCGCCTTTGGTGCCCCCAAAATCGCCATGTTCACCCGCGCCAACATCGCCATTGTCGGAGCCGCATCTGCCCCCACAAAACTGTGTTCACACATCTCCAGAAACAAGTTGTCCCGCCGCACATCCGGCGCAGTCTCCTTGCCCAAAAGCTCCATCAGCGATCGCTCCAAATAGCCCATCGCCACCACCCCAAAGCCATAGCTGCCACAGCTCGGATCACAAAACCGAAACAACGGTAAATTGCGATCGTCTCGCGCCGACAAAAGCTCTGGCGTTTCCACCATAATGTCGTGAAAGGCAATCTCCAACATCGCTTGCTTCACAGGCGCAGGAGTCAAATAAACCCCCATCCCCCCCTTCGACTCAAACTTCCCTCGCAAAAACACATCAAACACCCGCCCCAACACATCCCCAGCAATATCCGCCAGCGTTCCTTTCTCCTCCTTGACTCCGCCATTGTTATAAGTAACCGCCCCCAAATCCTGAATCAATTCCAACAGCGTTTGATAATTCTTCGGCTGAGCCAACAACAAATGCGTCTGTTCATCAAAAATCGCTTGCTGCGTGCCATCATCCATCGTCACCACCAGATCAGGATGCTTCTTCAACTGATCAAACGCGGCCTGAATCTGGCTCACCGCCTCCTTCTGATGCAGCTTCACATACTCAGCCCGAAACACCTGATCCAACTGCAACCGCTTCCCCCCATACTCAAACTGCAAATCCTTCGCCTTGTGCCGCAACCGAAACGACTCCAAAAACAAAATCTTCGCCACCTCTAAAATGATGTCATTCTTACTCGAAACCCGATCCTTGACATTCTGATAAACCTGCTCATGAAAGGCATCAAACCCCCGCATCAAACGGTCATACATCCGCATCGACCACTTATAGGTCGGGTCAGCATTAATCTGCTGATACTGAGCAATCTCCTCTAAAGTCGGCAATCGATCGATCTCACGCGCCGGATAGGAAATATCAAAAAACGCCGTCCGCTCCCCATCCAACACCACTGCAAACTGCGGATAATGCTCCTCCGGCGTATCCGCTGGCATCACCTCCAACGCCTTCCCCTGCGCCCCATCGGCACTCGCCCGACTCCAATCCCCCGCCGGAATCTGCCACACAAAAATCCGCTTCGTCATCGTCCCCTGGTGCAACCCCCACACCACCGCCGCCGCTTCCCCCTCAGCCTGCAACTCCAACCGCACCACCTGATCAAACTTCTGCACCTTCAGCTTCGCCAAATACCCCGTCAACACCGAACTTTCGGAGGCGATCGTCGTTTTTTCTGCTGTTTTTTCTGCTGTTTTTTCTGCTGTTTTAGCTGCCGTCTTCTTCGTCGCCTTAGCCATGCTGCTCCCTTTCCCAAAAACCAACTTCAAGCATCCTACTTTAACCGCAGTAGCCCCGGACCAAACAACTCCACCTGCGAACTCCCCTTCACCAACGCCCGCACCTGCGCCTCCGTCGTCACAAAATGCCCCGGCAACAACTGCACCACCTGCCCCACCGGAATCGGCTGACCCTGTCGCGATCGCACCACCTCCACCACCGCCTCCAACACCCGCTCCGACATCGACCGTTCCCCCATTCGCACCATCAACTTGTCATAATCTTGGCCATAATCTTGGCCATAATCTGGCTCCTCGCCCCCGGACTCACCCCACACCTCCACCCCCTGCAAACACCGCAAAAACAACAGTAATTGTGCGATCGACCAATCACTCCCCTGCTCCCGCACCACCCGAAACAAATCCTCCAACCGCTGCGGCGACTGCCTCAAATACCGATCCATCTCTTCATAAATACTGTCATTCATCTCATCACCTCCTGCACTTCACCGACCCTGCCATCCTGCCGATGTTCCCGCCGAAACAATGCCTGCATCTCCACCAGAACCGCCTGAAACTCCCGATTTAACTCCTGTTTTCGTTGATGATGCCGCATCACACAATCCTCCCAGCGCCGCCTCACCTCCACCCTCACATTCGGCAACATCACCCGATCGATCGCCCCCGACGGCATAAACTGCTGCACGCCCCCCATAGCCAATCCCGCCATCTGTGCCTGCACCACCTTCGTATTCAACAACAGCGCCCAAGCCCCCGCCGTCTCCCCAAACCGCAACCGCGCCCAATGATCACTGACATACAGCGGCGTTTCCGGCTGGCGATCGACAAACACCACCCGTGGATTGAAAATAAACGTCGAAACCAACACCTCCCCCTGCATCAACACCTGCTCAAAAATCCGATGCACCTGACTCACCGCCCCCGGCTCAATCGGCTTCAACATCAACATTTCATCCCCATCCCCCAACCTCACACAAGCCATCCCCGGCTCCACCTGCCCCAACCGCCCCCGCCCCACCCCATCCTGCACCCGCAGCTTCTCGATCGGTAGCCAACCCAACCGCCGCAACCCGCGCCGCCAGTCGGCATTCTCCACCTGCCTCGGCACCCAAGAATCCTCAATCGAAGCCGCATCGACAAACCGCCCCGTCCCAGCCAGCGATCGCAGCCCAAACCGCCCCTCTGCCTCCACCTGGGCTAAATCCTCCACCACCCAAGCCTCCACCTCCTTCATACAGCGCACCAGCGCCTCCTCACTCTCCAACCCCTGATCATTCAACTCCCAAACCCGTTCCCCCAGCCGTTGCATCTCCGGTGGGCGATCGGGCAACCGCAACTGCCGCAACTCCCGCAAACTCGCACGCGGCAACACCGCCAACCCCTGATGCTGAGTCAAATACGCTTCATAAGCAGGTTGATTTAAGCAAAAAGCCACCCAGGCCGCCGTCGCCTGATCCAACCCGCGAATAATCAAGCAATTCGCATCCACCGGATGCCGATACGCCCGACTCGTCACCAACACCGCCCGAATCGGCACCAGCTTATTCAGCACCACATCCCCCGGCTGCACACAATAATCCTCCCCATCGATCGTCGGCTCCTCCCAATGGGACAAATCCAACCGAAACCGCATCCCATCCAGATTACTTTGCCGATAGATCGCCGCATCCTCGATCGCCGCATCATAATCCGCCGCATCCGGATTCAGACTCACCCGCCACCCTTCCAAACACCGACCCCGCATCTCCTTCAGCGATCGCCACTGCTCCCGCCCCAAAATCTGCGCCGCCAACCCACAATACAAATCCGCCCCCCAAACCTCCTCCTGCTCCATCACCTCTGGCGCAGTCCAACTCGTCGCAGGCACAGCAAAAGAAAACAACGACATGATGCACAAAGACCCATAAAAAATAAACTTGGCGCTCAGTGAAACAGAAACTAGGCAGAGACTAGACAGAGATTAGGCAGAGGCGATCAAAGGCGATCGCCTCTACTTCTCACCTATAGCCAGTCGGCTGCCGTCGCATCAGGCGGCTCCGTCTGAGCATGGGGGCACAGATCCAAAAACCGACAGAATCGGCACTCATGCAAACTCGGCGTAGGGTCGGGCGGAGTCGGACTCGCCACCATGTCCATTAGACCCTTGACCGAACTTTTGAAGCGATCGTCCACCTCAGTCGGCGCAATCATCTTCACCTCCCCATTGGCATACACCAACTTCCCCCAGGGCACCTGGCTAATGCCGTGCAGCCCTTGCGATGGAATCAATGCCTGATACAGATTGACCTGAGCGCGATCCTTGGCGCGAGGTTTCCCCGTCTTCACATCCACCACCATTCCCTGACCATTCAGCGCCACAATATCCGGCTTGCCCGCCAGCGTCACACCCGCCGCAGTCTTCAGATGCAGCGCATTCGCATCCTCCTCCTCGACCGCGTAACCCTCCGATCGCAAACCATAGGCGACCTCACTCAACAGGCTCTGATGCTTCACCAGCCAATCTGAGGGCATATCGCCATTAGACTTGCTAGAAAAATTAGCCTGATTCCACAGCTTAAACTTGCACTGATCCTCACCCGCCAGCAGCGGAGTTACCCAGGTCACCCAAACATAGGGCTTCGCGCGTTTCGTCAAGCCAAGCGGATTTACGCTCACTTTCATTCAAGTTGCTCCTCAATTTGATAATTTTGCCGGACTGTTTAATCCTCTTGAGCGCCTGAGCCGAGACGCTAAAGAACATGGCTTATTGAGGAAGCAAGACTCCAAGCTTCATGCGGCACCGCTTTGCCAATGGAAATTTTGCAAAGCAGATGCTAGAATGGCTCGTAGATATAAATTATTGATGAAGCTTCGTTGTCCCAAAGGGCAACGGAGTCTTTTTTTAGCTATGCCTCAAGTTCATCCATGAAGACTCACATAACCAATGCACGACCTTACTTTAGATACTAATTCTCTTTCCATAGAAAGTCAATGGCATTCTTTTTTGTGTTCGTGAGTTTTCATGGATGAATTCATCTGGTCTTTACCTTCACCTGTCGGTATCCCCCCCCAATCGCGCTAGACTTCATCCATAGATCCCTTGGATTAAGGTGGCGTGATGAGTGAAATGGCTTCAGAGGACATCCTGTTGCGAGATGTGCGCGGGTTGATCGAAGACGCGCGATCGGCAGTTGCGGTCACCGTTAATGTTGGATTGACAATGCTCTACTGGCAGATTGGGCGACGGATTCGGCAAGAAACCTTAAGAGGAGAGCGGGCTGAGTACGGTTCTCAAATTGTCGCTACAGTGTCGCGACAATTGCAGCAAGAATTTGGCAACCGCTTCTCTGAAAAGAGCTTGCGGCGAATGATACAGTTCTAAGCTGATTAACATCTAGATTGATAGCTTTTCCCTTATTGTGGCACGGTTGTAGAATCTGGTTTGTGCAAACTAAAAGTCGTTTAGCTTATGAAGTTTTTCCCGAAGAAGAGAAAGTGGCTCCTTTGCTAAAACAACTAAGTTGGAGCCACTTTGTTGAGTTGATTCCACTGGCTGCTCCTTTTCAACGTGAGTTTTATGCCGAGATGTGTCGGGTAGAGCGGTGGAGTGTGCGAACTCTACGGAAAAAAATTGATTCGATGTTGTATGAGCGGACAGCGCTTTCTCGAAAGCCAGAGGAATTAATTCAGACAGAACTGGAATCCTTGCGCGAGGGCGATCGCCTATCTCCCGATTTGGTGTTTCGCGACCCCTATTTTTTGGACTTCTTGGGACTGAAAGATCAGTTTCAAGAGCGGGATTTGGAACAGGCAATTTTGCGAGAGATGGAAATGTTTTTGTTGGAGATGGGGGCTGGGTTCACGTTTGTGGAGCGGCAGAAGCGGATTCAAATTGATAGCGATGATTTTTACATCGACTTACTTCTATATCACCGGAAGCTGCGGCGTTTGGTGGCGATCGAACTCAAAACAGGCAATTTCAAGGCGGAATACAAGGGGCAAATGGAGTTGTATTTGCGCTGGCTGGATCGCTACGATCGGGAACCTCATGAAGAGGCTCCGCTAGGAATTATTCTGTGTGCCGGAAAAAAGCAAGAGCAAATTGAGTTACTGGAACTGGATCAGTCCGGAATTCATGTAGCTGAATATTTGACGGTGCTGCCGCCGATCGAACTGTTACAGCGCAAGCTACGCTCAGCGGTAGAGCAGGCTCAGTTACGTTTGAGAAGTAAGGAACAGGACGAATAATACAAACATGAAATTCGCCTCTTGACGCAAGCAGAACTTAAGCTTCTAATCCATCTCCACCCCCTTCTGCCGCTGCCGTTGCTGCTCCTGCTTCTGCTGCGCCTCCACAAAATTCTGCCGCCGCGCCTCCCCGATCGCCGCCACCCGCTTTCGCAAAGCCGCATCTCGCCCCCGCGCCTGCTCAGTCTGCCGCAAAATCGGACTCTGAGCGACCAGCTTAATCACCTCCTTCAAGTCCGTCTCCGCTTTCAACGCCACCCGCGCCACCCGCACATCCCGTATCAACCGAATCGTTGCCAGTTCCCGTTGAATTGCCGCTGGCTCAGGCAGATGCGGAAGCCGTAAATTTTGATGAGCGATCGCCCCTTCCCAAGCACTCATCAGTACCTCACGCGGCACCACTTTCTTGGTCTTGCGAGTTGCTAAAGTTGCCTGTTTTTTCTGACTCGCACTGAGCGGGCGATCGCTATTGCTCTGTAACTTCTCCAGGTACTTTTCAATCTGTTGAGTGCGGGTTGAAAAGACATTTATCAGCGCTTGACTGTACCCTTTCAACTCAAACTGCCCAGTTCCGCAATGCTCAATCTCGTAACCCTGCTGCCGCAGTTGGAATGCCAACTCGTTTTGATAAATCTCTCCCAAAAGTTTTTGGTGCGCGATCGCCTCACTCGGTCTACACCCAGTCATAAACATGAACTCGACATAGGGCGCGTAAAAAGAGTGCTTGAAACCAGAATGCCTGTTGCAGAACGTGTCCTCAGAAATTGTCAGGAGAACACGATCGCGCTCCTCGATCGAGAACGGATTGATATCTTCCTCCTCCGTTTTCCGCTGTGCCTTCGGTGGCTTAATCTCCTTCGCCATTCCCGTAAAGGGATTTTCCTCAATCAGCCTCGACTTCTTCGCCCACTCACAGCAAGCACTCAATCGCACAATGAAGCGCTTGCAGGATTCCAGCGGGAAAGTCTGCACCGAAAAATCTCGAATCTCCCCAGCCTTGCTCAAATCATGGGTCGGCAACTTCTCCATATAGGTCGTGAAGTGCTGGTAGACGTAGTACATCGTGTTTTCTGAGCATTGGGGGCGCTTGTACTCGATGAAGCCTTCCCAGAGATCCGCAAGCGAGATGCTGGGCGTAACTTTGGGCGTCATGTCGGGAGCCGCCACACTAAGAGCAACCTGCGGCTTGTACCGCTCTAGGGTCGGATCAAAATGTCCAGAGAGCATATCTAACTCAAGCTGGCGCGCCTTCGCCTCTGCCAACTTGCGATGGGTCTTGGTGTCCGAAAAACCCAGGCTCAAATAGTGGCGCTTCCCGGCATAGGAGAAAACGAGTTGCAATCGTCCGTTCGACGTTTTGATTTGGACAGAACCTTTGGACGCTTTTGACTTCAGATTCGGGAACAGCATTGGCTAAACCTCCAGAATGTAGCGACTGGGGTTCTGGGGTAAGTGCGATTTCCTGCCTGAGCTTTACCCCAAATTTACCCCAATAAAATGCCTAAAAAGCCCTAAAAATACCTAAAAGTAGAACACCTGTTCATTTGAAAATAATGTAGCACAAAAGCAAGAACCCCTGGAACCGTTACGTTTCAGGGGTTCTATCTCTTAAGCGGGTGAGGGGAATCGAACCCCTATCATTAGCTTGGAAGGCTAAGGTTTTACCACTAAACTACACCCGCAGATTTTGCCCGATTGGGGGATGCCCAGTTTGGGGATGGAATGTGCGATCGCCAATTCTTTCCAACCCATTCCTAAACCAATTTTCTAAGGAAGATGTGTGAAAGATTCAGCATCAATCAAGGTAACACAATTTTCTATAAATTTGCGCTTCATTTTGAATTCCTTTTTGAGAGAGGAGGGAGGGGTGCGATCGCCACTCTCTGCGCCAGGGCTGTTGCTAAACCCAAAGATCTCGCCTAATGAAGTGCTTAGCGATAACGCCACGATAGCAGACTGAATTTATCTAAAATCAGTAAGGTTCTACCACTTGTGCCCCAGATCACCTCAAAACTATAGACCTTCATAGTAGATAAGTTTCATTAAATCGGGGTAAATTAACGGCGTAAACTGAAGCTCTCATGAACGTCCGCTAGTTGAACCGAGAAGAAATGAGATCAGCCTCTCTCCACTTGAAAAAGTGTCCCGATTCCCTAATGAGAGAGGTGTATCAAAATCTATAACCTCTAATCAGAGGTTTATGTCCGTAGAATCTCCGTGTGTTCCTCAAACTATGTAAATTCTTTAAAGAATCTTGCTGATTCCTTTATCCGTAGCGGTCTGAGCTTCATGCTATGGTTAGAGGCGGTATATTTTTCGTAAAGAAAACTCAAAGCTGATTGGGGTTTTGTCCCAAATTTGATCTCGGCCAATTGTTATGTCAGTGCAAATACTCTTCCGAGTATGGTTTTTATTCGTTTAGCCTGACCTTCGGGTGGTGCATCAGATTCAGATGACGGTTCTCTCGATCGCGTAACAGCGGTCTGGGGAAGAGTTTTCTATGAAACCGTAGAGCGTTTTGCTCTCCGTAATAATTCCGAGCCTTTGATCTTTTAGCTTTCGCAAAGTCCGCTCATGCTAACGGTTTTATCCCTGATTTCGCTTGCCCAGCTTGCCTCCGCTCAGCCTTCACCTGCCCAACTGGTTTCTGCCCAGCAGCCATCCACCCAACAGGTTTCTGAACAGCTTGAGTCTAATGATCTAGTCAATGATTGGCTTCAGCCTGTCCAACGACCTGATCAACAATCTGTTCAGTGGACTGCTCAACTATCGGCTCAAGAGCTTGCTCAATCGGCTCCTATCCCGACAGCCTTGCCCATTCAGGCCAATGCTGCTCAGCCCAATGCTGCCGCTCCACAAAGAAATACACCGCCTGCGGTGACGATTCCGCAAAGACCCACAGAGCAAATACAAGCAGAAGTGCTTCGTCCCCAAGTGGTTCGACCTTTGCCGGGGCAGTTGGATGATGTTCCGGTTTTTAACAGCAATAGTCCCGAAATTGTTCAGTCCAACGGGATCTTGCTCTCGACCTTTCCAACCGAAGGAATGCAGGTGCCTTCAGCGCATCTCAACTTCCCCTTTGAGGGCAGGTTTGACATTTTTGCTCACCACATTGCGCGGGGTGTAAATCCGGACGATAATCGCACGCTGTTTGTTGGCGTAGTGGTCTACAACCCGAGTGATAAACCCGTCACCGTCACCATTCTGCAAGGCGTTACCTACCTGAGTCAGGAAGCGCCCTTCACGGAATTACCCGCCTATGTGGCTAATCCAGCCGGAGCCGTGTTTGCGGGGCCTGGTAGTCGAACTACGAGCGATATTTTGCAAGATCGCAGTCAGCCGCAGTGGCCAGAGCAGGTCACGATTCCGCCCAAGCAGGCCAAACTGTTGATGAATATGCCGATTCCGCTACGGCGTTTGACGGTGCCCACGGACGGCACTCTGCCACCGGGATACTCGATTCCAACGCCCAGTGCGGCACGACGAGCGGTTCAGGTTTCTAGTTTGACACCTGTTGCAGCGGGGGCGGCTCGCCCTGCGGCACCGGCACAAGATTGGCAAGATGAGCGATCGCTCCCCACCAATGGCCGCACGGTGCTGATGCGCTTGTCCAGTGATGGCCCGGTGTATCTGGCCAGTTTGGGAATGTATGCACCCCAGGCCAATGACGGCAGTGAGCGGGTGCCTTCGCTCTCAGAATGGTTGAATCTGCTGGTGTCGAGTGGGCTGTCGGGGCCGCGCGATCGCCGTCCCACCCCGCCCAATGCCCGGACTTACCTGCGATTTTTCTATGGTCGAGTCGCTGGAGTCGCTCGGGGATCGGAGTGGACTGCAACCGCGACCGATAGCGACGAGGTTGATTATGTCAGCATTCCACAGCCGGGACAGGCGCTTTCCTACGTCATTAGTACGGTAGATCACAACACGTTTGGAACCGGGCAGATCCAAAGTGCGCCCATGTTAGCGCGCTATCCGGACACAGCCTACCGCGCCCATGGCAATTATGGAGTGCAGTACAATGTGACGCTGCCGCTCTACAACAATACCGATTCTATGCAGACGGTCAATGTCATGTTGCAGACTCCTTTGCAAGATGAAAAACTGGCAGATGCGCTGCGATTCCGGGAACCGCCAGACAACCGAGTGTTCTTCCGGGGAACGGTGCGACTGAGCTATCGCAGTGACCTGGGTTTGCAACAAGTTCGCTACGTCCATGTGGTGCAGCAGCGCGGTCAGGAGGGACAACCTCTGGTACAACTTCGTTTGCCCAAGGGCGCTCGACGAGAGGTAGAAGTACAGTTTGTCTATCCCCCTGATGCAACGCCGCCTCAAGTGCTGACGGTGCAGACGGCGGGCGATCCGAATTTGATTCAGGCGAGTCAGAGTGCGGAACCGTGAGGGAGTGGGGAGTGGGGAGTAGGGAGTAGGGGGGAGATGGTATAAAGCCTCCCCTTTCGCCTTTCGCCTTTTCCCTTTCGCCTTATGAGATTGGCGGATGGGTAGAAACATTCCCTTTCGCCTTGCCCCTTTTCCCTTTCCCCTTATCATGGAGAGTGATTTGCGATCGCACTTCATTCCCCCTTGATTTACTATGATTGACCTCTATACCTTCACGACTCCCAATGGGCGCAAAGCCTCGATTATGCTGGAGGAAGTGGAACTGCCCTATCAGGTTCATGTGATTGATATTCGCAAGGGCGACCAGTTTAGCCCAGAGTATGTGTCGATTAACCCGAATAGTAAGATTCCGGCGATCGTCGATCGGGACACGGGGATGACGGTGTTTGAGTCGGGGGCGATTTTGATTTATTTGGCGGAGAAGGCTGGGAAACTGCTGCCGACGGAGCCAGAAGGGCGGTTTCAGGTGTTGGAATGGTTGATGTTTCAGATGGCTAGTGTGGGGCCGATGTTTGGACAGTTGAACCATTTTCGGACCTTTGCGCCTGAGAAGATTGAGTATGCAATTCAGCGCTATGAGACCGAAACGCTGCGGCTGTATAGTGTGATGAATCAGCAGTTGCAGGATCGGGAATTTATTTGTGGTAACTATTCGATCGCTGATATTGCCATCTATCCTTGGGTGGCGATTTATCGCTTTCAGGGATTGACGCTGGAGCAGCATCCTCATCTAGAACGCTGGGCGATGACGATGGGACAGCGGCCTGCGGTTGATCGGGGGATGAATGTTCCTTCACCGCTGTAGATGAAGCTTTAGATCAACAAGAGATCAACAAGCTAGTAATGAAGCTGGAAATGAAACTGGAAACAAGGCTGGCAACGAAGCTGGCAATGAAGCTGGTAACGGAAATGTTTTGGATGGATTGCGGATGATGCAACTGCCGACGATTAAATTTTTGCAACAGCCGACCTCGATGGCTTGGGTGGAACAGGCGATCGCCAACCTCGATACGATCTTGCTCGACCACTCCCAGTGCGAACGAAAAGCGGCGGGGGTGGCGTTGAATTTGATCTTTCGGTATCCCTCTAGTGCCAAGTTGGTGCGGGCGTTGACGGCGATCGCCCAGGAGGAACTGGAGCATTTTGAGTTGGTCAATCAATGGCTCGATCGCCGGGGAATTGCATTAGCACCGCTGGCACCGCCGCCCTATGGGGCAGGCATGAGAAACCAGATTCGTCCGCGTGAACCAGAGCGGATGCTGGATTCGCTGCTGGTGTCGGGGTTGATTGAGGCGCGGAGTCATGAGCGGTTGGGACTGTTGGCGACCTATTGTCCGGATCAGGAGCTAGCTCAGTTTTACCGGGGGTTGATGGCTTCGGAGGCTCGGCATTATGGGATTTATTGGACTTTGGCGGTGACCTATTGCGATCGGGAGCAGGTGAATCAGCGATTGGAGGTTTTGGCGGAGGCGGAGAGTCAGTTGTTGGCGACTCTGCATTCAGAGCCTCGGATTCATAGCTAGGGGTTTTGGAGGAAATGAACCGCAGAGACGCAGAGGCGCAGAAGAGGGGTGAAGCGCAGAGACGCGGAGGCGCAGAGGAGGGAAAACTAATTTCTGATCTAGCGTTTGGCTGTTAATTCCAAGACTCCTCTCCGCCCTCTTCTCTCTGCGTCTCTGCGCCTCTGCGGTTTAATTCAGCAGCGAGATATCCCTCTACTAACCAGTCCTGTCCAATCGATCGCCATTTCACCCGATCCAGAGTCAGGGCATCGGTCATTTGGGTTAGTCCTAGGTCGCCGATGGGGGAAGGGGCGGTGCTGCCGCCGATGATTTTGGGGGCGATGAAGGCGAAGATTTTTTGGATGGCGTGGTCGGCGATCGCTTGAGCGGCCAAGGTGCCCCCGCATTCCCAGAGGATGGAGAGGAATTGGCGATCGCTAAGGTTGGCCATGACTTGGGCAGGAGTGAGGGCATGACACTCGACCACTTCCACGCCTTTTTGAATGAGAAATTTTTGAAATTCTGGGTTTGCGCCTGTCTCGGTGAAGACTACCGTGGGAGCGATGTCGGTTTGCCAGAGATGGGCGGTGGTGGGCAGATCGAGGGTGCGGCTTAGGACGACTCGGAGGGGGTTGTGGCCGAGTCCGTGGCTGGTCAGGTGGGGGTTGTCGCGACGGGCGGTGTTGCCGCCGATGACGATCGCATCGCAGCCTTGACGGAGTTGGTGGACGAAGTGACGGGCGGGGGGAGCGGTAATCCAGGCGCTGTGTCCGGTGGTGGCGGCAATTTTGCCGTCTAGGGTCATGGCGTATTTGAGGATGCCGAGGGGGCGCTGGTGCTGGATACGGTAGACGAAGGGTTCGTTGAGTTCCTGGCAGGCGGCTTCTTCGACCCCGACGATGACTTCAATGCCAGCTTGGCGGAGTCGGGCAATGCCTGACCCGGCGACCTTGGGGTTGGGATCTACCATGCCGACCACGACTTTGGCGACGCCAGCGGCAATTAGGGCATCGGCGCAGGGGGGCGTGCGGCCATAGTGGCTACAGGGTTCGAGGTTAACGTAGACGGTGGCTCCTTGGGCGCGATCGCCCGCCTCCCGCAGCGCAAACACCTCCGCGTGGGGTTGTCCGGCACCGGGGTGAAATCCGCGACCGATAATGTGTTCGCCCAAAACGATGAGGGAACCGACAAGGGGATTGGGAGCAGTTCGTCCGCTTGCCTGCCGAGCTAAATCGAGGCATTGGAGCATGAAGTGGCGATCGCCTTCAGAATTCATAAAGATTGGGCAGTCCTAAATCTCTTTTGAGGGTTAATCTTAAATCAGCATCAATTTTGAGGGGTGCATAGATTGTTTCTTAGATCGGACATTGGATATTCCTTGAATGCGACAATAATGGGATGCATCCGCGAATGGATTGGGTATTGTAGGAGGACATTATCCATAGAGAAAGATCATGGGCTAACCCTATTGGCAGAATGGTCATTTACCGCTACTAATGAACAGAGTATTACTTATTACATTCATCGGGTAGCACATAATCTTTAGTGAAGTGGTGAATGATACATCTCTGCCCTGGGAGGAATGAGAGAGTTGGTGCAAACCATTAGTCTAGAAAAGCTTCTGACTCTCAATTTTGCTGAGTTCTTTTTTGGATTTCTTTTTCAGTATTAAATTCTTCAGGTATCAAAGGCTCTCCTAGAATTCTTGCAAAGAGAATGGAATTCATTCTATAGATTGGCATCCTGTGTTTTTAACGGTCGGTCATTCGTTAGAATTTATCGCTAAAGTAGTCTCGCACTCCATCCATCACTCCATCCATTCGACAACGACTCAGCCGCGACTGCCCTCCGCGATCCGCTCCAGTCCTTTCAGATTCCCATCTTCTTAGATTTCTTAGATTTACTGCTCCTATTCCTTTCTAGCGACCCCCTATCTCTGTGCCTGCTCCTCGCCTGCCTTCTCAGCCTGCTGACTACTCCGGTGGCAATCCGCCCCCGGATGTCACGCCTGTGTTTGCGCTGAAGGAACTGGTGGCACGACTGCACCGAGAACAAACTAAGATTCAAGATTTGTTAAGCAGTCTGGGGTTTGCCCTTCGGAGTTTCAAAAATCTCAACCAGTTTCTAGAACTAACGCCTCTGATTGCCAGCCGCGTGACGGATGCCGATGGGGGCGCACTTGTTCTCTTCAAGCCCAATGGTCAGATGCGCTTGGAACGGCTGCATTGTCAGGACAACCAGTGCCAGGATGTGCGAGTGGCGATCGAATCTGCGACCCGGCAACTTACCGCCAGCGCAGCATCTTCCTACGAAAAAGTTTCTTTGCCGTTTACCAATCGCACCAATGCGCTGGATCAGCAGGTCAGCAATGCATTAGGACACACGGTGCAACTCTTTGGCACCGCGATTCTGACCAAGAATGTTGAACGCGGTCGGCTCTACGTGTTTAGCCGAGATCCGGAATATACCTGGACAGAAACTCGTCAAAAACTGGTGCGGTTGGTGGCGGATCAAACGGCGGTTGCCATTGAAAACGACGAGCTAACGGTTGAACTGCGGAAAAAAGAGCGGCTAGACCGGGAGTTAGAGATTGGTGCAGAAATCCAAGTGCAACTCCTGCCGCGTCAATGTCCCAAAATTGAAGGGGTGGAACTGGCGGCGCGCTGTAAGACGGCGAACCGAGTCGGTGGGGATTACTATGACTTCATTCCGGCCAACTATGACCAGATTCGCACGGGGAAAAAGGCGGGGGTTACGGAGTCTGGGCGATGGAGTTTGGCGATCGGGGATGTCATGGGCAAGGGTGTTCCGGCAGGGCTAATTATGACCATGCTGCGCGGGATGCTGCGGGCAGAAGTGTTAAACGCCCACTCGCCGTCCCGAATTTTGCAGCATCTCAACCATGTGATGCATGCCGATTTAGAGAATTCTAATCGCTTTGCGACGCTGTTTTACTCGGAGTATGACTCCACGACACGCACCCTGTCCTATAGCAACGCAGCCCACCATCCCCCGCTGCTTTGGCAGGCTGAAACAGGAATCCTCAAGCGCCTGGATACACTGGGGATGCTAATTGGTCTAGATATGGACAGTCGCTATGATGAGGCGCAGGTTCAGCTTCAGATGGGCGACACGATTATTTACTACACCGATGGCTTTACGGATGCGGCGAATCAAAATGGCGATCGCTTCGATGAAGAAAATCTCGCTCACCATTTTCAACTGGCCTGTCGCCGCTATGGCAATCCCCAAGCTATCTTGAATTACTTGTTTGACCAGGTGCAGGAGTTTATCGGCCCCGATCGTCACAATGAGGACGACATGACTTTGATTGTGCTGAAGGTGGTTGAGGATACGGTGCATCCTGCCTGAGGGAAGCAGACCTAATTAAACCGCAGAGACGCAGAGACGCAGAGGGGGGGGAAGAGCGAAAGGGGAAAGGGGAAAGGGGAAAGGGCGAACTTAGATTGAGTCGCAGAATCTACAAAGAATTCATCAACGCGAAACAACGAAAAGCCATTGTATAGTCCCCTGTAGAGTCCCCCGATCTCCCTATCTCCCCACCTCCCCATCTCCCCATCCACCCCCTACTCCCCACTCCCTACTCCCCACTCCCAACTCCCCACTCCCTCCCCCACAACTCTCAAGAAATATCCCCGCCTGTATGAATTCCGCACAACGGTGGGCAACTTAGGGGTGTTAGAAGTCTTGAGTATTTGTTGTGAGGTTAGCTCATCATGGTAGGAATGGAATTGGTTCAATATTTGGCGTCTGGATCATTCGACCTAACGCTGCTGGGGGACGGAACATCGCATCTTTTGGGATTGATGCATTGGGACTGGGATTCAGTCAGTCCGGTTTTGGCACAGCAGTTTAATACGGATGTTTTTGCTGCGACGAGAGCCTGGTTTGACAATTTCCTCAAGAGTGGCCAGGTTTGGGCATTGATTGTGGGATTTGTGATGGGGTATGTGATTAAGAGTTTGGCAAGCTACGGATAGAGCTTGGTGATTTGTGATACTCAGTCCATTCTTAAATTCCGAAAGATTGCTTAAATTTCCTTTATTCAATGCTATTCCACTGGGATGGGATGAGGTGTTTGCGTTGGGTGTTTTACCGCTTTGAAAGTGCAAAGTGCCAGCATCAGTCTCTAAACCTGCCCTAAACCTGACCTAAACCTTGTAAAACGGAGTTTGGGATAGGTTTTTAGCACTTTCTCGATTTGTAATCCTCTTGCTTGATCTGGATCGCAAATGGTTTAGTATCAAAGTTGACTTAGGGGAAGTGTGATTTTTGTCTATGATGCAAAGCTTACTCCTCCCCATGGGTTAGGGTTTGCGGTTTGAGACACCGTAGACCTGAGCATGTATTGTATACAGTTGCCCCTTTGTTTTAGCGTTGAGTGTTCTAAGCGTGAGTCGAGACTGAGTAAGCCTGCATGAACAATTCCACCCCAAAGCCCCCTGAAAAACAGACCTGGAGTCAGCGATTTGAATCTGCGTTGCATCCGGCGATCGCCCAATTCAACGCCAGCATCGGGTTTGACATTGAGTTGATTGAGTATGACCTGAGCGGTTCTCAAGCTCATGCTCAGATGCTGGCCTATACGGGCATCATTTCCGCTGAGGAAGGGCAGCAGCTAGTGGAAGGTCTGGAGCAAATTCGCCAGGAATACCGCCAGGGCTATTTCACGCCTGGAATTGATGCCGAAGATGTGCATTTTGCCGTGGAACGACGGCTGACGGAACTGCTGGGTGATGTCGGGAAAAAACTGCATACGGCGCGATCGCGCAATGACCAGGTGGGCACCGATACCCGGCTTTACCTGCGGGATCAAATTACTCAGATTCGTCAACAAATTTGTGATTTTCAAACTGTTTTGCTGGATCTCGCCAGCCAGCATGTGGAAACCCTGATTCCGGGGTATACCCATCTACAACGAGCGCAGCCCCTCAGTTTGGCTCATCATCTGCTGGCCTATGTGGAAATGACCCAACGGGATTGGGATCGGTTGGGGGACTTGTCCCATCGGGTCAATATTTCGCCCCTGGGCTGTGGTGCCTTAGCAGGAACCACCTTTCCTATCGATCGCCACTACAGCGCCAATCTCCTGGGATTTGAGCAGATTTATGCCAACAGTTTGGATGGGGTGAGCGATCGGGACTTTGCGATCGAATTTCTCTGTGCGGCCAGTTTGATCATGGTGCATCTCTCTCGGTTGTCTGAGGAGGTGATTCTGTGGGCCTCTGAGGAATTTGGTTTTGTCACCCTCAAGGACAGTTGCTCCACGGGTTCCAGCATCATGCCCCAGAAGAAAAACCCGGATGTGCCCGAACTCGTCCGGGGCAAAACTGGGCGCGTTTTTGGCCATCTGCAGGCGCTCCTGGTGCTGATGAAGGGATTGCCCCTGGCCTACAACAAAGACCTCCAGGAGGACAAAGAAGCCCTCTTTGATAGCGTCAAAACGGTGCAAGCTTGCCTCGAAGCCATGACCATTTTGATGCAGGAAGGGCTGGAGTTTCGACCCACCCGGCTGAATGAAGCCGTGGCTGAAGATTTCTCGAACGCCACCGATGTGGCTGATTATCTCGCGGCCAAAGGTGTGCCGTTCCGGGAAGCTTACAATCTCGTGGGCAAGGTGGTGAAGACCTCGCTGGCGGCTGGAAAATTGCTCAAAGATTTGACGATGGAAGAGTGGCAGTCGATCCATCCGGCGTTTGAGGGGGATATTTATGAGGCGATCGCCCCTCGTCAAGTGGTAGCTGCCCGCAATAGTGCGGGGGGAACGGGATTTGAGCAGGTGAGAGGGGCGATCGAACGTGCCAAGAATCGTTTATCGAACTCTGCCCAGTAAAAATGCTGGCATTTTTGCCAGCAAGAATCATGGTTTATTGAACGACCTGCTCGTTTCAGAATTGATACCTAAAACGAAATCCTGAAACGGAAATTGTTGGGCGATCGCTCATCCTGCCAACCGTTGAGCCAAAGCCTCCCGCGCCTGTTCTCGATCGTCAAAATGAATTTTCTCAGTCCCTAAAATCTGATAATCCTCATGGCCTTTCCCGGCAATGAGCACGCCATCCCCTGGCTGAGCCTGCAAAATCGCCGCTTGAATTGCTGCGGCTCGGTCGGCAATCACGGTGGGCTTTGTCTCCGAGGGAATGCCTTCCAGGATGTCTTGCAGAATGCGCTCGGGGTCTTCAGTACGGGGATTGTCGGAGGTGACCACGGGCCAGTCGGAGAGTTGTGCGGCGATCGCCCCCATCTTGGGACGCTTGGTGCGATCGCGATCGCCCCCACAGCCAAACACACAGATCATTCGCCCCTGAATAAACGGACGTGCGGCTCGTAGCATATTCTCTAAGCTGTCCGGCGTATGGGCATAGTCCACAATCACACTGATATCTTGATCGGGCTGGATCTGCACCTGCTCCATGCGACCGGGAACTCCGGTGAACTGGGGGAGGGAATGGGCGATCGTTTCTAGGCTAACTCCCATATGCATTGCAGCAGCGGTTGCAGCCAGCAAGTTCGATAGATTGAACTGACCCACTAGCGGTGACTGAAAGGCAATTTCTCCTTGGGGCGTGTGCAAAGTGCCTTTTACGCCTTCGGATTCATAGACGAGATTATCGGTATAGAAGTCGGCGGTTGGATCTTGAACGCTGTAAGACCAGGACTGGGCGGCTTGTTCCAGGAGTCTGCGTCCGTAGGTGTCGTCGAGGTTGGCGATCGCCCTTCCTCGTAGATAGCTGGAGTTAAACAACAGTGCCTTTGCGCCAAAATAGTCTTCCAGGTCTTTGTGATAGTCCAAATGATCCTGGGTCAAATTGGTGAACACGGCTACCTCAAAGGGACATCTCAAAACGCGCCCCTGAGCTAGCGCATGGGAACTCACCTCCATCACCAGCGTTTGACAGCCTGCCGCCACCGCATCGGCAATCTGATGCTGAAGTTCCAGGGCAAAGGGCGTGGTATGAATCGCGGTTTGTTGATGACCTGGCCAACGAGAATAAAGGGTACCGAGCAGACCTGTGACTTGATTGGACTGTTTCAGGAAAAACTCAATCAAATGCGTCGTGGTGGTTTTGCCATTCGTCCCCGTCACGCCCACCAGCTTCAGCTTTTGGGCAGGCTCTCCATAGAATGCGGCTGACAGATAGGCACAGGCTTCCACCATGTCGGCATAGGGAATGACGCAGGCGGACTGGAGTTCAGCAGCAGATTTTTGGGCGGCACTGGGGGAAACGATCGCCGCAATGGCTCCAGCGGCGATCGCACTTCCCCAAAAATCACCCCCATCAACTCGGGTTCCTGGCATTCCAATAAATAGATCGCCCGGTTTACAAGCATGGGAATTGGTGGCCAGTCCGGTCACTTCCATCTCCAAAGCAGCATGGGAAGCCAGTGAAGAGGGAAGGGATAGGGAGGGTAATGCGGCTAATAATACTTTTAATTTCATAGGTCACTCCTGAAAACCGGGTTGCCCAAGGGCTGTGATGAGGGATGAGGCAAATTCTATGCTGTCAGGGCAAAGATTCTCAACTTTTTTTGCAAATTCACTTTCTACAGATTCACTTTGCAAATTCACCTTTCAGATTCACTTTGCAGCTTGGTTTTGCAGCTTCTTACAGCATTTTGCAGCCTATGACCTGTATTTCTGAAGCAATTGTTCGAGTTGACGAACGGATGCGCGGGGAGATAGCCGAGGTAACAGCACCGGAGACACGGTTTCCACAGCGGCATCCGCAGGCACTAGAAATAGGAGCGGAATTTCATACTGATACGCCTGAAACCAATCGTCACGGCTGGTAATATCTCGCACTTCCAGTTCAATCTCGAATCCTTGAACTTTGGATAGTTTTTCCTGCAAGCCTTCGCACAAATGGCATCCCGGCTTGCTATACAAAATTAAATGCATGATTTTTCAAGATCCTTCAGTTTCAAAATCCTTTTCAAAATCCTTCAAGCACTCCAGCGGAATTCGGGCACCTTAAGAAGGAAAATTGCACGCTAACTAAACCTCAATGCTTAACCATCATCGGCTTTTTGTCCGTGCATGGCTGTTGGGTCGGGTTCGTGCATCTGCCACTCCGCTAGGGTTTACCTTAATCGAAGTTTTAGTCGTGGTTGCCATCATTGGCATCCTGTTTGCCATCAGCGCTCCAGCCTGGAATGGTTTTCTCACGACTCGTAACCTGAACGCCGCCCAAGATGAAATTCTTCAAGCCATGCGCCAAACTCAGTCCAGAGCAAAGCAGTCCAAACGCATCTGGCAACTCAGCCTCCGCGAATTCAACGGCAAAGTTCAATTCGCCACCCATCCAGCCACGACCACCCCGCAGAACTGGCAAGACCTCGCCACCCCCAATGCCAAACTCGACATCGCAGAAACCACACTCCTCTCCAGCAACGGCATCTACCGAGTTCAATTTACAACAACAGGGGGCGTCACCGGACAACTGGGCAGAGTCACGCTAAAAACCAACCAAACCTCAACCAAACGCTGCATCATCGTCTCCACACTCCTCGGAACCATCCGCGAAGGCGAATCCCGCAGCAAGCCGGACTCGGGGGGGAGGTATTGTTATTGAATTTTGGGTGGGGAGGTGGGGAGTAGGGCGAAAGGGAAAAGGGAAAAGGGAAAAGGGGAATCCCGGACGGATTCATTGAATTGATTCATGAAGGGAGCAGGGGAAATTTTCCTCGACTCTTTCAAGCCTTGATTCCATGCTCTCCCTTTCGCCTTTCCCCTTTCGCCTTTCCCCTTTCCCTTGTCCCTAAGCCTCCTGCCCCGCATGGTACGAACTTCGCACCAGAGGCCCCGATCGCACCTGGGAAAAACCCATCTCACGGGCGATCGCACCCAACGCTTCAAACTCATCGGGATGCCAGTAGCGCTGTACCGGGAGATGTTCTAGAGAAGGCTGCATGTATTGGCCGATGGTGAGGCGATCGCAGCCCACCGATCGCAAATCCTGGAGCGTTTCAATGACTTCTTCCTGGGTTTCGCCGTGACCGAGCATGAGGCCGGATTTGGTGGGGATGGCGGGGTTGAGTTGTTTGACTAGGCGGAGGACTTGGAGAGAGCGATCGGACTTGGCTCCGCGTCGGACTTTGCCCTGGAGGCGATGAACCGTTTCAATGTTGTGGTTATAGCAGGCGGGTTGAGCCTCGACGATGACGGATACCCGCTGTGCCTGGGTGTCTGCGCCGCCCTGACCACCCCAAAAGTCTGGAGTTAAAACTTCAATTTGAGTGTGGGGATTTTGTTGGCGGATGGCGGTCATGGTTTGGACAAACCAGCCTGCGCCCTGATCGGGGAGGTCATCTCGGGCGACTGAGGTGAGAACGACATATTGCAAGCCCAGCAGACTGACGGATTCAGCCACCTTGCGCGGTTCATCCGGGTCGAGCGCCATTGGGGCATGGCCTTTGTCTACTTGGCAGAATCCGCAGGCGCGGGTACAGGTGGGGCCCATGAGCAGGAAAGTGGCGGTTTTTTGGGCATAGCATTCGCCTCGATTGGGGCAGCGCCCTTCTTCGCAGATGGTGTGAAGCTGGCGTTGTTTAATGATCTGCTGCACCGTGGAGATTTCGCTGGCTTTTCCCAGGGGGCGACGGAGCCAATCGGGCAAACTGGCTAGTGGAGAAGTGCGCCGCTGTGCCGTTGGACTGTTTTCTTCAGCCGGATGAGCCGCATTCTGCGATTGCATGGGTCAGTGAATTCCTTTCAATCAAAAAAATAGGGTTGAAAGCTGGATGGACAGGTTGATGTATTCATCATGGCATCTCCAACTGGGTATCAGCGGCTTTGCCATCATGCCTTGTCATAGAGTCTGCGATTTGTCGATAGAAGCAGAGATGCTAGATATCTCAAATCGTGAACACATGGGAATCGTGAGATCTAAAATCTATCAAAACTCGTTTGATCATGCTGTAGAACGGGTAAACCCATTTGTAAACCGTATTCCAGAAAGCTTCAGTTAGCAGGCGATAACATTTGGGATACCTATGGGAATAGTAATATCGATCACGATGGGCGTTGGTTCAGGCTGATTCTTCTTTGTAAGTTCAGGTAGCAAGAAACGACCTTTCCCACCTTTGATCCATGCTTCTAGAGGCTACACTGATAGGCTAAATCAAACGGCTAGGCTAAATCAAACGGCTAGGCTAAATCAAACGGCTAAATTAAATGGCTCAATTAATTAGCTAAACCAGTAACCAGCTTAGTTAGAAGCATGTGCATTTACCCTGTAGGGGTTAAATTGTCATCAGGTCGCATTCTGTCTCCAGTCAACGCTTCACAAGTTCATTGTTCTTTATTCGTATTATCCCCGTCAGAGGAGTAGTCCGTCGTGGCAAGTCACAAAATCCTAGTTATTGATGACAGCAGGGTTATCCGGAACATGGTCAGGGATATGTTGCCCAAGGGCAACTTCCAGGTTTTGGAGGCCAAAGATGGCGTGGAGGGCTTGGATTGCATCCGCCAAGAGCGCCCCAACTTAATCATGTTGGATTTTCTGCTGCCCCGCATGAGCGGCTGGGAAGTCTTTCAGCATATTCAAGGGCAATCCGAACTGCAAAATATCCCGCTGGTTTTGATGTCGGGTCGTCGGGAAGAAGTCACTGAAAAAATTCCTGAACCCTTCCAGTTCTTTGAATTTATCGAAAAACCCTTTGAGCAGAAGGAACTGATTGAAGCCATTAAAGGGGCGATGGCCAAGGCTCGGTTGCCCCGTCCTCAGACCGTCACGCCGTCCCAAGCCAGTGTGGCTGCGGTGGCTGCGGCGAACTCAGCCAATGCGGATGAGGTCGTCATCCTGAATCAGAAGATTCAAGTCATGCAAACCGAAATCGATACGCTGAAGAAGCAAATGGCTCAGATCCTCATGTTTATCAAGCAAAAGCTGAAGTAGGCTGGCGCGATCGCATTTCCTATTTTTTGCCCGGTGTAGTGGAGGATTGATCGCCTCCCTACACCGGGTAAATTTTTGGGGCGTTGCTGAATTCAGCAACCCCATTTTTGGATAGTCCTGGGTTGTCCAAGGTTTAGGGCAAGAAACAAGTCAATGACAAAAACGAAGGGGGATTCTGCATGGTATACAGAATCCCCCTTCGTCTTATTCGGATGAGCGCTTTTCTGAAGCTTAGCGGCGGCGCTGATAGACGGGCGCTTCGGCTAATTGTTGTTGCAGGTTCTGCTTTTGGAGGGTTTGGGCTTGCTCCATCTGCCGTGCCGTGCGAATGTGGTGGTTGCGTTTCGAGCGAGCCATCCGCCAATCGATGAAGATTGCCAGGATGCCAATGCCGCCAATGACTTCGGCCACGATGATTTGCAGAATGCCGCTACCTCGGAAGGTGTTCAGGTTACTGAGGCGGCTACCGTAGGCAACGAGTTCGGCTTTGACGGTGCGGTTGCCCTCACCCGACTGTACCTTGCCAATCACCACAACGGGGTCACTGATGGCGATCGCCCGAGTCTGATTGCTATTTTCCTGGACTGGCGGCAAATTCTTGATATGACTAGCCGCGTATTGCACCAGAAAGTTGTCATTGCCACAGTCCAGCGGGAGTTGCTGGGTGGATTCAGGGTTAGCCAGGGTGGAACCAATGTGGCACTCGAAAAGAACGAGTGTTCCTGGAGGGGTACTTGCCAGCTCCTGGGGTTTCAGGGGCTGGAGGCTGTTTAGCCGATTGAGCGGGACGAGGGTGTTGAGTAACCAGGAGAGAAGTAGAAAGACCGCAATGGAGGAGAGAAAAATCCCGATGATTCTAAGAAGGCGCACGAAAGACTCTTCCTTGTGTTTCAGTTGAGAGGCTTAAAATTTTTGGGGGCGTGAAAGACAAAAGGCTTTAAAGTCAGCTAATTAAGTCCAGCTAATAACGATTAAAAGCACTCTGGGTTTAGAGTGTGGGAATCACGGAAATATTAAGCTTGATTAAACGAACTGCCCTCGGGTAGTATATCCCACTTCAGTCAAGGTGGGAAATGTCGGTTGATACAGCAAATGCAAAAAATGCAGGTTGCTGCCGGGCTTTTCGCATCTAGAGGACTAGTTTTTGCAAAATTGAGTGACATTCACATCTGAACTGATTTCTGAACAGATCATTTATCCCACGACTGAAAGGAATGACCTGGGCGGCGTTGACCCAAGACAGACATGGGCTTTTAGCCAGACACCCCCTATTGACGCTTATGCGTCACGGCCTAGCAGTGATTTGGATCACAACTTTGGCCTTAAGATTCACTTCATCTTTGTTAAGCAATAGACCTGAGTCTTGCCTAATCTAGGATGAAACCAGGTGGGATTATTCGGTTCAATGACAGCATTCAACCTGACTTATCCCACCCAAACACCTTTAGCAGCTTAGCTACAACGCATCTGGCCGTGAGAACATAAGAGCAAGCTAAGCTAAGGGAACGGAGCCATTCTGCTGGGTTGCCTGCCGATACGCAAGGTGAGGTTGAACGTTGATAAAAGTTTTAAAGGGGAATGGGGGCGATCGCACCAGTGAATGCGCGAGTGACGCATTAAGACGCATTCATCAAAGGGGTTCAGAATAGCTGCCGATGAAAAATAAACAGCAACCTGAACCGCAGAATCGGATCAAGGTTGATCAATTTCAGCTTTTGATTGAAACAAGCCAGACCAGAATTTTCATCTGCGAAAACACGCAGAGAGAGATCACTGATGCGATCGGTAATATGCATCCATTCCACAGATCTGGCAAATGCTTCTGATAAATCTCAAGAATCGGTCATGAAACTCAAGGAATGATCAAAAAAAGATCAGGTCTATGAGGTTCTTAATCCTAGAATTCTGATCGATGGGGGGCGAATGATCAGAATCATGGAGTCAATTCATGCAGATGCACTTTTTCTAGATATATTTCAGCGAAATGAAGGCCAATTAAGGCACAAAGATTTTTTAGGAATTATGGCTGAGTTGAAGATTAATAAAGCCTAAAAGCTTTTAAGTCGCTATATTTCAAGATCCATAGGATGGCAAATATAGCCAAAACACCCTGTTTCACAGTTATACAGTGACAGATTTTTTGACGGCTTGTCAAGATGTTTCAAATGCGATATTTCAAAGGAGGTTGCCAAACTTGACGGCTTAATCCCTTGACCATGTATTCTATGATTCATCGATTCGGACAATCTCTTGATTGGAAGCGTTGGATTTGTGGGTGTTGTCGCTGGTTAAGGCTGCTGTAATGGCATCGACGACTCGGGCAACGGGCACCATTTCTAGTCCCACATTAGAAGTCGCTTGGGTATGGGGCACGATCGCTCGCTTAAACCCAAGTTTGGCTGCTTCTTTGAGCCGTAGTTCCATTTGCGACACGGGGCGAATTTGTCCACCTAGACCGACTTCGCCGATTAGGACGGTGCCGGGGTCTACGATGCGATCGCGAAAACTAGCGGCGATCGCCACCGCCACTCCCAAATCTGCTGCGGGTTCGCCCACATTTAGTCCCCCGGAAGCCGCAACATAGGCATCTAGCTTGGAAAGGGGAATGCCGACTCGCTTTTCTAGCACGGCCAGAATTTGCAGCAGACGGTTGTATTCAATTCCAGTGGTAGAGCGGCGCGGCGAAGGATAGCTGGTGGGGCTGACCAGTGCCTGAAGTTCTAGCACTAGGGGACGGGTGCCTTCACAGGCGACGATCGTGGCGGTTCCGGTGGATTGTTCGTCGCGGTTGCCCAGGAAAAGCTCAGAGGGGTTCAGCACTTCTTCTAAGCCACCCTCGGCCATTTCAAAGACACCTAGCTCGTGGGTGGCTCCAAAGCGGTTTTTCACCGATCGCAGCAATCGGTGACTGGCAAAGCGATCGCCCTCAAAGTACAGCACCGTATCGACCAAATGCTCCAGGACTTTGGGACCAGCGATCGCCCCTTCCTTGGTGACGTGACCCACAATAAAGAGCGTAATATTTTCCCGTTTGGCCACCTGCATCAGGGCTGAGGTGCATTCGCGCACCTGGGCGACCGAGCCTGGAGCCGAGTTGAGGGAGGCAAAGTAGAGCGCTTGGATACTGTCAATGACGGCAACCTGGGGGCGCAGGGCTTCTAGCTCTCGTAGGATGGTGTCTAGATCAGTTTCGGGAAGTAGATAGAGCGAGGCATCTGCGGAAGACTTCGCCTCAACCTCAGATGAAGGAGCGCCAATTCCCAATCTTTGGGAACGGAGTTTGACCTGCTGCCCGGATTCTTCGGCACAGACATAGAGCATCCGATAGCGCGTGGCTAATCGATTGGCCACCTGTAGTAACAGCGTGGATTTGCCAATGCCTGGATCGCCGCCAATGAGTACCAGTGACCCCGGCACGATGCCGCCGCCTAGGACGCGATCGAGTTCTGAATAGCCGGAGGACAGCCGAGCTTGGGGCGCATCCTCAATTTGGGCAAAGGTCAGGGAGGACAGGGGTTGCACGGGCTGGGAGACAGCCCGAGATTTTGCCGAGCGGGCACCAACTGCCGCAGCTCGGTTGCTGGATGAGGTGGTCACAACCTGCTCTACGAGGGAGTTCCAGGTACTACAGGAAGGGCATCGACCAAAATACTGGGAAGATTCGGCTCCGCACTCGTTGCAGGTGTAGAGCGATCGCACTTTAGGCATAGGGTTGAGGGCAAATAGTGCTATTTTAGCGTGAATTTTCGGGTGTGAAACAAATGTACCAGAAAGAGGGAGTGGGGAGTGGGGAGTGGGGAGTAGGGAGTGGGGAGTGGGGGGAGGACAGGATTTTGGAGGGAGCGGAGAAGCTTTTGGGAAGGGGCAAGGGAAAAGGCGAAAGGGGGGCTTGTTAAAAGTCAAAGATAGATCCTTGACTTTACTTCTGGGTCTAAATCTAGGTTCATTTCTCTAGGTTCATCTGTGTCCACCCATGTCTCCCCTATTCCCTACTCCCCACTCCCTACTCCCCGTTAAGATAAAATGAAGAAACTAATTTGCTGGGAGGCTGGGAAGGATGGATGTGACTGCGATCGGAACCGTAGCACTCTCGATTTTGCTGGGTGTGATGATGCTGTTGTTTATTTTTCGCATCATTTTGACCTGGTATCCCCAGGCGGAGTTGAATCGGTTTCCCTTCATTTTGGTGGCGCTGCCGACGGAGCCGCTGCTGATTCCGCTGCGGAAGCTGGTGCCGCCTTTGGGTGGGGTAGATATTACGCCGATTATTTGGTTTGGGATTGTCAGCTTGATGCGCGAATTGCTATTGGGTCAACAAGGACTGCTGACCATGATGAATCGCGTATAGATATAGATAAGAAATCAATTCAATAAAATGCCCTATCTGGTTTGGGAAGGTTTTGGATCAACCTCCCGGCAGGATAGGGCATTTTGTTTTGGAAACAATTTTGGGATTCGTGATTCATCCCTGGATTACTCAACGCCGCGATTTTTACTTTGAAGGTGGTGATTCTAGGGCTTGGACAGATTCAATGAGCGATCGCCCTTCTTCCACCCGACTCCCCACTCCCTACTCCCTACTCTCCTTAGCTTTAACGGCTTCAATGAGCGATCGCACTTCTTCCACCCCTTCAGACGGTTCAAAGCTGAGGGGAAATTTGCCTTTTGCCAGCATTCTCAAGCCCAAAGGCCCTAAGCTGGCTAAGCCGCGTAAATCTCGGAAGGAATTGCTGACGACTCGTAGGCCAAATTTGCGCTCGTCAATCCAGCCGCCTTCTTTGACCAGATCGATTAACACTTGGCGGTGGCGAATCGGGCGGGGTGCTTCCTGGACGGGGGTGGAGGATGCGCGATCGAGAATGGACTGTTTGATATTGCCGATTTGCTCCATGGGGGCGACTTCCATGGGGCAGACGGAGTCACAGTAGGAACAGCGGGTGCAGCCCCAAACGCCCTCAGTGCCTTCGCTGTAGCGGTCTAGGCGGGAGTCGGTTTGGGCATCGCGGGAGTCGGCCAGGGTGCGGTAGGCTTTGGCGAGGGCATGGGGGCCGACAAAGTTGGGGTTGACTTCGCGGGCGTTGCACTCGGAGTAGCAGGCTCCGCAGAGGATGCAGTTGCCGACTTGGTTGAGGCGATCGCGCTCTTCGGGGGATTGTAAAAATTCTCGTTCGGGGATCTGACGGGCGCTGGTGCTGACGTAGGGATCAACGGCTTCCAGGTTGTTCCAGAAGCTTTGCATATCTACGACTAGATCTTTGACCACGGGCATGTTGCCCATGGGGGCGATCGTCATGGTAGGGATTTCGGGGAGAGGGGTATGGGCAGAAGTGGCGATCGACTGGAGGCGGGCGACTTCGCTGCCCACATTTTCTTTGCAGGCGAGGGCAGAGCGCCCGTTGATTCGCATGGAACAACTGCCACAGATGGTATTGCGACAGTTTTTGCGAAAGGCAAGGCTACCATCCTGTTCCCATTTGATGCGGTTGAGACAGTCCAGAATGGTGTTGCCGGGGTCAACTTCCAGGTCAAAGGTCTGGAATCGGGAAGCGGTATCGAGGGTTTGGCGATGGACTTGAAAGCGAACTAGCATAGGCGAGATCAAGGCTGAATCATAGATTAAGCCTCTATAGTCTAAGTCGAAATTGTTGTTTTGGGGACAGGGGTGAGGAAGGGGAAGGGGGAAAGGGGAAAGGCGAAAGGGAGTGCTCTGCGCCTTGGCGATTAGGGAGTTGAGGCAGGGAGTGGTTTGGAGGGCGGTAAAAAGCGGTAAACAATGGATAAATAAGTACAAGAAAATATAAGGTCACAACCTTAGTACAAGGAGAGGTACAAGGAAAAAATCTCTGGTTCCCCTTGCGCCTCTTGTGCAAACTTGTTCTTGGCAATGCCTCTTGGAAGAAGCCCGGACTTATCCCTTGGATTTTGATCCCTCCCACCCGTATCATGTACCCGTATCATGTTGACGCAGGTCGCTCGGGAAAGAAATACCATGCTAGATGAACAAGCCAAGAAAACAATGCTACGAAAGATTCCGCATGGACTCTATGTCTGCGGGGTCAAAGAGGGAGAAGAGGTCAATGGCTTCACGGCCAGTTGGGTGATGCAGGCTTCGTTTCAGCCGCCGCTGGTGGTCAATTGTGTCAACAAAAGCTCTGGCTCCCATGCCATGATTCAATCCAGCCAGGTCTTTGCCCTGAGTGTGCTAGAAGTCGGCCAAAAAGAAATGGCGCAAAAATTCTTCAAGCCCCAGCGCCGCGTCGGCAACAAGTTTGAAGACGTAGAATTCTACCTGGGCGAAACAGGCTGCCCCATCATCACCGATTCCCTGGGCTACGTAGAATGCCGAGTCATCGGTGCCGTTGAACACGGCGACCACACCGTCTTTGTCGGCGAAGTCATCGCCGCAGGCATCCACCGCGAAGGCGATCCCCTCCTCCTGGAAAGCACAGGCTGGAACTACGGTGGCTAATCCCATTTCGACTGTTCGATTGTAATCATTCAATACTAGAAGGCAGACCGCACACAAAGAGCAGTCTGCCTCATTCCTCGTTTAACTCGTTTAACTTTAGAGGCTTACCCAGGTCTAGCCACGGAATACCATCCCCTAGAGACACAAAGGAAATAAACTCCTCTGCACCTCTTTTCTCTGAGTCTCCGCGTCTCTGTGGTTTAAATTCATCCCCTAAGCATACTCATTCACTTCCATTCCCGTCCCCACCGCCACACTGCGAGGCGCAGGAATGGGCGGCAAAACGGTGCCAGTAGCGATCGCCTTCTGGGGCAAATCCAACTGCGGCAAAGGATTTCGCAACTCAATCAAGCCGATCGCCCGATCCACACTCTCCGGCAGGATCACGACCAGGCTCTTGGCGATCGCCCCATCCAACGTTTGATTCACCGCCTCCGTTTCGTTCAAAACCACCTCATAGGGCACCGCTCTTTCGCTCGACTGAATGCCTTGCACAATCAGCTTCGCCGCATCGCCTCGGGGACGGCCTCGGGTATCATCATCCTCTTTAACAATGATGCGATCGAAAATTTCCGCCGACAGCTTACCCAGCGTCACAAAGTCCTCATCTCGGCGATCGCCCGGCCCCCCAATCACGCCAACCCGCTCCCCTTCCCAGTTGCGGACAAAGTTGCCCAAAGCGGTGTAGCTATGGGGGTTATGGGCATAGTCCACCAGCACATGATGCTTGCCCAAATTAAACAAATTCATCCGTCCCGGCGTTTGATTCACGGACGCTTGGAAAGTATGCAGCGCCATCCGAATATCTTCAATGCGAATCCCCTGGGCAAACGCCGCAAGGCTAGCCGCCAGCGCATTAGCAATCATAAACGGCGCGCGTCCTCCCATCGTCAAAGGCACATTCACCGCCTGCTCAATCCGCAGCGTCCAGTCCCCTTTCAAAATCGACAGGAAGCCATTTTCATAGACCGCCGCCAGTCCGCCCTGGCGCGTGTGGTTTCGCACCAGTTCATTCTCCGGATTCATCGAAAAATAAGCAATTTGCGCCTGCACCTGCTGCGCCATCGCCGACACCAGCGGATCATCCGCGTTGAGAACGGCATACCCATTGGGACGAGCCGTTTCCACCACAATGCTCTTTAAGTGCGCCAGGTCTTCCACGGTTTCAATGTCGCCAATCCCCAGGTGATCGGCGGCCACATTCAGCACCACGCCCACATCGCAGGCGGTGAATCCCAGACCCGATCGCAGAATCCCCCCTCGCGCCGTTTCCAA
>JALOOP010000278.1 GCA_025454315.1 Oculatellaceae cyanobacterium Prado106
GATGATCAAAGATTTCAATTTAGACCGTGAAAGCATGGATGCCGATCATTGCAAATTCGTCAGTATCTCTTGATACATTCCGAATTTGGAATTGCTGGTAGTGGTTTGTTTTTTAGCGATCGCATCCCTCCTTTATGAAGCAGATTTTTGGGAAGATAGAGCAGATTTTTGGTAAGAGAATTGAGGCTTGGGTTTGTGTCTTAATTTTTGTGACTTGTGGGTTTGTGTATTTGGCGAATGGGACGGCGATTAGCTCGACGGATAATATTCCGAGTTCTTTGTGGGCGTTTCATTGGTTGGATAACCATAGTTTGAATTTTGATCTGTTCCGGGGGGGGCATCTGTATCGGACGGATACTCGACATGGGGCGGATGGAATTCCCCATTATTTTGTGGAGGCTCCGAATGGTCATTTGGGGTCTACCTATCCGATTGGGAATGCGATTTTGACGTTTCCGATTTATGTTTTGTTTTTTGTGGCGATTAAGGGAGCGGAGTTCTTTCAGGGGTTGGTAGCGGGGAGTCCGGTGGATTTGCTGCGGCTGACTGACCCGGAGTTTGAGGGGGCGCTGCTGTCTTATCAGAAGCTGGCGGCGACGACGGTGGCGGCGCTTTCAGTCGTAGTTTTTTATTTGATTGTGCGGCTGAAGTTTAATCGGGCGATCGCCTGTATTTCCACATTCATTTTTGCGTTTGCGACTTCGACTTGGGTGATTGGGTCGCAGGGGCTATGGCAGCATGGGTCGTCTAATTTGGTGGTGCTGTGTATTGTCTTTTGTCTGTTTAAGGCGAATCGCTGTGGCGGAGGACGGCGGAGGCTTTTATTGGTTTTGGCGGGGATTTTTTGTGGGCTGCTGCCGGGGGTGCGATCGACGAGTTTGCTCTATAGTTTGGCGGCGATCGCCTATGCCCTGTTTATGTATCGCAGAGAGGCGATTTTTCTGCTGCTGGGGTTGCCCTCGCTGTTCATTAGTGCAAGCTGGAATATTTATTACTTTGGGTTTAGCCTGAGCAATTTGGTGATTGGCGGCTATTCCCGGTTTGGCCGCCAGGATGCTTCGTTTACGGCTTCGTTTTATCAGCTAACGGTGGCTCAGTTTGTAGAAGGCTTCCTCGGGCTGTTGGTCAGCCCCAGCCGGGGACTGCTGATCTTTAGCCCGGTGGTGCTGCTGGCGATTCCGGGGGTGGGGCAGGTTTGGCGCTGGCGGGCGGGGAAGGATGAAAAACTGGTGATTTGTCTGACGCTGGCGGCGGGGCTGGTGTTTTTGCAGTATTGCTTTTTTCGGATTTGGTCGGGCGGCGCTTGCTATGGGCCTCGGTATTTGACGGATATTTTGCCGATGGTGGGGTTGGCGATCGCTTACTTACTCGCCCATTGGGTAGAGCAGTGGAATCAGGGGAATTGGCGGTGGAGCCGATTGAAGCTGGCGTTGCTGATGTTTCTGATTTTTTGGTCTACGTTCACCCAGGCGGTTGGGGCGTTTGGCTATACGAACTGGGATGGGATTCCCTACTACACCAAGGAAAGGCTCTGGGAATGGCAGGATACGCAGATTGAGCGCAGTGCAAACCATGTGTTTTATCGGGCGGTTGATCCGATTGGCGATCGCACTTCTTACCTCAAACAATGGAATGGGGAAATTGGGGCGATCGCAAAACGAAACGGCAAGCCAATTGGGGGGGCGATCGTCGCTCAGCCATCGCGCAAGATGGTGCTCCAGGCACAGGTGAAGAACATAGGAACGGTGCCTTGGGTCGGTTATGAAACGGGGCTAAGTCGGGGACGGACTCATGTAGATGTGGAGTTTCTGGATGAGTCGGATCAGGCGGTGCGGATCAAGGTAGGGGCGCGCAGTCGGCTGTATGTGTCGGGGATGCCGAAACCCGGAGAGACGGTGATGGCGATCGGGCGGGTGGTATTTCCGCCGCAGCCAGGGAACTACCGGATGGTGTTGGAGTTGGGGGTAGGGGGTATTCAGCAGCAGGAGAAACGGGAAAAACCTCGGCTTGTGGTGGAAGCTCGGGTGGAGAAATAAGGAATGAAGGAAGGAATCTCCCCATCAGGTTATGAGAGGACAAGGTTAAAAGAGAGGCGTTAGACTGCACTGCGCCGACTAACCTCGTTTACCTCAACTCTTCAATTGTGACAGTGCCCCCTATTACGGTCTGAATTCTCAAGTCGTAGCCGTAGAGTAGACTCATCCCCACCAGTGGCTCTGTTTCTGACTCGTTAATTGGAATATCTCGATACTTGCCATCCCAGATAATCCTCCCTGCATACACCTCAAAAGTTGTTTCGCTGCCATCACCCAACGTTACGCGATCAACTCCAGTCCACGATAAACTCAGTGCCACAATAACTTCACTGGGGACACTCAGAAAACCTGTATACCCTGTATCGATTACAGCATCAATCGTTTGGAGTTGACCTTGTTTATTGCCAATTGCAAACCGAATCATCGCTTCACAACTAGGACTGACCACACCCTTCATCATTTAAGATTTCTTGAGACTCCGTGCGCCAAAACGGTGAACGGCTCGATGTCCAATGCGGATAATCCAGGGCTGAGCATCTGGCAATCGCTCAAATAACCGATCGGTCGCAGGCAGAATATCATCTGCAACCTCAAACGCGCCAGTTTCAATGTCGATCGCCACAATCTTGCCATGATTCCCTTCCTCAACCTGCTGACGGATCTGAGACTCATAAAGAGCATCGCCACGCTGGGCAAATTCTTCTTTGCTGTAGCGGGGTTGGCGAATTGTCATAGGCTTGACCTCCTATCAACTGAATCCTTCTATTTTAGCTGGGGCGATAGCGACCACACTGCGAATCGACTGAGGCAATGCATGATACTGTTACTTTTACTTTTTTAGAATGCTGATTCTGGAGTGTTGAAGATTCTATGCACCCTCCAAGAATTCCATGAAATCCCCTTTCGCCCTTCCCCTTTCGCCCTTCCCCTTTCCTTCTCCTACCCAACTCCACCAGGACTCAGCAGCAGCACCTGTTGAGCCAAGAGCGATCGCACACCCTCAAGCGCCAAACCCGACTCCGCCATACAGTCCTGCACCGATCGCCCTTTCTGCTCATCACAGAGTTTGAGAAACTGCCACTCAGCTTCGGTGAGGTTGAGGATTTGGTAGTCGCAGTTGAAGATGCAGCGGCTGTCCCAGCCATCCATGCAGGGGCTGCGGGTGGGGATGGCGTTGTGTTGGGGGGTGTCGTTGCTCCAGTTGGGGGGGGGGAAGGGGGGGCAACCCAGGAAAAATTCGTAGTGGGTAATGGTGCTGGGGTCGAGGAGTTCGATCAGGCGGTAGCGTTGGCGATCGTCGAGGTCGGCGAAGCGTTCCATCAGGTCGGGGTTTTGTTGGAAGAGGCGATCGATGTTCCAGATTTGGGGGTTGGAGAAGCCCAGGAAGGTGAGGCCGGAAGCATCAATCAGGCCGAAGACGGTGTGGATGTTGTAGTCGATTTCCTGGGGATGCACGTACATATCGGCGAAGCATTCATCTTTGTGGTTTTCCATTGACCAGCGCTCTTCTTCGCGCTGGCGCAGGCGGTTGTTTTCGGGGAGGGTGGCGAAGAGTTGCCGACCGAGTTTTACACCGTCCTGGTAGTCGCCGCGACGGGTGCCTTGGAGGAGGGCGATCGCTTCTTGCATCAGTTTGATTTCCCAGCGGCCCAGTTCGCCGTAAACGAAGACATGGAGTAGGCCACCGGGAGCCAGTTTTTGGGCAAGAGCCTGGATACCGCGAATCGGGTCGGGGGTGTGGTGCAGGACACCGACGCAGTTAATCAGGTCAAATTCGCCGGGGAGCTGATCCGCGTCAAAAAGGCTGAGCTGGTGGAATTCGACGCGATCGGCTCCAGACCGCTGGCAGCGCTCTTTGGCAACGGCCAGAGTCCCAGCGCTGAGGTCAATGCCAGTGACCTGGGCTTGGGGGTTGAGGTGAACCAGGTATTCGGTGCCGACACCAGAGCCACAGCCAGCGTCCAGGATACGAATATCTTGACGGTCGGGGAGTTGTCCGGTGCAGAAGTGGTAGGCGGTGAGCCAGTTCCAGCGCCAGTTGTAGCCGGGGGGCGGTTCATCGAGGAGGGGTTCGGGGGGGAAGGGGTAGGTGTCGTAGAGCTTGGCAACAGCGTCTCGGATGGCCTGATCACGGGTGGAGTCTAACATGGAAGGGGGGAGGAGAATAGGGAGTTGTTATGGGGTGTGGATCAGCAATAATTTAGGACATATTTTTTGGGACATATCCCCCCAGAGTTTAGCGAAAAGTGTGATGCAAAGCTGCAAGTCCGGTATAAGGTTAAGGAAGATGTTGAGAGATTTGAAGCGCAGTGAGTATCAACACAGAGAATTTAAACGAACAGATGGCGCAAATTCTGGCGATCGTCCAGATGAATGCGGTGGCGATCGCGGCTCTGCAGCAGCATCAGGAAAATAGCCAGCAACAAATCGATAATCTTCGAGCCAGCGTGACGGAACTGCGGGAGAGTCAGGCGGTGACGTTGCAGTTGTTTTGCTTGGAGCAGAAGGCGGCTTCGACAGAGTTTCGCAACAGTATTGATGCGACTTTGGCAAGGTTGGAGCGGGCGCTGGACTGTATGCTGGCGGATGCGGAGAACCAGGGGAAGTTGATCAATGAGATTAAGGATTTGAGCTATCGGTTGGTGTTTGGGCAGCATGGGGGGAATTGAACGATCGGCTGCTGGGATAGGGGTAGCAAATAAACCGCAGAGATGCAGAGACGCAGAGTTTTTTCGAGCAGGTTGAAGGAATTAAAGAATAGAAAAGGGAATCTAAAACAAGGGAATTTAGAAAAAGAAAAAGAGTTGTTGATTAGGGGATGGAATGAATCCCTGAGCCAACAACTCTTTTAGGTTTGAACCTGCCAGCTAGAAAACTTGAAGACGAGAAACGGTGAACCTGAGAGGCTTAGGATTGAGCATTCAATAAGCTGAAATTCTGCAACTAAAGAATCGCATTAGAAGACATGTCCCTCTGCGGCTCTGCGGCTCTGCGGTTTAGATTCAAAAATTCAACGGCTCTGCATCTCATGACTTCACTTAGGCTTTGGCGGTGAGGTCGCGGATGGCGTGGATGGCGATCGCAATTTGCTTCACAAGCTCACGGTCGGAGCCTTGGTGGTTGAAGAGGAGTTTGGTTTCTTCGACAATTTCGACTTGGGGAGAGGAGGTATCGTTGAATTGGGGGTGGATAGCTAGGACTTGTTGCGACATAGCGATGAACCTCGATTGTGAATGGGGGGTTATGAATAGGATGGCTGTGAATGCGACTCAGGCTAGTACATTTGAACCATAAAACAAGTGTACCGCAGCATTCTAGAAAGTCAAGCAATTGAGGAAATCGCTGGAAACAAGCCTTGAAGCTGGCATTGACCATTTTTGGCGGGTGGACGAGTGCGAGTTTGGCGTGAGAGTTGTTAAGGGTTCTTGATTAAGTAACAAACCTTAAAGTTCTTCTCAGATTGGTTCCCGTTATCCCGTAAGATCTGCTATACGAGGCCGTATAAGGCCGCTGAATACCAGGTCATATTGAGCTATTGGGAAAAACTACACACTTTTTAATAATGTCGGTGTAGATCCCGAAACGTTTTAAGTTAGAAACATAGGCCAATTCACCTTGGGGTTGTCGCGTGCGTGGCAGCTCTGTGTGAACACGCGACCCAGGGAATTCATCCCAACTCTAAATGCAATTTTTTATTCGAGGGAGCTTTTGAAATCCAATGAGTGTAAAGGCAAGTGGTGGAAGCTCTGTTGCGCGTCCGCAACTCTATCAAACTGTACCTGTCACAACTATTACTCAAGCTGAGCAGCAAGACCGCTTTCTGGCGTTCGGGGAACTCAACGAGCTTTCCGGTTATTTCAATTCGGGCTTGAAGCGGATTGAAATTTCAGCCATTCTGAGCCAAAACTCGGAGCTAATCGTCTCCAAGGCTGCCAACCGGATCTTTGTGGGTGGTTCTCCGATGGCGTTTTTGGAAAAACCTCCCACGGATGCGCCTGTGGCAATGACGATCGCAGGCACAGTGCTAGACACGCGCGAATCCATGAAGTTAGGAACCGCGACCTATGTCTCCAGCGGCGGCGGTAATGGGCTGTTTGATGGCTTCCGTTCCATCTTTAGCACTGCTCCTGGGGGTGGGGTTCCGGCAGGGTTCCGTCCCATCAACGTGGCGCGCTATGGCCCCCGTAACATGCAGAAATCACTGCGGGACTTGAGCTGGTTTTTGCGCTATGTCACCTATGCGATCGTGGCAGGTGACCCAAATATCATCTCGGTGAATGTTCGCGGTCTGCGCGAAATTATTGAAAATGCTTGTTCAGGCGATGCCACAATCGTGGCTATCCAAGGAATGCGGCAAGCTGCGGTGGGCTACTTCCGCAATGACGCAGAGGCAGAGGCGATCGTCGCTCAATACTTTGATGTCCTGCTCACCGAGTTCCGAGGAGCCACGCCCTCTAATCAAGTGCGTCAGCGGCCTTCGGCGGATCAGCAGGGCTTGCAATTGCCCCAAATCTACGCGGTGGCGGCTGAGAAGCGATCGAAGTATGCCATGAAGCCCGGTCTGTCTTCCTCCGAGAAGAACGATGCGGTCAAAGCAGCCTATCGTCAGGTGTTTGAGCGGGACATCACGCGAGCTTACTCCTTAAACATTTCTGACCTAGAATCCAAGGTCAAAAATGGCGACATTTCCATGAAGGAATTTGTTCGCCGTCTGGGTAAATCGCCCTTGTACCGCAAGAATTTCTACGAGCCTTACATCAACAGCCGCGCCCTAGAACTAGCGTTCCGTCACTTCCTGGGTCGTGGCCCAAGCTCCCGCGAAGAGGTGCAAAAGTATTTTGCAATCGTCTCTAGCGGCGGTCTGCCTGCCCTCATTGATGCTCTGGTCGATTCCCAAGAGTATTCCGATTACTTCGGTGAGGAAACTGTGCCCTACCTCCGGGGTCTGGGACAAGAAGCCCAGGAATGCCGCAACTGGGGGCCGCAGCAAGACCTGTTTAAGTACAGCGCTCCCTTCCGCAAGATTCCCCAGTTCATTACGACCTTTGCCCGTTACAATCAGCCGCTGGCTGACCAACATTTCTACGGATCTGGCAACGATCCGCTGGAAATCCAATTCGGTGCCATCTTCCCGAAAGCAACCCGCAACCCCAGCAGCAGCCCTGCTCCATTCGGCAAAGATACCCGTCGGATCTTGATTGCCCGTGGCCCTGGCATCAACAACCAGTTGAGCAACCCAGGTGCTAGAGGAGTGGCTCCAGGTTCACTCGGCCCCAAGGTCACCAAATTTGACCAGACTCCCAGCTTTACCAAGAGTTTTGGCAAGGGTGGCGCTTCCTCCAAGGGCATCAGCATCAAATACTCTGAAAGTGGCGCTCAGGTTGCCATCCGAGCCGCTTATCTGCAAGTCTTTGGGCGCGATGTCTTTGAAGGACAGCGGCTCAAGGTGGCTGAAATCAACCTGGAAAATGGTGATATCACCCTGCGCGAGTTTGTCCGGCAGTTGGCCAAGTCGGATCTGTTCCGCAAAATGTACTGGACTTCGCTGTATGTGACCAAGGCGATCGAATATATCCATCGTCGTCTCCTGGGTCGTCCCACCTATGGCCGCCAGGAAATGAACGCCTACTTTGACCTGGCCTCGAAGAAGGGCTTCTATGCCGTGGTTGATGCCATCATTGACAGCCAGGAATACTCCGAGGCGTTTGGCGAAGACACTATTCCCTACGAGCGCTATGTGACTCCGGCAGGTCAAGCGATGCGAACCAGCCGCGTGGGCAGCATTGCCGACAAGGGAGCCAAGATTGTTCAGGAAACAACCCCGCTGTTTATCGAGAAGGGGGCGGTCACGACCTCCCGCTCGGTAGCCGATGTCGAGTTCCGGGTTGGACAAGGGGTCAGCAAGCAGCGTGAGCAGACCAAGATCTTCAAGCTGACCACCCTGACTCCGGTCATGGTGAAGACCACCATCCGCGCGGCTTACCGCCAAATCTTTGAGCGGGATATTGAGCCGTACATCATTAAAAATGAGTTCACGGTGCTGGAAACGCAGTTGAGCAACGGCGACATCAGCATGAAGGAATTCATTGAAGCGTTGGGGATGTCGAGCCTCTATATCAAGGAGTTCTACACGCCCTTCCCCAACACCAAGGTGATTGAGCTAGGAACCAAGCACTTCCTGGGTCGTGCGCCCTCCGATCAGGCTGAAATTCGCAAGTACAACCAGATTTTGGCGACTGCGGGTCTGGCTGGCTTCATTCGGGCTATGGTCAACACGCCGGAATATGCCGAGTTCTTCGGCGAAGATACGGTGCCCTACCGTCGCTTCCCGACGCTGCCTGCGGCCAACTTCCCCAACACCCAGCGGCTCTATAACCAGCTCACCAAGCAAAACCGGGATCTCGTGGTGCCCAGTTTTGAGCCGGTCAAGCCTCGTATGGATGCGACCAAGATGCCGCTGATGAGCAAGGCGCTGTCGGATATAGAGAAGCAGGCTAAAACGGCGAACGTCGCTGGATTAGGTCGCTCCAGCAATACCTCTTTCAGTAGGACTGAAGCCTTGGTGACCGAAGAGTTGACCCAGCGCAAACCCGCGCGAATCTATCGACTCATCCCCGGCATGACCTCAACGGACATGGATGCGCTAATTGATGCGGTCTATGTTCAGGTCATGGATGTGCCCAGTGGACAGGTTCCTTCTGAACTGCGAGTCGTTGACCTGGAAGCTCAGTTCCGCAATGGTTCTCTCTCGGTACGGGAGTTTGTCCGGGGATTGGTGAGTTCTAAGGGATATGGCGATCGCTTCTACATGCCCTATCCCAATCCTAAGGTGATCGAGTTGCTCTGCCGCCATCTGTTGGGTCGGGTTCCGGCTAACCAGGCTGAAGTCCAAGAGTCCAATCAGGTGTTGGGCTACCAAGGCTTGAGCGCTCTGGTCAATCTCCTAGTGGATAGCGCAGAGTATGCCCGGTACTTTGGTGAGGAAGTTGTGCCTTACCAACGGGTGGCTGAACTGTAGAAATCCTGAAAGTTCTAACTGGATTTCATTGAGCTTTGTTGATTGAGCTTTGTTGAATGAGTTGTTGCCCCCCTGTTCTGGATTCAGAACAGGGGATTTTTTTAGAAACTAACCCAGAAGTAATTGAGGGGAGAGGGGCTGCGTAGCCCTTCTCCCCTCAATTACTTCTGGGTACTAGTTATTAAAGATCCTGTTGTTAAAGATCCTAGTTGCGGTGCTGGTGTCCTGTTAGCACTTGGCTTACCTTAGCAAGGAGTTCTGGCATGGATAGGGTGGGCGGTAGAATTTGCACCTTTCTGCCCCACCAGGTTTCAAATTGTTTGCGGGCTTGTTGGTCGGCTCTGCTGCGATGGGGTGGGGTGTGCCAGAAGAGCATGGGGGGTTTGGCGGGGAGGGCTGCGAGTTGGTCGGCCTGGTCGGGTTGCAGGAGGCGGGTGAAGGCGATCGCCGGATCTCCACAGAAGAGAACGAGATCGACACTCTGGTGTTGCAGTTGCAGCAGCAGGTCTTGCCAGGAATCGGCGATCGCACTCCCAAATCCAGCAATTTGCAAATA
>JALOOP010000279.1 GCA_025454315.1 Oculatellaceae cyanobacterium Prado106
GATTCTAACCTCAGGCATTGCTCCGAAACTCCCACCAATTGTTACTTCTGATATCCTGACACTAGAAGCGGCATGACCATCTTTTTCCATTTGCACCCGTATTGTATCGTAGAGGCTTGGAGCGGGGCTGTCAATCTATGGAGAGGGGAAAGGGGAAAGGGAAAAGGGGAAAGGGGAGACAAAGAAATGGCACTGTAAATTTTGCTATTTTCCCTTCAATATTCGATCTTCATTGTTCGCCTTCCATGCTTATCGTCCAAGGGTTGTTCTGCGTTGTAGATCTATCTCCTTTCTAGGAAGTCTTTGCTCCTATTCGAGGATCGCCCTTTCCCCTTTCCCCTTTCCCCTTTCCCCCTCATTCCCTTTTCCCTTTCCCCCTCATTCCTTCTGCTGTCGGGGTCGGGTCAAAATCCCCTGATTGGGGCTAAAGAATAAAGCGAGCAAGAAAAGGGCGAAAATGACTAGGGCGATCGCAGGTCCCGAGGGCAGATTCAGGTGATAGCTGACATACATCCCCGTAACACTGGCCAAAACCCCAAGCCCAGCGCCGACGATCATCATCCAGTGGAGTTCTTTGACCAGCAGATAGGCGGTGATGGCGGGGCCGACCATGAGGGAGACGACGAGGATAACGCCGACGATTTTCATGCCGATGATTAGCGTCAGGGTGATGATCGCCATGAGTCCCAGGTTGATGGCGCGGATGGGAAGGCCGATCGCCTCTGCTCCAGTGCGATCGAAGGTGTAGAAGAGAAATTCTTTGTAACAAAGCTTGATGGTGAACAGGATGACCAGCCCAATGACGAGGGTGCGCCAGACATCGTTCATGGAGACGCTGAGGATGTCGCCGAAGAGGATTTCATGGAGGTCGAGGCGGCTTCTCAGGAGATTGAGCAGGGTGACCCCGAGGGCGAAGAAGCTGGCGAAGGTGAGTGCCATGGCGGCATCGACCTTGACGCGGGACTGGGAGCGAATCCAGGCAATGACAAAGGTGCTGAACATGCCAAAGCTGAAGGCTCCCCAGAGGATGTCAATGCCGAAATAGTTGGCGATCGCTAACCCCGGCAAAATCGCATGGGCAATCACGTCCCCCAGAAGCGCCATGCGCTGAACAATCAGGTAGCAGCCGACGACAGGACAGAGAATGCCAATGAGGATGCCAGTGGCGATCGCCGTTCTCATAAACTCGTAGCTAAGGGGTTCCAGGAGCCAGTGCAGCATAGGGTGGGAGTCGCGGGGCGAGGGGTGGATAGATTGTGGATAGATCTATGACATTACCGAACCCGATCGCGTTTTACAACTTGTGAGGGTTAATTGGGGGATGGGGAGATGGGGAGATGGGGAGATGGGGAGATGGGGAGATGGGCAGGGATTGAATCAGTGATGCTTCTTTATTATTTGATTTGTCGCTATTGATTTATGGTTATGTTGTCTAAAAACAAGAAAACTTCATGCACGACAAAATTGACGTGAGATGAACGCAATGTATACTTTCATAGACCCGATCGCATGGTCAAAGTCATTACAGCTATAGTAGATTCTTGAAGCGATTACGATTCCTAATTTTGTCCTTCTTTTTGGGATCGTAGAATCTCCCATGCAAGCCAGGTTCAGCGTACAGGGTGCAGTAGAGCCTCACTGCGCTCTTGTGCTTGGGCAGGTCTATGGTAGACAATTGTCGCTATTCAATAATTACCAGTAGACTTCAAAATCAGTAGACCTTAAAAAATGTCCTCGATAGATTTAAATGTCTGCTGTAATCATCACATTTATGATGATCGCAAAAGGCTATAAAAAAGACTATAGCCAAAAGCTGTAAGCAAAAGACTACCAACAGACTGTAAACAAAAGCCTATAAACAAAAGGCGTAAACAAAAGGCTGTAAACAAAAGACCGTAAGCCTTGGCAGTCTAGAGAATAAACCTATGTCCTTACTTCTCCTCATTTCATTGTTCCTGCAATGAAGCTGTTTTGATTCAGGTGTCCTATGTCTACCTTCCTTACCCTTGCGATTCCCACCTACAACCGTCCTCGGTTTCTAGACCAGCAGCTATCCTGGATGCTGCGCGCAATTCGAGGCTATGAAACTGTTTGTGAGATCATTATTTCAGATGATGGATCAACGGATGATACACCTGACATTATTCAAAAATGGAAGACGATTTTTTCGCCCCATGTGCCTTTTCGGGTCAATGTGAATGCGACCAATGGTGGCCCTGTCCGCAACATTGCTCGTTGTTTAGAGTTGGCACAGAGCGAGTATGTTTGGGTGGTTGGGGATGATGACGACATTGCGGTGGGGGCGATCGCCTATGTCATTCAAAGTTTGCAAGCCAACCCCAAAATAACGGCTTTGATCTTGAATTATTCCATCTACTACGCACCCGAAGGGAAAATTACCTGCGATCGCTACTTCCCCGTCCCTCAAGAAACGCCTGGAGAACCCGGTCAACCCCTGCTAGAGAACTTCTTTCGACAAACTCAAGCTGCCAATGGCATCGGCTTTGTCACCTCCCTGATTTACAAAACCGAAACGGCACAGCAAGCCCTACAGGCATGGCCAGCCAGCATCCAAAATTTTGAAGCCCCAGGCTACTGGACAGGGTTTTGTGCTATACAGGGTGAGGCCAAAATTAGCCAAAAGGTGTGGCTTCAGTACAATTGCGGCATGAATTCAAAGCCGATTGATCAGAAATGGTTTGGTTACCACTATTCCGATCTCCCGACTATGTATTTGAAGCTAATCGAAACCGGATATGACGGCAAATTACTGCGTCAATTTATGCTGGATCACTTTCAGCATAGTAATTTGCGCGTCATCCTGGGTAGTCTCAGACGCTGGCCTTGGATGACGATTCGGGTGATGGTGCCTTACCTGCGAATCGTGGCGATGGCTTTTTGGAAGAATCGTTTGGCGGTGTAATAGGGGAAGGGGGAAAGGCGAAAGGGAAAAGGGGGTTAGCCTAGCTCAAGCGGTAGGGGGCGGAGGCGGCCTGCGATTTCGGTGCTGGGCCAGTTGGGATCGAAGGTGAGGTTTTCGAGGGGGGCATCGGGGGCGATCGCAAAGGTATCCTCTACTTTTGCACCGGGGAGACTGGGGTTCCAGGCCAGCGCCATATTAGGATGCAGAATATCTCTTGTGGTGGGCGTGGCTACGACTTCGCGGGAGAGGTAGCCTGTGAGTCCGCCCTGGTGGTGTTCCTGGATAGCGTGAGGGTAACCCGAGTCCTGGTAGGCTTGGGCGATCGCACCATACAACTCATCCAACCGGGCACCGGGACGACAGCGATCAAGCAGATCGGCCTCTATTATATATACCTGATTATGCAGATTGGCTTCTGCGGTGGAGAGAGAGCCAAAGCAGACAAAGCGGGTGAGGTTGGCGTAGAGTCCATAGCCTCGGGCACAGAAGACCAACATGGCCATGCGTCCCAGCGGTTCTTGAGTGGGGATGGGATGACGGTAGCGGGGGAGGCGTTTTTCTCCAGCAGCTAAAGTAAGAGCGGGATGGAGTCCACGTCGCCAGAGGGCAGCGGCTCCGGCTCCGGCCAGTTGGGCTTCCGTCCAGTCAGGTTTGGCACTGGCTAGAACTTCGGTCATGGCTTCGCTGGCCAAACGTCCGACTTGACGGTAGCGATCGAGTTCGTTGGGGATGAGAATTTGCTTTTGCTGGATGAGACTGGCGGGTAGAGCCGCAGATGGGTAGGGGGGGCGATCGCTTAGAATGAAGCCATTGCTCGTCACCTCTTGAATCCAGGCATCCCGCTGTGCCTCCTCTGCCCAAGGGTAAACAAAAAGCTGGTACGCCCCCAAACTGCCGTTGTAACTAGTAAGTTCTTCTTCTTGAAAGCGGGGAGCTTCAATTTCGCTGGTCATGATCCAGGCTCCTTCTCGCGTCACCAGGATTTCGGCCACCCCCGTCTCTGCGGCTAATAGTACCGTATGGGATGCGCCTGCGGTTGCCCAGGAAAACCAGTCCGTGCCCTGTAGGCGAATCGCATCCGTGCCCGTTTCGCGGAGAGCTTGGCGCATCAGGGCAATTTTGTCCGCAATTTCAAAAGATCTTTGGTTGATCTGCTGGGAGCTTTGGGTGGAGGCTCTGTCCTGGAGGGTTTCCATATTTATGCTTTTGAAAGGAAAGAAGGAGAGGTCGGGGATACTGCTGGAGATGAGCGAGGGATATTTCGGGGATGATTCTGGACGCTTAAACCATTAGTTTCAAGGTAACGCAGCAGTAGACGCGATCGCCCCTATCCCAAGAGACAGTTCCACCACGCTGGATTGCAAGGGGAAAGGAGGGAGTTTTGATAAAAAAGTTTACACAGAATCTCCAAAAAAGGGGATGTTGTAGCCCTGTCCTGTACCAAATGGTAGATAATGGGACTTACCTTTAGTCAGATATTTCAACGATTCTGATTATTCATAGATCTACCTTTGAGCGATCGCCCTTCATTGGGGGTCTATTCAGTCCATCTATACGATCTCAAAATCGGGCACATGACTCAACCTCCCAATCCATTAGCCAATTCGTCAGCCAACTCATCAGGCAATTCCGCTCAGGCCAATCCTGCACCTGTCCATCCGGTTCAAGGCACCACTGTTCAAAGCAATTCTGCACCCGTCTCACCTTCTCCAGAAGCGCCCTCTCTCGCGACCCAAGTGCAAAAGTGGGAGCGGTGCAATCGCAGAGCCAATCGCTACTACCAGCAGGGCAAATATAAAGAGTATCTTGAACTCTGCCTCCGCAACCTGGAGCTATCCCGGCAGATGCAAGACCGCAGCCGAGAAGGACAAACCCTCAATAGCCTGGGGCTGGCTTACCTCTGCTGTGGCCAGTTTCACACCGCCCTAGACTTCTTTGAACAAGCTTTGACCTTTGCCCGAGAAGCAGGCAACGAGCAGGCGGAGGCGGCGCTATTGAGCAATCGAGCGGCCACCTACAGCCGTTTGGGACAGTTGTCTAGAGCCATGACCGATTTTGAACAAGCCCTGGTCATGCTGCGAAAGAACCAGGACATTTCCGGTGAGGTGTCTACGCTGCACGACATGGCCTTGCTCTACACCCGACTGGGCGAACCCAAACGGGCGCTGATTTTGCATCATCAGATTTTGTATCGACGGCGATCGCTCGGCGACTATTCCGGCGAAGCGGCCACCATGAGCGGCATTGGCTATGCCTTGAATACCCTAGGCCAGACCAAAGAAGCCCTAGAAATCTTCCAGGAAGCCCGTGCCATCCAAAAAGCTTGCCGCAACTACGCTGGAGAAGCGATCACCCTCAACAACATTGCATCTATCTATTGCAGCATGGGACAGCCCCAGCAGGCGCTGCTGTTTTATCAACAGGTACTGCTGGCGCGGCAGGCATTGGGCGATCGCTCCGGTGAAGCCACCACCCTGCACAACATCGGCTACACCTACAACGCCCTTAACAACACCAAAGAAGCCCTAGCCGCCTACAACCATGCCCTGATCCTCTACCGTGAACTGGGCGACTTCCCTGGCGAAATCACGACGCTGCTCAACGTTGCCCAGCTTTATGCAGCGACTCAGCGACGCGCTTGGGCGCGTCGAGTTCACCGCAAAGCCGAAGCGCTGGTCAGACAGCTTGATCATCCCACTCTGGTGGATCAGGTGAAACAGGTGGCCGATCGCCTGTAGCGGCTCAGTCGAGAGTTAATTGAATAAAAACTGAAGGCCATTGGGATTACAAAACGCTCCCAATGGCCTTTTTGTGACCGAGAATTATGACTCAGCTATAGGGGATTGCTCAAAAAGAAAATCCCAACTTAAAGAAGGAAATATACAGCTTCACTTCACATTTCTCTTTAGATGTCTGTTGTGTACAGATGCTTATATGTGTATACACAAGTCTATGATCGGCTCCGCTTCAGCGTTTTCGCCCCCTAAATCCCCCAACTTTGATACTGCTGGCGAAATATTGCTTAACGTCTATTTCAATGAAGTTTGTTTAGAAATTGAGCTGCGCCACCGGGCTATTACCCCACCCTAACCCTCCCGCGCTAACGCGCCGCTACGCTAGAGCAAAGGGGAGGGAACCGAACTTCCGGATTTTTCCTAAAGCTTATGCAATGAGTCAGACGGCTGGTTTCCACCTTTTGCAAGGGGGGATTAAGGGGGGTGAACCGGGAATTTGGAGAGGTTACGAAGCATTTCGCCAGCAGCATCAACTTTGGGGGACTTTGAGGTCGGTGAAGCTTCCGAGATCAATGCCTCGAAGGCTTCGGTGGAGCCTCATCAAAGCCTCATCGAAGGCTTATTGAAGGCTTATTGAAGGTTCGGCTCCAAAGTTGGGGGCTGGGGGGCGCGAAACCCAGGAGGGGCGAACAACCACAGGCCAAGAGCGGCTTCGATTCGTGGTTTTCACTCCCTAAATCCCCCAATTCTGGAAGTTATTGAAGTTCCTGGATTTGAAGTTCCTAGATTCTGGCAGTGATTCTTCTGCACAACTGACTCCGTGATCCCCGTTTTGGAGTGTGACTAATCCTACGCAAAACTTGTGCTGCCTTAACTTACTTTACAGAAGAATTCATCTGCATCTGGGGTGATGTTCTGTCCGATTGATTCCAGTATTAATTCTGAAGCAAGTCATAATGCGGACATGATTGTGTCGCAATTCGCACTCTTGTTGACCCTTTGCGTCCATCTGGTATTGTCTGATGCGAGGGTAAATGCCCATGGGAATCTAAAATGTCCAGAATTGGGGACTAGATTCTAGCAGCACATCGTGGGCTAGACCCTCCCAATAAACTTCACAAGGGTAATGTATCTTCGTAGGATGCAGCCGGATGGGGTGCAACTGGGATGCCAAGCCATCCTAAATTTAATCGATCTGTAGGAGCGTTTATGCTAAAGATGCCAAAGACCGCGCTGCTTAGAGCAGTGGCTCAATGGGATTCCAAAAGTTTGGCTTGGATTGCCTTTGTGTCTGCGATCGCCTTTTGTGTCGCCCAATCTTCTGGAGGAATCCAGACCTACTTGTATACTCTGGGCAGCAATGAGTTTAACGCCGATCGCTTTAATGGGATTACAGCGGAGCGGTTAGTGGCGATTATCACTGCATTTATTCTCTGTGGAACCTATGTCATCTGGCTGCTTCGCTGTCATGGGTTCTCGCTTCCGTCCCATGAGTTCTCTAAGGATTTATCCAAAGATTTATCCAGCGAGTTATCCAAAGATTTGTCCAGCGAGTTATCCAAAGATTTATCCAACGATTTATCCAACGAGTCATTCAGTGGTTTATCAGGTAAGCGGGTGCAGATGGGTGTGCCGACTCGGATACCGGCGATGTTTAAGGTTGTCCTGCCGTTTCTGGCGATCGCGTTTATCACCTATCCGCTCAGCACCGATGTCTACATGTATTTGAAGTATGGATGGATGGCCATTAACGGCACAAATCCTTATCTGGTGGGGCCACTCAACTTTCCTTCACCCCTGATGCCTCTGATTTATTGGTACCAGACTTCGACCTATGGACCAGGTTCGCTGCTCGTTTTTATGGCTTCGGCGATCGCAGTTCCCGTCAATATTTTATTCAGCGTTTATTTATTCAAGGTATTTTGTCTTTTATTTCACATGGCAAACGCGGCTTTGATCTGGCGGTTACTAACCCCGTTTCAAAACCGTAATTTGATCGCCATGGCCTATTTGATCAATCCGGTGCTGCTGATTGCCCATGTGGCTGATGCCCATCTGGATGTGTTTCTGGCTACCACGACTATTTTGTTGATTGGCTGCTTGTATTACCGCAAGTTTGTTGGGGCTGTGCTGGCGGTGGTTGGGGGGATTCTAACTAAAACTTTGCCCGTGGTTTGGTTGCCCTTGGTGCTGGCATTTCTGGTGCGACAACAGCGCTGGAAAGCATTGGCGATCGCCACCCTCATTTCCGCAGGCATTGTCTTGCTGCTTAGCCTCACCCTGCTGCCCGGTCTGGATGCCTGGACGGGGTTGGTAAATCCGGGGGTAAGTGGATTAACGGCGCGATCGATCCATCACTTCATCAATCTGCTGCTAGTTTACACGACCGATTTGACGGAAATGGCCTGGGAATCTCTAACCCAACGCACCACCCAAATCTCCTACTTTGGTTTCATAGGCTTCTACGCCTGGATGATGCTGCGGCCTTTTCTCAAGTCCAACTACTCTGAAATGAATTTGGTGGTGGATCTGGGCTGGGTCACGGTCGCGTTATTCATGTTCGCCACACCCTGGCTGATGCCCTGGTATCCTTCGCTGCTGCTGGCGATCGCCTTCATGTCCTTCAATGCACCCGGACTGCTGCTCACCAGCCTCACCTTCGGCATTTGTTCCACTATTATCGCTGGCCCTGCCAGCGGCAAAACCTTCGTCAGCCTTTTTGCCAGTCTCCTAACCCTTGGCCCTGCCATGCTAACGATTCTCTTTCGGAATCAGCTTGCCTCTTGGGTGCCGCCCTTGTTGCAACCGATGCGATCGCACCCCAGCCCCAAACTGCTACCAGTAGAAAAATCTGAACTCAAAGAACTCATCTAAGCCCTATCGAACCAGAAAATTCCTCCCCACCCTCCCCACTCCCCACTCCCCACTCCCCATTCCCCACTCCCCCCCCATGCAAACCTGGCAACACCACTCCATCCAAACCAACGGCATCAAACTCCATTACGTGACTCAAGGAGAAGGGCCTTTGATGCTGATGCTGCATGGGTTTCCAGAGTTTTGGTATTCCTGGCGGCACCAGATTCCAGAGTTTGCCCAGAACTATCAGGTGGTAGCGCTAGATCTGCGGGGCTACAATGACAGCGACAAACCTACTGACCCAAAAGCCTATCGGATGCAGGAATTGACCGCCGATGTGACGGGCGTGATTCAGGCGTTGGGGCACGATCGCTGCACCTTAGTCGGGCATGACTGGGGTGGGTCGATCGCCTGGAATATTGCCGATCGCACACCCCAATTTCTCGATCGGCTGATTGTCCTGAATTTTCCCCATCCGGCAAGATTTGCGGCGGGACTCATGACACCGCAACAGTTGATGCGGAGTTCCTATATTTTCTTCTTTCAACTGCCGCTGATCCCGGAGTGGGTGATTCAGTCGTTTGATTATCGATTGATTACCCAGATGTTTGAGGACACAGCGGTGAGTCCCAATGCTTTTTCTTCCGAGGATATTCGGGCTTATCGGGAGGCGATCGCTAAACCGGGAGCCTTGACCGCCATGCTGAACTATTACCGCAATATCTTGGATTCTGGCTTAGTTCGGCAGTCTTGGAGCCGCATTGAAGTGCCAACGCTGATGATCTGGGGGGAACAGGATGTGGCACTGGGCAAGGAATTGACCCACAACACCGAAGAATTCGTCAAGGATTTTAGAATTCGCTATATCCCGGACGCTGGGCATTGGGTTCAACAGGATCAGCCGCAGCAGGTGAATCAATTCATCCATGAATTTTTGGGATGAGGGATGGGGGAAATATGCTGGATGGATTCAGGCTTACTGAAAATAGAAGGCAGCGCCCAGAATGGTGTAGGTTGCCAGTAACAGAACGCCTTCTAACCAGTTTGATTGTCCATCTAAGCT
>JALOOP010000012.1 GCA_025454315.1 Oculatellaceae cyanobacterium Prado106
CTTGTTTTGTCAACTCTTGAAAAACAGGGTCTATTATGGCAATTAACTCTGTGAGAAGAATCTGAAATGTCCTCATAGCCTTGAATTTGGAATTGCTGTGATCACAGCGGACAGGTGATTGCAGAATACCTCGACCATCAACACCGTCTCCCCTCCCTGTTTGGCCTCAACTTTCCCGCCGACGATATCCCGCCCCACGCCCGTCAGTTATTCCGGGAAGCCCGAGTCCGCAACGTAGTCGATGTGGAACTCGGTGTCATTGGTCAAAGCCGTCTCTGTGATCCAGACACCGGCGAAATCCTGGCCGAAGATTGGGTCTACCGTCCGCTCGACCCCTGTCACATGGAATATCTCACGGCCATGGGGGTGCGCTCCAGTGTGGTCGCTCCCATTTTTGACCATGATGAAATGTGGGGACTCCTCGTCGGCCACCATGCCGATCGCAAAGAACTTGCTATGGAACAACTCCAAGCCGTACAACTGGTCGTGGAACAGCTTTCGGTGGCGATCGCCCAGTCCAACCTCCTCACCGCCGCCCAGGAAAAGGCCGATCGCGAAGCCACCCTCAGCCGCATCGCCACCCTGCTCCACTCCCTCACCACCATCGAACTACAACAGGCTCTCGAAGAAACCGTCGCCGCCTTCCACGGCTCCGGCGGCAGACTCTACATCAGCAACGCCATCACCCAAGCCGATGCCGCCCCCCTCAAGGAATCGCCTCTTCAGGTCTACACCTGTGGCCAACAGCCCGTCATGCCCGAACACACCATGCTTCAGGCGATGGAGCAGTCCTTTGGCATCCAGGACTACTTTGGCCATCGCATTCCCCAAGGCGACTACCGTCCCTGGGCGATCGAAGATGTCTACCAAATCGGCGATCTGCGAAACCTCCAGCCCCTGCTCCGTCCTACCGCCATCCGCAGTCTGCTGATCGTCCCGTTAATGGCACGTCAACAAAGAGTTGGCTATCTCAGCATCTTCCGAGATGAATTTGTCGCTGAAACCCTCTGGGCGGGTGAATTTCATCCCGACAGCCGCCAAACCTATCCCCGCCAGTCTTTTGAAATTTGGAAGCATTCCCAAACCGGACGGGTCACTCCCTGGACGGACATTGACTGCGATATGGCAACTGCGATCGCCCAACAATTCGCCACCGCCCTCGAACAGCACGAACTCTATCGCCAAATCCAAACCTTCAACGCCAACCTGGAACAGCAGGTCGAACAGCGCACTGCCGAACTCCAACAAGCCCTCGTCAACCTCCAGCGCACCCAATCCCAACTGATTCAAGCCGAAAAAATGTCCGGCCTGGGACAACTGGTCGCCGGAGTCGCCCACGAAATTAACAACCCCGTCAACTTCATCCACGGCAACCTCAATCACGTCTGTGGCTACACTCAAGATCTTCTAAAATTCATCCAGCTTTACCAACAGCATTACCCCCCACTCCCTCCAGAAATTCAGGATCAGGTCAACGATCTAGACCTAGATTTCATCCGCCACGACCTGCCCCAAACCGTCGCCTCCATGCAGGCAGGCACCGAGCGCATTCGCCAACTCGTCCTCTCGCTCCGCAACTTTTCCCGCCTCGACGAAGCCGAAATGAAACCCGTCGATATCCACGAAGGCATCGAAAGCACATTGCTCCTGCTGCAACATCGCCTCAAAGCCAATGGCGATCGCCCCCCCATCACCATCATCAAGGAATACGGCACCCTCCCCCTCGTCGAATGCTACGCCGGACAACTCAACCAGGTGTTCATGAATATTCTCAGCAATGCGATCGATGTTCTAGAAGAAGAAAATCGCCATTGCCCTCTCTCCGAACGCTCAGGGAAATCAGGCCAAATTCGCATTGAAACCGCTCCAAAAGACGATCAGCACATCACCATCCGCATCTCAGACAACGGCAAAGGCATGACCGCCGCCGTCCAACGCTGCATCTTCAACCCCTTCTTCACCACCAAACCCGTCGGTCAAGGCACCGGACTCGGCCTCTCCCTCGTCTACCACATCATCGTCGAAAAACACCAAGGCACCCTCGACTGCGAATCTCAACCTGGCCAAGGAACAGAGTTTGCGATCGCCATTCCCCAACAGTGGGTTCCCCGGTAAGAGCGTAGATGGGTGGAAGGGCGAAAGGGGAAGGGCGAAAGGGGAAAGGGATTTCAATGAATCAATTTATGGACGACACCGCGATTTTTCCTGGCTCCTTTCTAGATCAATTTTCTAAAGGATGTCCAAGATTCCCCCTTTCCCCTTTTCCCTTTCCCCTTTCCCCTCTCAAACTCACTGAGGAGAATCCGTAAAAATCGCGCCCTGAACCGCCAAATCCACCTTATCTCCTTCTGCCAGCCCCGGATTATCACAAAAAATGGCCTGCTCCACATTGCTGCGGCTGAAGTTGGTGCCGCTGAGATGGGTTTCGCCCAAGTCCGCACCGCGCAAATCTGCCAAACTCAAATCGGCCATGCTCAGATCCGCAAGGCTAAAATCTGCACCTCTCAGATCGGCACCTCTCAGATCCGCCCCGCGCAAATTCGCTAGCCGCAGATCGGCTCCTCTAAGATCCGCCCCACGAAAATGAGTCAAGCTCAAATCCGCGCCGCGCAAATCGGCTCCGCTCAGATCCGCCCCAATAAACCTTGAACCAATGAAGTAACTGTTGACCATCGAAGCTCCGCTCAAGTTCGCTTCACTCAAGTCAGCGTCACGCAAGTCAGCCTCCACCAGGTCAGCTCCAAGCAGCTTAACCCCATTGAGCTTGACGCCAATTAAATCCACACCAATATTTTGATTCTCCTGTCGCCACTGATTCCAGTCCTGAACATCCTTCTTCAAACGATTGAGTTGATCCGCCTTAGCCTGGGCGGCAAGTTGTTTGGCCAGTTCCTGTACGTTGGGTTGATTCACAATGGCGCTACTCAAAAATTTCAGAATGAAAGAATTTTAGTCGTCGCATCGACGACAGATCAATCGTGATCCAGCAAATTAATCGAATTTTTTGGCCTGATCCAGGACTAATGTCCAAAAAAAGATTCAGTCCCAAATTTCTAGCCCCAACCGATGCAATCCACTGCAATCCACTGCAATCCACCCTGACCTTCCGCGAAATCCAGGACTTATCAGTGAACCCGGCAATCTAGAATCCAGCAATCTAGAATCCGGCAATCTAGAATCCAACAATCTAGAATCCGGCTACCTAAAAGAGAGCCTCGGTTCATGCCGTCAGGTTCGAGCCAATGTCAATTTAGGAGTAGATGATTCGGGCAGTTAATCATGGCAGGCATCCTTACCCCTGATGCTCAAAATCATCTTACAACAACCTCATCCCATCAGTGGGGTTCTACGTAGAAAAGTGTTTGACTCCTCATGAAGCCTTTAAACTCCTAAAATCCTTTTACAAAAGTTATCTATTAAAACCGGAAAGAAAATTACAAAATCTAAAAAGACAAAACAACACCCCTTCTTTCCCACCTGCCTTTTTTCTTTTTCCCACCTAGAATTCTCTTTCCCAGACATCGCGTGACCTCCCTCCATTTCCCAGGTTGCCGTCCATATCCTTAATATCCACAGCAATGAAAGTGCTTTTTGTTACGTTCATGCTTGCGCCCAACCCAACAAGGGTAAGCTAGACAACTTTTGAGAAAAACAAAATTCGGCTTCAGATCTTTACGGACAACAGTGCTTGTACTTAGAATTGACGGTAAGCTCAAAATTCCCCCCGCAAAGATTTGCCAGATCTTTACGGTTTAGCAATGGATACTCAGTGAAAATCTGGTACCCTGGTTAAAATACGTAAATTGGTCTTGTCAAATTTGTCACTCTGCCTTGCTGTCAGACTGAACTTGAGCAGGAATGAATTTGAGCCAGGAAGAATGGGCGATCGCCATCCTTCCAAAACAGTCATCGCAGGGGCAAGGGTCTACCATCAGGCAACGGTTACGATTGGGCAACGGTTACGATCAGGCAACGGTTACGATTGGGCATCAATTCGGGCGATCGAGTAATCCCAATTACTCCATTTCCCCATCGGATTTCGTATCGAATTCATCAGGTTTTCTCAGGCATCGCCCCTAAAGTAGTAGAGGATTTCACGGAATGGATTCCAGAACTGGAGTCTTATTCTTCCTCAAGGTTCTGCTTTGCGATGCCGGGTTTTACTGTATGCGATCGCCCACACAACCTACCCATGTGACTCACATTGTCCCGATTCTCACCCTGAATATTCCTGCTTGGGAACATCCTCCCTTCCCTTTTGCAACTCACCGTTCCACCTTGAGGCTTCGAGAACGCTACTCGTCGCCATTGGGTCGCATCCCGTCCTTCTCGTTGCACAAGAATTCAAATTTTACTAAGAATTCGAGTTTCACAAGATTCACGGCTTCAAACAGATTCAAATAGATTCAGATTCAACCAGATTCAGATTTAACCAGATTCAGACTAGAGCGATTTCACCTTTCATCCCATCCTCAAGCACCCCTCAAGCACCCCATGAATACGACCTCCATGAGTAGCTACGAGCCATCCCAAAGACTCCATCCCCCCAGCCTGTTGGCGCAGCTCGCGAATCGCCAACTCAATGGGTGTTTAAAAGTACTCAGTGGGGCGGCTTCATGGTCAATCTACTTGGAACAGGGACGACTGATCTACGCCACCAGTTCGATCGATCCCTTTGGGCGCTTGGATCGACATCTCCGACGACTCAGCATCCGCATTCCCAGTCTCGTCAGCGCCGTGCGCGTCCAGGTCAGACTCCTATTTGAAACCCCCTCCCCCGAAGACGAAGCCACCCAAAACGGCGACTACCGCGCCATCTGCTGGCTGGTCGAACAGCACCACCTCAGCAGCGATCAGGCCACCATCCTCATCGAAGAACTCTCCAAAGAAGTCCTCGACACCTTCCTGCAAGTCCAAGAAGGCAGCTACGAATTCGCCGAATGGGATCAGCTCAACGAGTTCCCTCGCTTCTGCCGCCTCGACCTGGTTCCCCTCGTCGAAGCCTGTCAAAATCAATCGCGCCGCCGCCAAGCCTTCAACCAGGTCGCCACGCCTGCCGATCGCGCCGAACTCCCCAGTCGCAGCGCCTTCCTCCAACCCGACCTAGGCCGTCGCGCCGAAAATAATGGCAATGGCTCTACCCTTGGCACCACAACCCCCACCGCCCGCAATCAACAATCCAGCGCCGCCAAAACCAACTACACGATCGCCTGCATCGACGACAGCCCCACCGTCCTCAACGCCATCAACTCCTTCCTCAACGACAAAGGCGTGGCCGTCATCATGATCAACGATCCGGTCAAGGCGCTCATGCAAATCATTCGGAGTAAGCCCGATCTCATCCTGTTGGATGTCACCATGCCCAACCTGGATGGCTACGAATTATGTTCCCTGTTGCGAAAGCATCCCCATTTCAAAAACACGCCTGTGGTCATGGTCACCAGCAACACAGGCTTCATTGACCGTGCAAAAGCAAAACTAGTCGGTGCATCGGGTTATTTAACCAAGCCTTTCACTCAACCGGATCTCATCAAAATGGTCTTCAAGCATCTCAGCTAGAAGCATCCCAGCCAAAAACATCTCAGCCAAAAACATCTCAGCTAAAAGCATCTCAGCTAGAAAGACGAATAAACCTCCACCATCAGCTTTGGAAAATCCATTGATTCTTGTGGGATAGGCGTCTCGCCTGTCCATGTGAGGACAGACGAGACGCCTATCCCACAAGAGTAAACCGGAGTCATAGGGTTGAGTCCGTTTTAAAGGTTGCTTTTATAGAGCAACTCATCCGAAAATTAAATGAATGAACGGATTCAAAAAATGCTTTTGGGATGGATATGGGCTGACTCTTTAAGGAGGTTCAACCTAACGTACAACACCCCTGACTGCAAACAAAACAGAAATGAAGACACCAACTTAGAAGATATCCAAGGGTTCAACCCAAGATTCAAAACCAGGATTGAGCTGGGATTAGGAAAACACAACTTTAATTCCATCGTCGATCGCTTTTGCATCAAATGCGAATCTTCTAAAGAAATGTCTTCATCAGAATAGTTCATATCAGGTTGAGCGATGACATCATGTTTTGGATCGGCTGTTCATGCTTTCAAAAGTACCTGACCTTTAGAGACTGTGTTTAATCACACGCTTTTGATCATGCTTTAGACCAGAAAGGAATAACAGATTCAGCATCACCGTCTCTCTTTGGCATCAAGGCTGGATAAAACGATTTCTTCAGTGACTTCCGCTATCAGGACTTCCATTGTTGAAATCCAAAATCCAAACTCAGGAATCCAATAGGGAGCGTGGAAAAACATGATTCCCGATTATTGCAAGCAAGGATAAGACAAACTTCATGGGTATGATTTTAGTCGTTGAAGATACACCGTCCGAAATGGAATTGATGAGCCATTACCTGCGGGAAAGTGGCTACAGCGTCATTGGTGCATTAAGTGCGAAGGAAGCGATCGCCAAAGCGGTCGAACAAAAACCAGATGCGATCGTCACCGACGTGGTGATGCCGGGAATGAGCGGCTTTGAACTCTGCCGCAGTCTCAAAAAACATCCTGCCACCGAAAAGGTGCCCATCGTCATCTGTTCTTCCAAAAATCTCGAAATCGATCGCCTTTGGGGGATGAAGCAAGGAGCCGATGCTTACATCACCAAGCCCTACACCCGAGAACAACTCGTGCGCGCCGTTAAATCGGTCACGGGCTAAACGGGCGATCGGGTTACGGCGATCGGGTTCAAGGCGCTCAAGCTAAACGGCTACGGGTACAAACATGACAAGCTAACGGCTACAGGCTATACGGCCACAGGATACAAGACCAGGCGAAACTCCTACAGACAAACACTCTATGAATCCCTCATCGCTTGCCCTGCCCACAAATCGGTTGGCGAAAGCTGCCGGGGAAACCTACCTCAAATTTCAACTCAATCGTCAGGTGCCTGCCGTCTTCTCCATGCGCCATGTGCAGGAAGCCCTCATTCTCCCTGCCCGTCGCCTCACCACCATGCCCAATATGCCCGCCCCCGTCCTAGGGTTGACCAATCGGCGCAACCGCGTCTCCTGGGTGGTGGATCTCCCCCAACTCCTGGGACTCTCTGCCCTAGATAGCAACACCCAGCAGCACACGCTGATTCTGGTACAAGTCGGCTCCGTACCCATCGGCTTCGCCGTCCAGCAGGTCGAAGGCATCACCCGCCTCAATCCCGAAGACATTCAATCTCCCCGAGGTCAGGTTACCTCTGCGCTCGTGCCCTATCTTCGCGGTTGCATTCTCCAAAAACAAGACGACAAGCAGGAAGTTTTAATTGTGCTAGATGCAGAGGCGATCGCCCAATCCCCCCTCCTGCTCGGCAATGAGCCCGTTTAATTTCCCATGAAACCCATCGGCGAAACCTGTGCATCAGCCCCACTTTGAAATCCCCTTAAAATTCTCGGCATCCCTGTTCCTGACTTCAAATTAAAATTTCGACTCGGTTCAATTCCAGTTTCCGGGTGTCATCTCAACAGGTCAGGCTTGACGGTTAGAGAGGTTACACTCCACGCAATTTCTCTAATCGATAGAAGCCATCGAATATCGTTTAACACGCTTTGAACTTGTCTTATTAGTTGTCTTTGATTTTCAATCCTCCGTTATTCTGTTTCTCATTTTTTGCGATCGCTTTTCCACCATTCGTCCGCTGAGCCACGAATCCACCTTTGCGCTACGAGGCATTTTCTTCTATGACCATCCAACCTCCCCGGCAAGCAAACACCAATGGGCGGAGCCAAACTGAAGATCGGCTCCCCACTATCACAGGGGAGTCGCCCAGTCCATCCCCCACTAAAAGTAAGCCCACGGTCGTTCACTATCGCGGTTCCACCACCAATGCTGGCTCACCCCAGTCGGGGCTATTGAAATGGTTCTTTAACCTGCCCGTGCGGCGCAAACAGTTGCTGGCGCTGATCACTTCCGAGATCCTGTCCGTCGTTGGCCTCGTTGGCGTTGGTTCCTGGCTGATTATCTCGGGGGGACGCGCCCAGCTTGCCAACCAGGCCAAATCTGAGGTGGATGTCGCCGAAATCGCCTACAACATCAAAATCAACCAGATGCGCTTCGGTTCTCGTGGACAAGCTGACAACACCGCTGTCATTAATGCCGCTCGGGAAGCTGCTGCCGGACGTTTGTCCCCCGATCTGCGACAACAGGTGAAAACAATCCTGTCCAACGAAGTCAGCGCCCGCAACATGGAGTTTGCCACCCTGGTTAGCCCCGATCTGCGAATCATCGTCAACGCCAACGCCGATCGCGCCGGAGAAAGATTCGATCCCGAAGGCCTGGTCGGAACGGTGTTGACCAACCCGCGTCAACTGACCGCAACGACGACGATCACCATGGCTGATCTGCAAAAAGAATCGCCCCCCTCGATCGCCAGCCTCCCCAACCAAGAACAGTTAATCCGCTACGTCATCACCCCCATCCGCAGCCCTGAAACCCAGACCCTGGTCGGTGTTCTGGTCTTCGGTGATGTTGTCAAACCGCAAATCCCCGAAACCGCTCTAGAAGCTTTAGCCAGCGGCTACAGCGCCGTTTACCGCCGTTTACCCAGCGGTGAATTCCAACTCGCCACCAGCCTAGAACTGGGCGATCCGCCCAACTGGAACCAGCTTCGCACCAACGCCGAAATTCCCCTGGAAAACCACTCCGTCCTGCAAAAAGCGGCTGACGCTCTGGAACCCCAAGAAAACGTCGGGGAAGCCGTCACCCAGCGGATGCGAATCGGGGGCACGGACTACACCGTAGCCGCCGAAGCCCTGTCCGATTTCCGGGGACAACCAATCGCCGTCCTCGTCCGAGGCACTCCCGAAAATGCTCTCAACGCTCTAATCCGTAATAGTTTGGCGCTCCAGCTTAGCGTAGCCTCCCTGGCTCTACTGGCCGATGTCTTCCTGGCCAGCATATTGGGACGTTCGATCGCCAATCCCATCGAAAATCTCCGTCGCTTCACCCAGCGATTTGGCGGGGGCGATCGCCAAGCCAGAGCCGAGGTGTTTGCCCAGGATGAAGTCGGCGAACTGGCAGAGTCCTTCAACACCCTGGCCGAGAACGTCCAAACCTCCGAAGTCCAACTGCAAGACCAAGCTATGCGCCAACAGATGGAGGCCGAGCGCGCTATTCTCCTGGCCGATCTCACCAGTCGGATGCGGCAGTTTGGCGATCGCGATCGCATCTTCGCCATTGCCACCCAGGAAGTCCGCGAAACCCTCAAGGCCGATCGCACCCTGGTCTATCTCTTTGATGGCAGTTGGTCGGGCGAAATTGTCGCTGAATCGGTCAAACTGGGCTACCCCACCGCTTTGGGCGCACAAATCACCGATCCCTGCTTCATCGAGCAATATGTCGAAAAATATCGTAAAGGCCGAGTCCAGGCCACCCGCGACATCTACCAGGCTGGACTGACCGAGTGCCACCTGCGCCAGCTTGAACCCTTCCAGGTCAAAGCCAACCTGGTCGTTCCCATTCTCCAAAACGGCGAACTTATCGGCCTCATGGTGTCGCACCAATGCTCGGGCCCCCGCGACTGGGCCGAGTACGACATCAGCTTCTGTCGCCAAGTCGCGATTCAACTGGGCTTTGCCTTAGAGCAATCTGACCTGTTCCAACAGCGGGAAAAATCCCGGATGGAAACCGAACTGCTCTCAGAAGAACGCCGACAGCAGAAAGAAGAACTCCAGCGGCAGCTTGTGGACTTGCTCAGCGAAGTGGAAGGCGCATCGCGCGGTGACCTGACCGTTCGAGCCGAAGTCACCGCCGGAGAAATTGGCACGGTCGCCGACTTCTTCAACTCCATCATTGAAAGCTTGCGGCAAATCGTCATCCAAGTGAAACAGTCCGCCCTCCAGGTGAACGATTCCTTGGGCGAAAACGAAAGCGCCGTCCGTCGTCTCGCCGATGACGCTCTCCGCCAAGCCGAAGAAACTACCCGCACCCTGGATTCCGTCGAGCAAATGACCCAATCCATCCAGCAGGTGGCCGATCGCGCTCAGCAAGCTGCCCTAGTCGCCAAAACTGCCTCCGAAACCGCAGAAGCAGGCGGCTCGGCGATGGATCTCACCGTCCAAAACATCCTCAGCCTGCGGGAAACCGTCGGTGAAACCGCCAAGAAAGTCAAACGTCTGGGTGAATCCTCCCAGCAAATTTCCAAGGTCGTCTCGCTGATTAATCAGATCGCTATGCAGACCAACCTCCTCGCCATCAACGCAGGCATTGAGGCAGCTCGGGCTGGTGAAGAAGGCCAGGGTTTCGCGGTCGTCGCCGAAGAAGTCGGAGAACTGGCCGCCCGATCGGCAGCCGCCACCCAGGAAATCGAAAAAATCGTCGATAACATCCAGCGCGAAACCAACCAGGTCGTCGAAGCCATGGAGCAAAGCACCTCCCAGGTCGTGGAAGGGACGCACCGAGTCGAAGATGCCAAGAAGAGCCTCAGCCAAATCATGGAAGTGTCGCGCCAAATCGACATCTTGGTGCAGTCCATTTCCGAATCCGCCCTCTCCCAAGTGCATACCTCGACTTCAGTATCCAAGCTGATGAAGGAAGTCGCCGAAGTCTCAGAGCGCACCTCCGACTCTTCCCGTCAAGTTTCCGACGCAATTCGGCAAACGGTCGGCATCGCCCAGGATCTGCAATCCTCCGTGGGTGCCTTTGAAGTCGGTCGGAATGATTGACCTGAAACAGCCCATTATTCTTTGAAGTCGATCGAGATCATTAACCTGAATCAACCCACTACTCACACGAAACCCATTACTCCCCAGAAACTATGTCACAGGATAAGGAACTTGAGATACGACTTCAGTTTCTCGATGAGGCGCAGGAATACCTGGGCACGCTGGAAGCTGCGGTGATGGGGTTATCCAATGCGGGAGTAGACCTCGATCGCATCAATGCCGCCCTCCGCGCCGCTCACTCTATCAAAGGAGGAGCCGGATTGATGGGCTACGATACCCTCAGCCAGCTCGCCCATCGCCTAGAGGATTCCTTCAAAGTCCTGAAGGTTCAACGCAATACGATCGCCATCACCCCCGACCTGGAAGCCCTCCTGCTCTCCGCCGTCGATTGCATGAACCAGGTGATTATCTGCGATCGCCAAAACCAGCCCATCGACCCCGACTGGCTCGGCGATCAGGCCGCCCCCATCTTTGAAGACCTCTATGAGCGCTTAGGCGAACCCCAGGCCGAAGATGCCAGTTCCATCCTGGGAGCCGACGAAGGCCAGGACATTGTCCGTCTCCTGTTTGAATCTGAAGTCGATGGCTGTCTCCAGCGTTTAGAAAGCGCCCTTGCCAATCAAGACCCCTGTCTGCGCGAAGAAGTCGAAATCCTGGCGCAGGAGCTAGGCGGTCTGGGTGAAATGCTGCAACTCACCCCCTTCAGCCAACTCTGTGAATCCGTCGCCGATCACATTGCCTTTGCCCCTGACCAAGCCCAAGAAGTCGCAGAACTGGCGCTGGCGGCTTGGCGGCGATCGCAAGCCCTCGTCCTCACGGGACATCTCGACACCCTGCCCAATTCCATCCAGGCCAGTTTCGCCGCTCCTCCTCGTTCTACGGTTGCCTCTACGGATGCACCAGAAATGGCCGCAGCATCCTGGACACAGATGGACACTGACGCAGACCTGTTTGACACAGTAGGCAACAGCATTGGCCTCGATGATCCGCTGAGTGATGAAGCGACCCGATTTGATCCGATCGCATCCTCCTTCAACGGCAATTTTGACAGCGATTTTGACGGAACCTTTGACGGAGCCTTTGACGGAGAGACGGCGGCTCAAGAATTCGTGGAGGCGATCGATGCAGCGGAGAGAGAGGGCGATCGCCCCACCCCCACGACACCTGAATCAGACATCGGTTCAGACATCGGTTCAAACATCGGTTCAGATATCGGATCAAGCATCGGATCAAACATCGATTCAGACATCGACTCAGGCATTGAATTAAATACCGAGTCAGATATTGGATCAAGCATCGGCTCAGACATCGAAGTAAACATTGAAACCGACATCGAGTCGGATATTGAAGCTGACGAAGTGGCGATCGTCATTGGAGATGATGTCACCCAAAATGGCACCGGGATCTCCTCCAACGGCAATTCATGGAGCAATGCGTTCCCAGTCAACGGCACTGGCTCCAAGGGCATTGGCTTCAATGGCACTGCCTCCAACGCAACTGCTTCCAACGGAATTGCTTCCAATGGAATTGCCTCCAATGGAACCGTCCCCAACGGCAGCCCCATCGCCGACGCTGAAATTCTGCCCACCCCTACCCCCCGCCGCTCTACCTCCTTTCGAGCCGCCGCTTTCCCAGCATCGGAAGGCAATCCCCCACCCCATGCCAGTTCTGCGCCAGAAGCCCCCGACACAACCGTGCGCGTTCCCAGCAAGCAGCTCGATCAACTCAGCGACCTATTCAGTGAACTCACCATTGAACGCAACGCCCTCGACCTCCACCTGGGACGACTCCGCACCCTGATCCAATCGCTCAGCCATCGCGTCCAGGTGCTAGAGCAATCCAACGGACAGTTGCGCGAAGGCTACGACAATGTCGCCACCCAGGCCGACCAAGGCTTACAAAAACTCCTCGTGGGCAGTTCCCCCGAAGTCCCGCCCAATCTCCAAAGCATTGGCCTCGCCGATCTCCTGGCGCATACGCCGCTGATCCGCTCAGATGAACCGCTCGAATCGGAAAAGGCTTTGCAAAATGCAGCGGCACAGCTAGAATCCCTCGGAGTCAACAGCAGCTTCGATGTTCTAGAAATGGATCGCTACAGCAACTTCCATCTCCTCTCCCAGGAAGTCATGGAAACCATCGTCCAAATCCAAGAAGTCACCACCGACATCGAACTCAGCCTGGACGACTCCGAGCAAACCGCCCGCAACCTCAACAAAACCTCCCGCCAGTTGCAAACCCGCCTCACCAAGCTGCGGATGCGCCCCCTGTCGGACATTCTCGATCGCTTTCCCCGTGCCCTACGCGAACTCTCCCTACAGCATGGCAAACCCGTGCAGCTAAAAATCACGGGCGGCAGCAACTTAGTCGATCGCAACATCCTCGAATCCCTCAGCGATCCGCTCATGCATCTCCTCCGCAATGCCTTCGACCACGGCATTGAACCCGCCGAAACCCGCATCGCCCGAGGCAAACCCCCCGAAGGCACCATCGAAATCCACGCCTCCCACCGCAACAACCGCACCATCATCACCCTCAAAGACGATGGCGGCGGCATTCCCCTCGATCGCATCCGCGCCAAAGCCATGCAAATGGGACTCGACGAAGTCCTGATCGCTGCCGCCAGTGATGACGATCTGCTGTCCCTCATCTTTGAACCCGGTTTTAGCACCTCTGAGCAGGTCACCTCCCTCTCTGGACGGGGCGTGGGCATGGATGTCGTGCGCGATCGCCTCCGTCAAGTCCAGGGCGAAATCACCGTCAGCACCGAACCCGGCATCGGCACCACCTTCACCCTCTCCGTGCCCTTCACCCTGACCGTCACCCGCGTCCTCATCGCCGAAAGCAACCGAATGCTCCTGGCCTTCCCCATCGACCTGATCGAAGAAATGATCCTGCTGCCCCCCGAGCAAGTCATGTCCATGGCTGGCAACGAAGTCTTTAGCTGGGACAATATCCTGGTTCAACTGATTCGCTTGGGCGACTGGCTAGAGTTTAACTGTCCCCGCCAACTCGAAGGCTTAGACACCCCCGCCTCCGTCAATGTGCCCACCGTATTGATGCTCAACCAGGGCAGCCAAATCGTCGGCCTCCAGGTCGAAAAATCCTGGGGCGAACAGGAAGTCGCCATTCGCAAAGTCGAAGGTCGTCTCCCCATGCCCCCCGGCTTCTCCAACTGCACCATCCTCGGCGATGGCCGCGTCGTCCCCCTGGTCGATGTCTCCGATCTGCTCCGCTGGATTGCCAGCAGCGAACGCGCCCGTGTCGAACGGCGCAATCGGCGATCGCCCTCTCTCCCCCCCGCCACTTCCGCCCCCCGTCCCCCCGTCCTCGACCCCGACCAGCAGCCCACCGTCCTAGTCGTCGATGACTCCATCAATGTCCGCCGCTTCCTGGCGCTCACCCTAGAAAAAGCAGGCTACCAGGTCGCCCAAGCCAAAGACGGCCAAGATGCCCTCGACAAACTCTCCGCCGGACTCAACGTCCAAGCCGTCGTCTGTGACATCGAAATGCCCCGCCTCGACGGCTTCGGCTTCCTCGCCCGCTTCCGCTCCGACCCCCTCTTCGAGCAAATCCCCGTCACCATGCTCACCTCCCGCAGCGGCGACAAACACCGCCAGCTTGCCATCAGTCTAGGAGCCAAAGCCTATTTCTCAAAACCCTACAATGAGCAAGCCCTACTCAAAACTCTAGAAGGCTTAATCCACGCCTAGGATAAACATTCCGCTAACAAATTCATTGTGAGATACGAGATTATCTTTTCGCCCGAAGCTGAAGAAGACATTATTGCCCTAAGAGCGAGTGATCGTGCGAAAGCTTTGGATGCAATTGAAACGTTTCTGAGATACGAACCAGAAAAAACGAGCAAGAGTCGAATCAAAAGTCTTCGAGAAATGCAAAGACCTCAATATCGGTTACGAATTGACGATCTGAGAGCCTTCTATGATGTAAGTTACACTGATGATGGAGTCGGTGTAGTGGAAGTCCTACGGATTCGAGAGAAGTCGGAGACAATGAGATGGTTAGCCGAGTTTGGTAGAGGAGACGAATGAAGCAAGTCCCAATTGATGAAATCAAAAACGACCTGCCAGGTTATTTACAGATCGCTGAGAGAGAAAGTGTGATTATCACTCGTGACGGTCAACCTGTAGGGGTTTTGATTGGGTTAGAAGATGCGGAAGATTGGTGGGAAGAACTCATTTTGCATGATCCGCGCTTTGAAGCAGAAATTGCTCAAGCTCGCCAAAGCCTGAAACAAGGCAAAGGGATCAGCATGGAAGAAATGAAGGCAAGATACTCTCTGTAACAATAAGGAAGGCGACAATAAGGAAGGATTGAGGCCAATGAGTTAATGCTGCCTTGCGCTCCGCTAACGAACCCTATTGGCTCTATAGTTCTACTTGCGCCTTAACAAACCTAATGTGACTTATGCTAACCGCTGATACAACTCAGCATTTTTGGTCAGCACATGATTTGCTGCATCCACAAACTCACCTTTTTGATCCAGCCACTCCTCCAAGCTTGCCTTCAATAAGACCTCAAGCGGAATCCCGTGGACGGTTGCCAAATCTTGTAGCTTTTGGAATTGGGTGTCAGAAAGGTCAAAGGTAATCGAAACCATAGTGATCACGCTCCTCATATTTCTGGGTCAAGTTTAGCATTTCCCTCCCAAGGGATTACGGGAGTTGTTGTAGGGGTAAAACACCCCTACAGTGATGCACAATTCCCCAAAAAATGCGTCGCATCCTGCTGGTTCGATTTGTTAGCTGGGCTTACTGTCTTCGGTTCAGGTGAGTGAGGTTATAATAGGCTGGTCAAGTGATCTGTAAATCTCCTTCATGGGTATGAGTAGTTTGCAAGAAATCGAAAATGCTGTTAAGCAGCTATCCGCAGAAGAGCTTGCTAACTTCCGGGTATGGTTTGCAGAATTTGATGCAGCCGTCTGGGATCGACAGTTTGAGGAAGATGTTGCAGCAGGTCGGCTTAATGATTTGGCTCAAAGGGCACTGAAACATTTGAGAGAAGGGCGTTGCACTGACTTGTGAAACATCGTGCGACTCCTGATTTTTGGTATCACTATCGACTGTTGCCAAGCGAGATTCAAGAACTAGCCGATCGCTGCTATGCTTTGCTCAAGCAAGATCCTCGGTATCCATCGCTGCACTTCAAGAAGGTAGGGGAGTTTTGGTCAGTACGGATAGGTATTCATTATCGTGCTTTAGCTGTAGAGGAAGATGATGAGATTGCATGGTTCTGGATTGGAACCCATGCAGAGTACGACCGTTTGTTGCGGGGTGGTTGAGTACAAGCCTTACAACCTGCACCAGTCACCGAATCGAATGCCTGATGATTACAATAAAAGCAGTCGGGGTCGCAAGAAGTGCGACTCCGACTGCTTTTATTTTGTGAGCAGATCTCTATGAACTCCACCCATCCTTCTCCAACCATCCGCATCAGCCAGGAAGAATATCGGCTGATTCAACAACTGCGCGATCGCAAACCCGCCCAAAATCCCCCCACCGCTCCGTTCAAACTGGGCGATCGCATTGCCGATCGGGTCGCTTCCATCATTGGCTTTAAGATAGCTTGCATCCGTACTTTTTCTCCAATCCTTCAGGAATCACTGGGTAACCTGACGTAGAGAGAAGAAGTTTTGCGATCGCCCTCAGCTAGTTCTTAGCCAGTTCCTAGCCAGTTTTCTGAACAGATCGCAAATTCAATTGACCACAAAACAGGCTCCAGTCAGGATATTTCAGTCAAGGGATTTCTCATGCGATCGAAAGGTGAACTGCAAAATCTGCTGAAAGAACAGTATGGTGTCAACAAGAACATCAGCCAGGATCTGACCGCAGAAGAATGCTTAAATTTATTGCAGGTACTCGGACAAGAACCCAGCGCCGTCAAACTAGTCGAAGCCTTTTCCCAGAAAAACGCCAGCTTAGGTTACAAAAATTCCTTCTTTTCGAGAATGCGAAACAACGCCGAAAAGAAGCTGGAAGCTACGAAAGCAGAGTATCGTCAATTAGAAGCCTCTATCCAAGACATAGAAGCCTCAAAACAAGCTTTAATGGCGCGTAAGGAACAACTCGAACAAGAAACCGCTAGCCTCGCCTCCGAAGTCAAAACCTTGTCCGATCGCAACACTGAACTCGTGAATGTCAACGATCAGTTAAAGAAAGACAACAAACAACTCAAAAATATTGTCGATGCCATTCGCTTGCGACTCGCCCATGACACCAATGAACTCCTGAAATATGAGGACAATGAGTTACAAAAAGCACTCATTCGCTTATTTCGATGGACGCTGGGTTAAGGGATGGAGCGAAAATGCTGGATTCTAGATTTAAACCGCAGAGACGCAGAGACGCAGAGAGGTAGAGGAGTTTTATGCAGCTTTTGGGTCTTTATTGAAGGATATTGAAGCGTTTTGTTTTTCGTTCTTTCTTGATTCTTAGAATGTGGTTTTAGCGTTTGACTTTTAGGATTGGATAGACTGCGATCGCCCCAGGAGCAACAAAGATGGCAAAACCGAAAGCCGCAAAACAATTCAACGGCATGAGCTACACTGAGGTTCAGCGCCATAATACACAGAGACGCGCTCAGATCTCCCCAACCGATCAAAAATGGCTCAAACAAAACGGCTATCGCAACGTCGGTTGGGAAAATATCGTCCGGCTTTATCAACAGATTACCGATCTCATTGAAAAATCTCAAATCGCCGATCTTTCCCTAGAAGAACTCTTCCTAGAAGCCGATCGCATTGGTCAACCCTACCAAACTGCCGAAGAAATCGCTGACTTTAACCAACAGCTTGCCCAAACCGTAGACGCGATCGCCACCCAAGTCGATCGCCAATTCCCCGACACCGAAATCGAGATCATTGACTATGGTTCTGGGAAAAAGCGATCGCCCAAAGTCCGTCGATAGAATCATCATAAATCTGACTATTCAAAATCTAAAATTTCCATGTCCGACTCCGCCCCCTTACCCCAAAAGCCCCTCAAAGACCTCTTCGCCCTCGCCGACCACATCGGCAAAAAGCGCTACCATCGCCTCACCCCCGAAGACTTTGAAGACTACCGAAAATACGATTACTGGCGCTACATCAACGGCGACAGCGAATGCGGTTCCACCCCCGAAAGCCAACGCTGGGTACGCGACCATTCCGACTCCCATTGCCCCATCTGCACCCAGCGCTACACCCAAGCCAACGGACGCAGCATCGACCATAAATTACCGCGATCGCAATACCCCTGGTTCTCCCTCGACTTCCGCAATTTCTGGGTCATCTGCCAACTCTGCAACCAGGAAAAAGGAGAAATGCACTGGTACGAATACGAACACTATATCTATACCAAGTATCCCGATCGGTACCCTGATGTGCGATCGGCTCGTCCAGTTCAGTTTCTTTCCAAGAATTCCAACAAATAGTGAACGGGAAAGGGGCAAAAGGGGAAAGGCGAAAGGCGAAGGGCGAAAGGCGAAGGGCGAAAGGGATGCCATTGAATGAATCCTTGAAAAGCCGAAGAAACTTCCCCGCTCTCTTGCTTAAATCCTTTCCACGAATCAGTCTAGATTTCCCCTACTCCCTACTCCCTACTCCCCACTCCCTACTTCAAATCGCTTGCCGTTGAGAATAAACTTCCTCCAGCAGCAGATCTCGCAGTTCATTGGCAATCTCATCAGGTGGGTTGCCTGCGAGGGCACGTCCAATGAGGCGTTCTGCATCTCGCAGTTCCTGACATTCGATCGCCAAGACAGCAGCACTGCGGTGCAGCACAGAACGGGTCGGTTCCAGGTCAAATTGATTCGCTACTAAATCGGCTGCGGCGCGTTCTTTGGTGAAAGCGGCTCTGGAAAGGGCAGTAAACGCTTCTGCATCACCGCGTTGGCGCGCCATTACAGCCTGATCGACGAGTTCCATCGCTTCTCGATGAAGAGTGTCTACGTCCTGCATTTTTCTACAATCCTTGCTCTAGGAGCATCAAAGCAAACTGAAACTGCTTCCGCACAAATTGCCCCAAACGTGAGCGACCATCCGGGGCGATCGGGTTTATCGTGACACAGATCCTGAACGTGAAGCTTTGCCAGTGGACTACTGTCAGTCATCGAACTTTTGATTTTGGCTTTGTCGTTTCAGAATTTTACAGTAGTTTCCCTATTGCAGAAACATATATAGTTGTGTTTCTGCACCGACTAGGAGCAAAGTCTTTGAACACTGATTAGCGACCAGAATTCTCTGTTTTTTGGCTCTACTGCTAGGACAATGGAACTCGTCTTCAATGCGCCTAAAAAAACAAGCTTGACAGTGTTCCGGAATTACTGTTGAGTTTTGTAGTGACGAATATTTTGAATCCCATCAAAGAAACTCACCGCCATTGCGTCCATGTCACTGATGCCCAAACGCCTTGCCAAACGTCGAGCCGAAGCACTTCAGCCGCTGATTGTGTTTCAGATGCGCCAAGAGTCCTTTGCGCTGTTGATTCAATGTGCCCAAAAAGTCATCCCACTGGGTACAGTATACGGCACACCCGAAGGCGGCATCCGTCTAACGCGCTATCAAAACCGCGAAATTCCCGTCATTGACATCGAATCGCGCATCTTCACCACCCCGCGACCTAACCCAGTCCAACTAGAAGCAAGCCGTATATCCCCTACGGATACGAATGGATACATGAATGGATATACGAATGGATATACGAATGGAGGCAGGAATGAATCCACAGTAGATGCCGTCGATGTCCTGCCCCAACCCCATCTCCTCATTGTGGACAATCTCCAGGGTGACCCCATTGGCATCCCCTTACCTTCTCCACCCACGTTACGTCGCGTTCCCATCGCTGCCTTCGCACCATTGCCAGCCCTGTATCTTAGCAATAGCCCCATCCGTTGTATCAGCGCTCTCGTCCACACTAACGAAACCGAACCCCCTTTCTTTCTTCTAAACCTCGATCAAATTTGCCAGGGACAATGGGCACTAGGCACAACATTACCCGCGTTTCTGCCCCAAATTGTAGGCGGTGTGTCCTAGCGTTTTGGATTTTAGAAGTTGAATGACATAACGCTAAAACATAGCCGCTTGGATTGCCCTAAAATCCTTCCCTCGTAATACAAGAAGGAATAAACTCCTCTGCGTCTCTGCGTCTCTGCGGTTGAAGTTAAAATTTCAGCTTACAGGGTGTTGATTCTTACTCCCTTAATGCCTAAGACATCAACCGTTGTCCTAACAAGGTATATCGCTGTCGATCCCTCACCTGCTTCACCGCCACCCCGATCGCCTTCTGCGGTCCCACAAAAATCGCCAACTGCTTAGCCCGAGTCAATCCGGTATAAATTAAATTGCGCGATAACATCGGGTAATGCTGCATATAAAGCGGTAATATGACCGCCGGATATTCACTGCCCTGGGATTTGTGAATGGTCACGGCAAACGCATGGCCAATCTCATTGAGATCCGCCGCATCATACACCACCTGATGATCTGTAAACAGCGCCGTCACCGCTTGTTCCTCAGCATCGATCGCCGTAATCACCCCCAAATCTCCATTGAATACCTCGCGATCGTAGTCATTGACCTGCTGGATAATGCGATCGCCCACCCTCAACGTCATCCCACCCCGCACCAACTCTGGTTTATCAGCCTGGGGCGGATTGATCAACTGCTGTAAAACTTGATTCAAATTGCGCGTCCCCACCGTGCCGCGCGTCATCGGACAAAGCACTTGCAAATCACGCGCCGGATCAAACCCCGTCTGCGGGATAAAATGCTGAATCAAATCTTGAATGGCCTGCACCCCATCCTCGGGTTCCGGCGCACTCAGCCAGAGACAATCCGACTGGGGCTGATCGGCCATCGATTCAAGTTGCGGAAACTCACCCTGATTCATCCGGTGAGCATTGCGAATGATCATGCTCGCCTGCGCTTGCCGAAACACCTCGGTCAACCGCACCACGGGAATTTGCTGAGACGCGATCAAATCTCCCAACACATTCCCCGGCCCCACACTCGGCAATTGATCTGTGTCGCCCACCAGCAGGATCTGCGCCTGGGACGGCACCGCCTTAAACAGTGAATGCGCCAAAAACAAATCCAGCATCGAAGCCTCATCGACAATAATCGCATCCGCCGCGATCGGGTTCTCCAAATTCCGCTTAAACTGAAGCGTCTTCGGCTCAAACTCCAGCAACCGATGCACCGTTTTCGCTTCCTGTCCCGTCACCTCACTCAATCGTTGCGCCGCCCGTCCCGTCGGAGAAGCCAGAGCGATCGCCTTCCCCATCGCCTTCCATAGCGCCACAATCACCCGCGTCGAAGCCGTCTTCCCCGTCCCCGGCCCCCCCGTCAACACCATCAGCCGCTGACTCGCCGCCATCTCCACCGCCTGCCGCTGCTGTTCTGAAAGCTGCAACCCCGTTTTCTCCGTGAATCGATCCACCCAGTTTCGCACCCGCTCCAGATCCACCTCGATCGGTTCTCCCAACAGCGTCACGATCCGTTCCGCCAACTTATACTCAGCGCCATAAAAAGTCGGCGCGTAGCAGAGGATCGATTCCGTGTCCTGTTCGATAAATCGCTGCAACACCAGTTCCCCATCCCCAGCCATCTTCGTCAACAGCGGCTCCAGTTCTTCCGGCTGGGGTTGATGATCAGCGATCGCCAATCGGTTTACCCCGCGCTCCACCAGTTCCGCCCAAGGCAAATAACAATGCCCATCCTCCGCCGCTTCCCCCAGCACATGCAAAATTCCACTGCGATACCGGAACTCGGAATCCGGCGATAATCCCAGGTTACGGGCGATCGCATCTGCCGTCACAAAGCCAATGCCATACACATCCGTCGCCAGTTGATAAGGATTTTCGGTGACGGTTGCGATCGCCTCATCCCCATACTGCTTATAGATTTTCACCGCAAACGTCGTAGACACCCCATGACTCTGCAAAAACAGCATGACCTCTTTAATAGCTTTTTGACTCGACCAAGCCGTTTGGATCATCTGCACCCGCTTCTGAGCAATCCCCGGCACCTCCGACAACCGCTCAATGTGATGCTCAATCACCTCCAGCGTCTCCAACCCAAAGTGCGCCACAATTCGCTTCGCCGTCACCGGCCCCACCCCTTTAATCAATCCACTCCCCAAATACTTTTCAATTCCCGTCAGCGTGGCCGGCTTCGTCTCCCGATAGCGCTCCACCTGAAACTGCTGCCCATATTTCGGATGATCCCGCCAAGTCCCTTCCAGTTGCAGCGTCTGTCCCGCCTGAATGTTGGCAAAATTCCCCACGATCGTCACCAACTCACCCGCACGCGGAGCCTTCAACCGCGCCACCGTATACCCCGACTCCGCCGAATGGTAAGTCAACCGTTCGACAACACCTTGAATGGATTCGGGCGGGGGGGAGGACATGGGAGGGAAGGGGAAAGGGGAAAGGGAAAAGGCGAAAGGGAGAAAACAGTTTTCACTCTGCGTCCTCTGCGCCTCTGCTTCTCTGCGCTCCTCACATCAATAGGTGAAAGGCGAAAGCAGAGCTTTGTAATTAGTCGCAAAGTCAGTCGCAAAGATTGTAGCTGAACTCAGCAAAATGGTTATTATTCACCTTATTCAGCATTGTAGGCTAAATCATTTATCCAGCCCGTAGAGTCATGATCCAGACTGCTCTCACACCAACCGCACCCAATCCAATCAACAGCATGAATCATTAAAGATTCTCCTCATCAACCCCCCATTGCCAAATCCCCATAAATCTAAAGTAAACCCCTAGCGTTCTACATCAAAAAATCTACGTCCCTCTCAGCGCACTCCCTTTCCCCTTTCCCCCTTCCCCTTTCGCCCCTTCCACCCTCTCGCCTCTCCCACCAAAGAAATCAACTACACTCCCCCACCGCGTTTTACGCAAACGATCGCCCATTCTCCTCCAGTTTATGGAGACGCACATCTACCCAGTGGAATTGTTGTTTGTTTCCGGAAACTGCGACAATGTATGCGGAACCTTTCCTTGGCTTGATTTGTCTATCAGCTCAGGTTACATTTTTGGGTCTACCCGCTGCTCCTCACTAGTAGTCAGGGTAGGAAGCTGCACAGCCTCAAAACTTTTCTGTGAAGGAACCGGATAGATTAAGCACAAGACCGAAAACAACCAGCGCTTTTCTTCTATCATCAGTTCCGTCACAAAACTATCACAAGAACTATCCCTGAGAGCTAGATCTATTATGAAGTCTACATTCCGTCGTTTCGTAGCCCTCGCGGCTCTGACCACCGCAACCGTTAGCACCCTGGCGACTGCGGCACCCTCCCTGGCCAACAATCCCTTTAGCCAACAAGAAGTCGATCAAAGTAAGTTTATTGCGATCGCCTCTCCCTTCCGCAATGGCACCTCCCACCAGTTGATGGTAGTCGAACAAATCAACGACACCCGCGCCTGCTGGTCTGAAGCTGGCGGCGCACCCAACATTATCGATCCGCTGCTGATGCAGTTTGACTTCACTGGCGTTTGCGGTCGCAGCCTCGACAGCAACGGCTACTCCATCCGCATGAACGGCGAAGATCTGGGGCTACGCTACGGCCTCCGCATCGTCCGCCGCGACAACGACATGGTACTCGTGGGCGCGCCCCGCAGTCGCAACGGTGGCCAAGAAATTGTCATCGGTCGGACGGCAGGTGTCACCAACAGCTACGCCAAAATTAACCTGGAACCGGGCTGGCGCTTCACCAAACGGATGCTGGGCGATCGCATCCTCGGTCACGTCTATCTGACCTACGACGGCAACGCTCCCGACGGTGGCAATAATGGCGGCGGCAACGTCGTTAGCCGCTTCCGCGACACAGCCGGCGACATCTACCTGGCAGAAATTAACCAGGCCGTTGACCTTGGCTTCATTGCAGGCTTCTCCGACGACAACACCTTCCGTCCCCAACAGTCCCTCACCCGCGAACAGTTGGTGTCCATGGTTCTCGGTGCCCTCAGCAAGGTTCCCAACGTCCAAATGACGGTTCCCGCCACCGCCACGGCTAATCCCTACAGCGATGTCCAATCTAACCGCTGGAGCGCTGCCAAGATTGCCTTCGCCAAGGCCAACAACATCGTCAGCGGCTACGAAAACGGCACCTTCCGCCCCGAGCAACCCGTCACCCGCGCTGAACTGATGGCCGTCCTCCGCCGCGCCGCCGAGTTTGCTAAGGCACAACAAGGCCAACCCGGACAACTGCAAGGCAACCGCCCCGCCCAAAGCTTCGCCGACACCGGCAGCCACTGGGGCAACGCGCTCATCAGCCAAATGTCCACCTACTGCGGTGTTGCATCCCCGCTCAACGAGCGCGGCAACAGCTTCGCCCCCGACAGCCCTGCCCAACGCAACTACGCCGCCGCAGCCACCCTGCGGATGCTCAACTGCGCCAAAGGCACCACGACGGTGCAGTAGGGAGCAGTAAGGCTGGCTTCACTGTTCAAGTTTTCTCCTAGGTTGTGAATGACGAGAGGGGTAAGGGAACTTACTCCTCTTTTTTTGGGCGAAAGGGGGAAGGGGAAAGGCGAAAGGCGAAAGGCGAAAGGCGAAAGGCGAAAGGCGTGGATGGGTGGATGGGTGGATGGGTGGACGGGTGAAAACTTCTATTAGGAATTAATCGAGGTCAATATCTGAACAAGGGGGAATGTTCTTTCTATGATTTGGATTAGCGCACGCGATCGCACTCCATATCCAATGAACCTTCCACGAATCTTCATAGAAGTCTCCATTGCACCATCCAAAAGATTCATCTAAACTCAAAGTCCTCCAAGCTGATCCTCTCAGCAAATTTCCCAAATCCTGGTAGGGTGCGTGAAAACGAAGTGGATGCTGTTAGCGAAATGCTTCATAACATCCCGAAACTCCTGGGTTCTCCTTGATCTCTCATTGTCAAGCTACCGTGCCTGCAGAAGTCCAGATCGGCTTCGCTCCAAGGTTTTCGCCCCCACTCTTCCAATTCTGGCCCCAACTTTGAGGGACTCTGAATTCCATGAATCTTCTCAGATTACTCCATGAAAATTCCGATGAAGACTCCTTGAAAACGCCTCGAAGGCTCGGCTCCCCAAAGTTGGGGCGGGGGGGCGGAAACCTGCAAGCGAAGCCGTCAGACCTCTAGGTTTAGCGCCCCCACTCTTCCAATTCTGGCCCCCAACTTTGGGGGACTTTGAATTCCATAAATCTTCTCAGATTACTCCATGAAAACGCCTGGGAATACCCACTGAAAACGCCTCGAAGGCTCGGCTCCCCAAAGTTGGGGCGGGGGGGCAAAAACCCAGATGCGAAGCCAGGTAGACTTGACGATGTTAAACAATGTTTCGCCAGCAGCATCAAACGAAGTGGAACGCAATCCAACCTCAATCCGAAAGATCAAAATCTCAACCAAACCGTCGATTTTAAATCATTGAAGCGCTTCAACGGCTAATCCCTGGCGCAGCCCTAGATTGTCAGAACCATCCCTAAAACAAGTTCTAGAAAGCTCTCCAGTAATCCTAGAATCGCGATCGCCTCCCAATCCAGCAAGAGCTAATCCATGTTGGAGTCGAGATTTTGAATTTTAGATTTTGAATTTTAGATTTTGAATTTTAGATCTTGAATTTTAGATTCTGGACTGTGAAATCCTCCAACAGAAATTCTTAGAAGTTCACTTCATTCAACTTCTACCAAAAACACTCAACAAACCTTTGACATAAAAATGGAACCACTCCCCACTCCCCACTCCCCACTCCCCACTCCCCACTCCCCAACAAATAAGCCCAAGCTAACCTAGCCTGGGCTTAAAAGATAAACCAATTTCGACACTCAAAGGAGCATGGAACAAAGAGCGATCGCTAGCAGTAGAAACATTAAACCCGTCCCCACTGCACACTCCCCATTCCCGACTCCCTAACTCAAAACTAGGTAGACTTCTTGCGTCCGCGAGTTGGGGCGGTGCGGGCTGAAGTCGAACGGGTGGTTTTGGCGCGAGTGGTCGGTTTGGGTTGAGCGGCTTTGGCAGCAGCGCGTCCCCGAGGCCTCGCAGGAGCAGCGGCTGGCTCTGCTTTGGCGCGGGTGGCTTTGGGAGCCGGAGCAGCGGCAGCAGCAGCCTTGGCTGGGCCTCTTCCGCGACGTTTCGCAGGTGCAGCTTCAGCAGCAGGAGCCTCTTCTTTAGCGGCGGGAGCTGATGCAGCAGCCGATGCCTTCAGCGTTCTCGGACGACGGGTTCTGGTTTGTTTTACACCACCCTCACCCTGTTGTCGTTTGGCAGCAGCCAGGTAACGCTTGAGGGAGGAAGCGGTAATTCCCACTCCCTTGCTTGCCAGGATGGAAGAGATTTCATCATAGGTGTACCCACGGTTGAGTGCAGTCGTGATGGAATCCTTTAGAATCGTCACGGCTTCCCGGAGTGACCAAGATTCCTTGGGACGTTCGGGAAGATCTTGAAGCGTCGAAGTCGCTTGATCGATCGCAAGCTTGGGGACGACGACGGAAGCCGGTGGTCTTTGTTTTGTAGCTGGCATAGTTATGTTCCTGCAAATGTTGCTTTCCTCGCGTTGTTTTAGTTCGGAAAGCTGCGTTTAATCTAGATTACCAATTTATCTACTTTTTCGATCACTTTTTTTGTCATTTATTTGAGATAAATTTTTCTCGTCGATCCACAACGCCTCCCAACTGCTCCAAAATGCCTCCTCTCGATCGCAACTCTCGCCTGACTCTAGTCTAAATGTCTGGATGAATAGGCTTTTTAACAAGCATGTAAAATCCATCCTCCAGAGGCGATCGCTCCTCTGTCTTTAGCCTCAATTTCCCCTCTAGCGATCCCATCCACTCCCAGACTATTCTCGATAGTCAAACGATCGCATCCCATCCGGTTCAGCACAAAGATCTCGGTTAAACCAGAAGAACTTTAGATCTAATCAAAAGCGCTGAAATCTTTACCCACCAAGAGTTTTGTTGTTTGGTGGATGTCTTGGATCTCTAGGAGTGCGATCGCACATCCCAGCAACCACAACCCTGCTAGCTCAAGGTAAACCGCTCATTCGTTGAAGTGGTCAAGGATGGATTGGGCGATCGCTTCCCCTAAAATCCATGCTCCCGACACTCCAGGCTATCGCTCACAGTTAATACTACCTATCCAAACGGACAAAAGAAGATGGATCAATCGCTATCCTTCCCGTTCCATTTCCTATCCCAAAAGTCGTATTTTCAAAACCTGCAATAAATCTTGATCTTCTTCGATCGATTTTGTCGTCATTTACCGCACCATTCTTTTGCTTTTGCGGTGGAGTAACTCAGTTTTTGAGACGGTTCACACTCCCAATCGTGATCCAAGATCTCAATTAACTCATGCCAACATTCCAAATTCCGAGGCCAGATTTCCAGGGCTGAGTATCACAGACTGCATCGATCGCCGCAAACTCCACCCATCCCCAGAATCAATGCCAACGTTAAAGCCGTCTTATCTAACACCCTCATCTAGCAACCTGATGGAACAACACCCCGATCCAACTCAGAGCGGTTTCCAGCAGAAAGCACACAGAACGAACAGCCGCGAGTACACAAAATCCTACCCTCAACTCAGATCGCAACACTCCCCAAGTTCCACCTCATCGCCCACCCAGATTTCCCATTTTCCGCACCGAATTCCCACACGCTCCACCACTCCCCACCCGCAACAAACCCACCCCAAAGATAATGAGAAGATAGAAAACACCCAAACCCATCCACCCATCCACCCATCCACCCATCCCTATGAAAAAGCCCTGGCAATTCTTCCTCCCCCTCATTCCCCTTGGAATCCTCCTGACCATCCTGTTCCATTTCTCACCCTTCTCCGGTTCCTCCCTCTCCCCCCTCCCGAGCCTGTCTCCAGCCTCCAGTCAGGCTCAATCCCCGCCCTCCATCGTGCAATACCAGAAACATTCCCTCCCCCAAACCGACCTGCATACCCTCTCAATTCCTGCCGAGCATCTCTCCCGCCTCACCCTCGCTGTCGCCGACTCGTTGCAAACCGTCTCAGAATTTGCTCAATCCTCCGGCGCGATCGCCGTCCTCAACGCCGGTTTTTTTGATCCACAAAACCAAAAATCCACCTCCTTCATCACCCTCCAGGAAACCTTGGTCGCCGATCCCCGCACCAACGAACGTCTCATGGAAAACCCCAAACTCACCCCCTACCTCGACCAAATCCTCAACCGCACCGAACTACGCCGCTACCAATGCCAATCCACCGATCCACAAGCAGTCATCCGCCTCGACATCGTTCGCCACCAAGCCCCCACTCCCACTAACTGCCAGACCATTGACGCGATCGGAGCCGGCCCCCAACTTCTACCCGCTCTCACCCTAGAAGAAGAAGCCTTTGTCGATCGCAGCACCGGACGAGATGCGATCGGCAGCCAGCAAGCCAACGCCAGAACCGCGATCGGCCTCACCTCTACAGGCACCCTAATCTGGGTCTTAGTCGCCCAAAAATCCACCGATCCGACCACATCCGGCCTCACCCTGGAACAACTGGCCGACTGGCTCAAAACCCAAGACATTGTGCAAGCCCTAAACCTAGACGGCGGCAGTTCCTCATCCCTGTATTACCAAGGCCAAACCTTCTACGGCAAAGTCAACGGAGAAGGCGATCGCGTCATCCGTCCCGTCAAGTCAGTGCTGCTTCTAAAGTTGTGAATAGGGAGTGGGGAGTGGGGAAAAGGGGAAAGGGGAAAGGGAAAAGGGGAAAGGGGAAAGGGAGGGAGTCTTAGAAATATCCTTTGTGTCCTCCTCTCCTCCTCTCCCATTCTTTCTCTGCGTCTCTGCGTCTCTGCGGTTAAAAAAGTTCGGGCATCAGTTGCGATCGCCAAAAAAAATTGAGGAACACCCGCCGACCAAAATCAGCAAACATCCCCCAATCCAAGTTTCGATATCAATCCAGTATTCCCAAGTCGGAAGTCCGAGAGCCCAACTAAAACAATTCACCGTCTCAGTTCACAGAAGAGACACTGATCTCCCCCACTCCCCACTCCCCACTCCCTACTCCCTACTCCCTCCTAATACTCTCGACCCTTAATCTCAGCCAACTCCTCCTCCGTCATCACCTCATTCTCGCTATAGTAGCCCGAAGCCTTCTTCGCCTCGATCTCCACCTGAGCATCAGCGGGAATCAGTTCCGGCGGAATAGCCACCCGCTGAACCACCTCGATACCCGCATGGGTAATGGCGTTGTACTTCATGTTGCTCATCGACACCAACTGGTCAATCCGAGTAATCCCCAGCCAGTGCAGCACATCGGGCATCAGTTCCTGGAAGCGCATATCCTGCACCCCCGCCACACACTCCGTCCGCAGGAAGTAAGCATCCGCGCGATCGCCCCCCTCCTGCCGCTTCCGAGCATTGTAGACCAGGAACTTGGTCACCTCACCCAAAGCACGACCTTCCTTGCGGCAATAGACAATTACGCCAGCCCCACCGGCCTGAGCCGTTTGGATGCAAACTTCAATGCCATGCACCAAATAGGGACGACAGGTACAAATGTCAGAACCAAAGACATCAGAGCCATTACATTCGTCATGAACTCGAACCGCAACGGGCTTGTTCGGGTCGGTAATCGCATCCACATCCCCCACGATATACACCGTTGTTCCTCCAATCGGCGGCAGAAACACATGCAGATCTGGACGGGTAACCAACTCCGGGAACATCCCCCCGGTTTGTTGGAACAGGACGCGCCGCAGATCCCATTCATCAATGCCCAGTCGTTTGGCAATGCCGGGAAGATACCAAACCGGATCGATCGCCGCCTTCGTCACGACCAAATTGCCATCGGCTTTGAGGATTTTGCCGTCTACCTGAAGTCGTCCCTGATCAATCTCAGTTTTTAGTTCGGGGATATAAATATGGGCTTTGGTGATGGCGATCGTCGGCAAAATCTCGTGGTCTGTGGGGTAATGGTCGCCGAAGGCATTGCTGGCGATCGCCCCAAAGGGATCGAGGGAGACAATCTTGCTAGGGTCAGCCCAACTGGGATGGGGGCCAATATGAACAATCGGCGAAGTGTTGGTCAGGTCAGCTTTGTGACTCGGATCAAGCACACCACTGGCCACCGCCAGGGCACGGTAGACCCCATAGGAACCTGCATGGGTACCAATCACATTGCGGTGACGCGCACTGTGCAGAGAGCCAATCACAGGGCCGCGATCGCGCGGATCAGCCGCCCCCCACTGAATTGGGATGACCTGACTGCTGCCCTTGTTTTGATGAGATGTTAAGATAATATGCTTTGATTGAATGCGCCCTGGGTTTGGCGTTCCTGGGTTCGGCTTTACCGAGCGGTCTGTTAAAGAACGATCTGTCATACGAATCGTGCCACCCCATATTTAGTGATGTACTTTAGTGTTTCATTTTCAGTGCTGAGACTCTGTTGGGACAGGATATTGAGACGGGACTCCGTTTAGATTAATCTGTCTAACTTGTCCAGTTGCTCCAATCCCTATTTTGTCCAACATTTATCCGACATAGACTGGTATTGAACCAGAATTTGTCTAAAATGTTACCAACCCACCCGTGCCTTTGCAGGACAATGGTCGGTTGGATTTTGGATAGATGGTGAGCCTGATAGAAATATTAAGAACGGTACTTTGGTGAGCATAGCAGGTTTTTCAGCCTTGGCGACTCTCTCCAGGTCTAAACCCAAAAGAGGTCAGCCCCGCTCACCACCCCAACAGGAATCCAAGTCTAAAATTATACCAGTATCCCAATCCTATCCCAACAGTAATGGTTGCAGAACACGCGGAACTCATTGTCATTGACCACCCCTTGGTGCAGCATAAACTGACGTTAATGCGTCAAATTGAAACGGACACCCAGGACTTTCGCAGACTGCTAAAGGAAATCTCACTGCTGCTTGCCTATGAGGTTACCCGTGATTTACCCCTAAAATACGAGGTCATCCAAACCCCGGTCGCCGAAACCAAAGCCCCCATGCTGGTAGACAAAAACATGGTCATTGTCTCCATCATGCGCGCCGGACAAGGACTCCTAGACGGCATGATGGAACTCCTCCCCACCGCCAAAGTCGGCCACATCGGCCTCTACCGCGAACCCAAAACCCTGATGACCGTAGAATACTATTTCAAACTCCCCGTCGATATCGAACAACGGGACATGATCGTTGTCGATCCCATGCTGGCCACCGGAAACTCCGCCGTCGCCGCCGTCGATCGCCTCAAAGAAACCAACCCCGCCTCCATCAAATTTGTCTGCCTCCTCGCCGCCCCCGAAGGCATCCAACACTTCCACGAACAACACCCCGATGTCCCCATCTACACCGCCTCGGTAGACGATCGCCTCGATGAGCATGGCTACATCATTCCAGGGTTGGGGGATGCGGGGGATCGGTTGTTTGGAACCAAGTAGGCGAAAGGGGAAAGGGAAAAGGGGGATTCAGGGAACAAGTCGAGGAACTGTTGATTACCCCTTCGTTGATGACTTGATGATTGCTGACAAGCAAACGGCAAGTATTCTATGTCTCTTCATCAATTGCTTCCTCCGTTCCTGCTTCAACCAATAAACCAATAAGCTACACCTTTCCCCATTCCCTTTACCCAAACAACGCAGACAACCAGAGGCGTAAACGCCGTAAAAAGAACCCATCGTCCCCCTTTCGCCTTCCGCCTTTCCCCTTCCCCTTTCCCCTTTCCCCTTTCCCCTTTCCCCTTTCCCCCTTCCCCTCGCGATCGCTGTGGTCAACTGTTTGCGATCGCCGTCCAAGATCAACTGCCGCATTTTCGCCTCGACTTAGAAGCGCTGGATCGGGTGGCGGATTATGTCATGGAGGTGATGCGGGTGGCCTATCCCGATTTGCAGGTGCCGTTTCATAGTCGTTGGCGACATTTTGAAGCAGGCGGCGTGAATCGAGTCGCTCAATTAGAAGCACGCTTAGCAGGCGTTGATCCCCTCGAAAAAGCCCGCGCTAAATTTGATTTGGTGATTCCCAGTGTCCTGTTAGATGCGGGGGCAGGAGCCGCTTGGCAATACCAGGAATCCCAGACCGGGAAAGTATTTCAGCGATCGGAAGGACTCGCTGTCGCCAGTTTTGATCTATTCCTGGCAGGCGGTTTTTCCAGTCAAGCCGATCGCCCCTTCCAAGCCGATGCCGATGGTCTTCAAAAATTGACCGAGGAAACTTTAAAGAACGGCTTTCAGGTCACCGCTGACAATCCCCTAGTCGGAGTCGAGGGCAGATTGGCGTTGATGCAACGATTGGGGGCAACGTTAGCGCGATCGCCCCATCTTTTCGGATCAACCGCACCCCGCCTCGGTCACCTCGTCGATTATTTAGTCACCCAAGCAAAACCCGGCGATTCCTCCACCCGTGAACTCTCTGCGACGACCGTATTCACCGCCGTGTTAGAAGGACTGAGCGAGATCTGGCCGGGAAGAGTGGCGATCGCCCAGACCAACTTGGGAGATGTTTGGCCTCACTCGGCGCTCCCCGATCAGACCCTCGGCGGACAACTCGTGCCGTTCCACAAACTTTCCCAGTGGCTCACCTATTCTCTCCTCGAACCCTTACAAGATCTCGGATTCATCCTGACCGACCTGGATCAACTCACGGGTCTTTCCGAGTATCGCAACGGTGGCCTATTCCTGGATCTGGGCGTTCTCCACCCCAAACATCCCGACATCCTCCAAACCGCCCACCGCCCTGACTCCGAAATCATTGTCGAGTGGCGTGCCCTAACCGTCATCCTGCTCGATCGCACTGCCGCAATCATCCGCAAAAAACTGGGCATGGATGGGCGATCGCTCCCCCTCGCCAAAGTCCTAGAAGGCGGTACCTGGGCCGCAGGCCGCAAAATCGCCGCCCAACTCAGACCCGGAGGCGTACCGCCCATCCAAATCATCAGCGATGGCACCGTCTTTTAGAATGGTGACAACCTGGATAACGGCTGAAATTGAATTAACCGCAGAGACGCAGAGACGCAGAGAAATTTGTTGTTATCTATCCGAACAGCAGCTAAATAAGGTATTGAACGCTCAATCCTAAGCCTTAAACGACTTGAACTTTCACAGAACAAACTAAGGCTCCCTCCTCCTCTGCGTCTCTGCGTCTCTGCGGTTTAAATTTGAACCAACCGCTGCCTGTCCTGTTCTAAACCTCGAACTGCCACTGCACTGGCTCCCAATCAAACCCCCCAGCCGCCCGAGGAATCAAATGGCCAATTCCAGGGAAAGGAAAATGGTAGGCAAACATGAGCGCGCGATCGCCCGCAATCTGAGTCAGAAAACTCTGCCGAGTCGCTGCCGCCTGTTCCGGATCAGCGTCAAAAATCGGTTGCCAGCTTGGATTCCATAGGTTGATCGTATGTGTATGCACCACATCCGCCACATGAATGATGGACGCATCGCCGGAAGTAATTTTGAGCGCGACATGGCCGGGAGTATGGCCAGGGGTGGCAATCGCCGTAATCCCCGGAATAATCTCCTGGTTCATTTCAAAGCGAGTCACCCGGTCTTTGACTGCGCCTAACTGCTGCTTGGCAACCGTGACAAATCCTTGTTTCAGTTCCTCCCCGCCCTTAAAATTGGGCAGGTTCACCGTCGGAGCCGTCCAAAAACTCCACTCTGTATTAGAAATGTGATAACGAGCATTGGGAAAAACCAATTTGCCCGATGCATCCGTTAATCCGCCAATGTGATCGCCATGGGCATGGGTGATGATCAGCGTGTCAATATCGGCAGGACTCAACCCCGCCAGTGCCAAATTGCTGACCAATTTACCGACCGTTTCGCCGTTGAGAATACCACTGCCGCTGTCAATCAGGACTTTGTTGCTGCCCGTATCGACATATAAGATGTTGCAGTCGGGCGTTAGCATTTCGGATTGATAGCCTTGACGCAAGACAGCCTGTAGCTGTTCTGGCGTGACATTGCCCGCAAAAGCCGCCGCCGGCGCATTCAAAATGCCGTCACTGAAGGTAATCAGTTGAAAGGTGCCGAGCTTGAATCGATAAAAGGTGGCGTTGCGTGTGGCGGTGGCTGGGGTTTGTGCCCGAGTGGTGGCTTGTAGGGTGAGGGGGAGAGTGGTGGCGATCGCAGCAACCGTAGCGGTCTTCAAAAAAGCCCGACGAGAAAGGGAATGAATCATAAACAATCTTTCAGGGTGATGGACAAATGGATCAATGCTGCTGATTGGAACGGTGAGAGGGAGTCTGTGTCTGATTCCAGATCAACCCATTGAATCCTATGGAACGCTAAACCAATGCCACCCGTTCATCCGGTAAAATCTCATCGAGTAAAATCTCATCGAGATTAATCCAAGAGAAATGACATGGAGCAAACCATAAATAAATGCATCGGAGAAACCCTTGATGCATCAAGAAAATCATTGAATGTGTATCGAGATCTCATCCATATATATCACCCTGGTGTGATTTTTGATATCTTTGCGACTAAAATATTGTGACTCAAATAGTGATGCGCTCAACCTAGGAATAATCGAGGTGAAGCGATCGCCCCATAGCCTAAAAGCATTTTCTCTAAGACAGATTCGCAAAATTCAACCAATCTTGAATTTCCTGCACCAACCACAGCGCTTCTAACTCTGTCAGACAGCCCCCCACATCATGCACCGATTGCTGGGTGCGAATCATTAGATGCTGCTGTTGTTCCATACTCAACAGAAAAACACCAAGAATCTGGGAAATGTTGCCTTCTAACGATTGAGTCGGAAACCCGAGAAAACGACGAACGATCTGGAAGCGATCGCCCTCAAAACTCAGATCCACCTGTTCACTCAATTGTTGAATACATAAATAGACAAAACTCGCCACCATCATCAACGACAGCAGCAACCCCGTCACCCCCGATGCCGTTACGACCATCAGCGCTATTCCCGCCAAGAGAATCAGCTTAGAACCATCCAACTTGGGAAAGCGTTTAAAGGAGCGCCATCCTTGCAGTGCCGGGAAGTGAATTTTCAATGCAAATGCCGATTTGATTAAGCGAATTTGACTGCGATCGGGTTGCAGCTTTCGCATCATTCGGGAGGCGGATGGCGTTGCAATCTGTTCTTCCTTGAGCGCCGTCAAGGCCGCATGAGCCGTGGAAAAACGCCGTTCGATCGCAGGTTCTGTCAGTTTGGCTAACCAGGCTGTAAAAAAAGGCGACAAATCGACGAGATCCGCAAACTGAATCCGCAGGTCGCGCTGAGGCAAATCCATCGGTGCGACTCCGGTCGCTAAATGGATCAGGGTAGCGCCCAGTGCGTAGAGATCGGAAGCGGGCAGGGCATGTCCCCAAAACTGTTCCTGGGGCGCGTAACCACAGGTTCCCACCACGGTAAACGGAACACCCGTCAGCGTCACCTGATCTTGAACCGCACCAAAGTCCACCAGGTAAATTTCCCCATCCTCACCCCGAATCAGATTGCTGGGTTTGATATCGCGATGCAACACTGCAGGATCAAAACTATGCAGGTAGATCAAAATCCCCAGCAAATCCCCAGCCAGTTTTCGCAGTTCAGCCTCGGTCATCACTTCGCCTTGATCCAGGGAGTCTTGCAGCGATCGCCCCACCACATAATCCTGCACCAACCCCAACCACAACCCCTCATCCTCCATCGAAAAATCATCCCGATAATGGGGCACACGCCGATGATCCAAGGTCTTTAAAACCTGCGCCTCTCGTTCAAATAGCTTCAACTCATCCCATTGCAGTTGGGGGTTAAAAGCCATCAGTTTGACCGTGACGGGTTCTTGGGTGTGGCGATCGATCGCCAACCAGGTCTGCCGTCCGCCTGCTCGAAGGCTTAACATTGTTTGCAATTGATAACGATTGATGAGGACTTGTTGAGCGTTCAACATAATACAGGTGCTACGGATGGGTTTCGCTACAGCAGCATGAATCAACTGCCATCAACCCTGGGAAGTATTCCCCTATCCTATGACAATCTGTCTCGATTAATATCTCTGTTTTTCATTTGACATGCCCAGTTCATCAGTACTTCAGAACCAAAGAGACAACCCTAGGTTCGCAAGTGTCACCATTCCTTAACAAGGTGAGCGATCGAGAGATGGAATGAAAAAACAAACCTGACTACCTGATCCATCCCCTGTAGGTTGGGCGGAGCGCAGCACAACCCAACATCACAGCCATCAATCTCAATTCAATGGTTCAGATCGTCGAGTATGTTCCGGTGATACTCGCAATGATGAGGACTAAAGTCCTCACTACAAACAGGCTTGTAGTAAGGACTTCAGTCCTTACTAGCCTGAACGATGATGCAGAGTATACCCGTGCATGATGCGATGTTCAAAATTGGGTGAATCAGGCGTTATGGACATCGTTCAGATCGTCGAGTATGTTCCGGTGATACTCGCAATGATGAGGACTAATGAAAGTTGAGAAAATAATCGGGGATTTGTGGGATAGGCATCTCGCCTGTCCGCGCTCTATGACAGGCGAGACGCCCATCCCACAAGAATTACCGGATTTAATCTTCAACTTTCATAAGTCCTCACTACAAACAGGCTTGTAGTAAGGACTTCAGTCCTTACTAGCCTGAGCAATGATGCAGAGTATACCCGTGCATGATGCGATGTTCAGAATTGGGTGAATCAAGCGTTGTGGACATCTTGAGCAAGTTCTTCAAGACTGAGGTTGAAGGGAGAAACCTGATAACGTCCCAGAATATTCAGAAATTCTACCCGCGAGAGGTCAGCTAGTTGAGCCGCAAGTCCCGAGGAAAGTCGTCCGAGTTCAAAGAGTTTGATGGCAGCCAGGCGACAAAGCTCTTGCGAAAGGCTTTCGGGACTTTGCTTGAGGCTGATAAGAACTTCTTCGGGAATCGTGATTTCAACGGTACTCATAATGGACAAAGGCAGTTGAGGGACGACCCAGTTTGTAGTAAGGACTTTAGTCCTCCTAAACCGTCGCTTCCTCCGGCAATCCTGCCCTCATTCGACTGAGATACCCAATCAAATTCTCCATTTGCTGATCCGCCTTGAGGATGCCCAAACCGCGCACCGTCACCTTTCCAGGCATATAGACAAAGCGCGACTTGAGATGCTCCGGCAGCTTGTCCTTAAGCAGATTCCAGGCGGGTTCTTCCATGGGCGTTTCCAGAAGAATATGCTGTTTGCCTTCTGGTTTGATCCGGCTGAAGCCCAGCGTTTTGGCCATTTGCTTCAGTTCCATGACACAGAGCAACTGCTTGGCTGCACTCGGCAGGGGGCCATAGCGATCGCCCCAATCCGCCGCAATTTGCTCCAACTCCCATTTGCTCTGGGCTGCCGCGACCGCCCGATAGGCACTCATCTTTTGATCCAAATCGGGAATATAGTCCGCTGGAATAAATGCCGTCAGGTTGAGATCGATTTGGGTATCGTCCACCTGGGGAATTTCCTGACCGCGAATTTCCTTGATCGCTTCTTCCAACATTTCCATATACAGGTCAAAGCCGATCGCATCCATCTGCCCCGACTGTTCCGCGCCCAGCAGATTGCCCACCCCGCGAATTTCCATATCCCGCACCGCCAGTTGATAGCCCGATCCCAACTGCGTAAATTCCTGAATGGCGCGCAGCCGTTGCCTTGCCGTATCCGTCAACTGACTTTGCTTCGGATAAAACAACCAGGCATGAGCCTGAATTCCTGATCTCCCCACCCGTCCCCGCAGTTGGTAAAGCTGCGATAACCCAAACTTTTGCGCGTCTTCAATCAAAATCGTATTCACCCGAGGAATATCCAATCCCGATTCAATGATCGTGGTACAAACCAGAATATCCGCGTCCCCGTTGCTAAAGGTGAGCATTGTCGCTTCCAGTTCACCTTCCTGCATTTGTCCATGGGCGATCGCCAATCTCGCTCCCGGCACCATCTCCCGCAGTTTCGTCGAAGTTTCCTCAATGCCCTCCACCCGAGGCACCACATAAAACACCTGTCCGCCCCGATCTAACTCCTGGCGAATCGCCGTCCGCACCATTTCCGTATCGTAGGGCGAAAGATGGGTTTTAATCGCACGACGAGAAGGCGGCGGCGTGGTGATCAAGCTCATTTCCCGCACCCCCGACAGAGCCATGTAGAGCGTCCGAGGAATCGGCGTGGCGCTCAGCGTCAGGACATCGACATGGGTTTTGAGGGATTTGATTTTTTCCTTTTGGTTCACCCCAAAGCGCTGCTCCTCGTCCACCACCAGCAGCCCCAAATCTTTCAACACCACCCCTTTCCCCAAAAGCTGATGGGTACCCACCACCACATCCATTTCTCCGGTGGCTAAGCGCTTTTGGATTTCCTTGCGTTCCTCAGCGGTACGGAAGCGATTCAGCAGACCCACCTGAATCGGGTAGGGCGAAAAGCGTTCCTTCAGGGTGTGGTAATGCTGCTGCGTCAAAATCGTCGTCGGAGCCAAAAGCGCCACCTGTTTGCCAGCGGTCACCGCTTTAAAGATCGCTCGCAGTGCCACCTCGGTTTTGCCAAAGCCGACATCGCCGCAGACCAGGCGATCCATAGGGCGATCGCTCTCCATATCCCGCTTCACATCCTGCACCGCCTTCAACTGATCGGCAGTCGGCTGATAGGGAAAGGAATCCTCCAGTTCCTGCTGCCAGGGCATGTCCACCGGGTAAGTGTAGCCCTGTTGCTGCGCCCGTTGAGCATAGAGCTTGAGCAGATCCACGGCCACTTTTTTGATGGCATTGCGGACTTTGCCCTTGGTTTTTTCCCAGGCTTTGCCCGACATTTTGTTGAGTTCTGGGATGCGATCGCCCGCCCCCCGAAACCGCGACAGCGAACCCACCTGATCCGCCGCCACCCGCAGCAAGCCATCCGCGTACTGCAACACCAGATATTCCCGAGTTTCCTGGTTAATCGTCAGGCTCTCCAACCGGAGAAATTTGCCCACGCCATGGTTGCGATGCACGACAAAATCGCCCACATGCAGCTTCGTCGGATCAACTTGCTTCGAGGTCGCCTGTCGCCGCTTGCGGACATAGCTCGGCGTTGCCAAAGAATGCTGCCCAAAAAACTCGCGATCGGTCACCACCACCAGCCGAAAGGTGGGCAGGATAAACCCTTCCAGTTCCGCCAACCCCGAATACTTGACCGCCACCGGAATCCGCTGCGCCTGGAGTTTGTCAATGGCCAAAAAGTCCCGAGGATTGGGCACAAACTGCGCCGGACAGTCATGCTCCTGCAACAGCGCCACCGACCGAGAAGGCTGCGCCGAAACCAACCAGATAGAGAAATGGCGATCGCGCTCCTGCCGCAGGGTTTCCGCCAACCGGGCAAACTGATGGGGCACCGCAGGCACCGGACGGCTAGCCAAATTCATGCCGTTCGATACAGCCGTTCAAAGGGTTCCAGCGACTGCATCGACTCGTCAAAGGAATGATGCACCTTGGGCAACAGAGCCGCTACTTCCTGCCAATGTTCCTCCGCATTCTCAGACCAGCGATCGCCATGCGCCCGACACTGTTCCGGCTCATCCACCGCAATCAACGTGTTCGCCGGCAAGTAATCCAAAAGCGACGCCGGATGCTCAAAGGCCACGCCCAGAAATCGCCGCATTCCCTCCAGGGTTGTCCCTGTTTGAAGCTGTTCCTGTTCCTCCGCTGAAAGGGGCAGTGAGGCGATCGATTGATCTGCCGCTAGATCCAGCAGCCGTTGGGCAATGATGGGACTAAAGGAAGTGGTCGTCAGGGTGAGGCGCGTGATGCTGTCGAGCGATCGCTGTGTGGCCGGGTCAAACTCCCGGATCTGATCCAACTCATCGCCAAACAACTCCAGCCGCACCGGAAGCTCCGCCGCCACCGGAAACACATCAATAATGTCCCCCCGACGGCTCCACTGTCCTTCCGTTTCCACCAGCGAAACCCGCTCATAGCCCAAATTCGCCAACCGATGGCTAAACGCTTCAAGATCCAGATCCATCCCCTTATTCAGGGTGAAACAATAGGGCGAAAAGGCGGCGATCGGCGGCAAATGAGGCTGCAAAGCGCGTTCCGTGGTGACGATCGCCATCCCCTGACGAGCCATCGAAATCAAATTCCCCGAGTTCCCAACAGGATTTCCAGCGGCATTTCCAGCGGCATTTCCAGCGGCATTTCCAGCGGCATTTCCAGCAGAACTCCCCTGGGAACTGCTATTCGAGATTCCATTAGAACTTCCATTGGAGCTTCCATTGGCACTGCCCTTGGAACTCCCAACAGAGCTTCCACTAGAGCTTCCATTAGGACTCCCATTGGAGCTTCCGCTAGAACTGCCATTGGAACGGCTCCCGGAATCGCCCTGGTTCGCCTTCCCCACCCCCATCCCCAACAAATCGGCCAAAACCTGAAGCTGCCCCCAGGTCATTTCCGCCTCGGGATCAAACGGTTCATAGGGCGAAGCTTCCGAAGTGGGATAGAAATGCACCGTCTGCCACCCCATCGCCTCCACCTGCGCCGCCCATCGCCCCGCCTCCTCCAGCGTCGCCGTCACAATCAACAAAGGCCGCTCCTGCGCCTGTGCCAATGTCGAAGCCACCAACCCTTTAGGAATCCGCGCCAACCCATTGAGGCTGAGCGATCGCTGCTGGTTCAACTTGGCCAGCAGTTCGGCAGTGAGGGGCGATCGGCTGAGGGCACGGGGGATGGAGGAGAAAGCCATGGCGAAGAAGGGCGAAAGGGGAAGGGCGAAAGGGGAAGGGCGAAAGGGGAAGGGTGAAAGGGGAAGGGCGAAAGGGGAAGGGCGAAAGGCGAAAGGGGGGTGTGGCTGAACTTTTCTTGGGTTCCTTTCCCCTTGTCCCTTTCCCCTTTCGCCCTTCCATTCCTTGCCTAATGACCAGGAAAACTCTCGGGTCATGCGGGGAAACATTAACCTATTTTAGTGGGGAATTGCGGGCTAGGTGGGCATGTTCCTAGAGAATCAGTCTTCCTGTGTCGCGTTCGTCTACCATTAAACTTACTGCATTCCCTTACCTAACCCCGAATTCTCTCATGACCACCGATATTCTGATTGTTTTGGTTTTAACGATCGCCAATGGGATTTTCTCTATGTCGGAGATGGCGGTCGTTTCATCTCGGAAGGTGCGGCTGCAGGAGTTGGCGGAACGGGGGGATGCAAAAGCTAGATCAGCGCTGGAGTTGGCCAATTCGCCGAATCGCTTTTTGTCTACGGTGCAGGTGGGCATTACGCTGATTACGATTCTAACGGGGGTCTTCGGGGGCGCAACGCTGGCGGCTCCTTTGGCTAGTGCGATCGCCCAAATTCCCGGCTTGAGAGAGTCGAGTGGGGCGATCGCTCAAGGGTTAGTGGTCATCTTCATCACCTACCTGTCGCTGATTATTGGCGAACTAGTGCCCAAACGATTGGCCTTAAACAGTCCCGAACGGATTGCCACGCTAATCGCCATGCCGATGCGGTTGGTGGAAAAATTCACCTCGCCTATTGTTTGGTTTCTCAGCCTTTCGACAGATTTATTGCTGCGGCTCATGGGCGGACATCGCGCCTCGGACGAACCCCTGATTACCGAAGAAGAGATCAAGGTTCTCATGCGACAAGGAACCGAAGCAGGCACCTTTGAAGCTGCCGAACAGGACATGATTGAGCGCGTCTTCAACCTGGGGGATGAACCTGTCAGTGCCATCATCACGCCCCGGTTAGATATTGTCTGGCTCGACCTGAGTGATTCCGTTGAAATCAATCGCCAAAAGGTCACCGAAAGTCATCACAGTCGTTACCCGGTTTGCCAAGACAGCTTAGACAATGTTCTGGGAATTGTCCATGTCAAAGATATTTGGGCGCAAGGGGCAGCCGGAAAACCCATCGATTTCACCCAAATCCTCCGACAGCCGCTGTTTGTCGCCGAAAGCACCGATGCCCTCAAGGTCTTAGAACTCTTCAAAAAAACAGCCACCCAAATTGCCCTAGTCGCCAATGAATACGGTGTCACTCAAGGATTGGTAACCCTGAACGATGTTGTGGAAGTCATCATTGGAGATATTCCCTACGCCGGAGATGAAGAACCGGAAGCGGTACAGCGCGAGGATGGTTCCTGGCTCGTCGATGGCATGATCTCTATTGACGAATTCAAGGAACTCTTGGACATCGAAGGATTACCCGGCGAAGAACGGGGCAATTATCAGACTTTAGGCGGATTTGTTATTACTCAATTAGGCCACATTCCCCGCACCTCCGATCACTTCATCTGGAAACAATTCCGCTTCGAGGTGGTAGATATGGACGGCAATCGGGTGGATAAGATTTTGGTGGCACCTGTGCGGTAGGTGGAAGGGGGGAAGAGGGAAAGGGGAAAGGGAGGACAAAGCATAAGCGCTTTTTTCCTGACATTTCCCTACTGTGTACACACTAGTGTCGATCGGCTTTGCTTCGAGGTTTCCGCCCTCACTCTTCTAATTCTGGCTCCCAAGTTTGGCGGACTTTGAATTCGATGAATTTTCTGGGATCTCTCTATGAAAAATCCTTAGAAAACTCCTTGAAAGCTTGGCTTCCCCAAAGTTGGGCATTACCGCTAGGAAGGCAGATATCCAAAAATTTTCCAGATACCCACTCCGCTCTAGATATCTGAAAGGAAGGTTAAGATAATCCGGAAACTTTCCAGATAACTACCCTGTGAGGAATAATTTCTGGGAGGTTTTGGTAGACTTACCATTCATCTAACCTGCTCGAAGCTGACAGGTATGACGGGCATGGCAGGGTAAAATGATGGAGGTAAATCTTTTTTGTCAAGGAAACGGTTATGAGGTTCAGCGTAACGCTAGATCGCGATGAAAATGGAGTTTGGGTTGTGGAGTGCCCCAGCATTCCAGGTTGCGTGAGTCAAGGTCAGACCAAACAGGAAGCTCTTGAAAATATTAAGGATGCGATCGCCGCTTGTTTACAGGTTCGAGCAGAGCGTGGGATGCCGCTGACTGTAGAGACTTATCAGGTTGAGGTCGTAGCATAATGGGTTCTGCTTTACCTGTCATGAGTGGACGCGAAGTCGTGCGTGTCTTGGAATCGTTAGGATGGGAGGCTGTACGGCAGACAGGTAGTCATATCATCATGACGAAAGACGAAGAAACTGCCACGCTTTCGGTTCCTGATCATCATGAAGTGTCAAAAAGAACTTTGCGAAGTTTAATTCGCAATGCTGGGTTAACCGTAGAGGAATTTGTTGCTGCTAAGTAGCTCGTGGAAAGCAAGCTAACGCCTTTCCTTTAGTCTTGTCCCCCGTAATCCGCTTGCACCCGACCGTTTCAGATCTTTTTGTTAAATCCGAGAGGTTGTTTGCGGCAGGTTAGGCAAACCGTTAGTCTGCAGGTCTATTCCCAAGCGATTCACACCCACTTTGCCCAGCATCTTAGTGCGGAGGAAGTGCGGGTTCTCATGCAGATCTGTCAAAAGTTGCTGAGCGCTCCAAACGCAGCGAAACAAATCTTGGATGAATGATAGCGATGTTTCCACGCACCCTACCAGGATCTGGGAGATTCACCAACAGCATCCCTGTTATTCCACGTACCCTACATAGATCCTGGAAATTCGCTATTACATCGGCGAATTAGCGGCGAATGAACCAGGGCAAAAATTCAGGGAGTGAAGCTAGTGAAACTTGTGGGTCTACAGCCGCCAAACAAATCAAAAATGGTACTGTAGTAAAGACAGTCCAAAAAACAGAAACAGTCCAACAAGTTTTCTAATTGGTTTTCTAATTGGATTGTTATACAAATTACATCTGCACTGTCCGGATACTCGGTAAACTCGCTGAAAAGAATTCAAAGAGCAGATCCCCATCTCTCCCTTCCCCTTTTCCCCTTTCCCTTTCCCCCTTCCCCCAAATATCCATGGAACTCTACCTGTACGTCAGGCACTTTCCAGCAGAGGGCGATCGCCTGCATGATGGCATTGTCAAAGCGGTGCATGGGTTAGCTACTGGACTCGTCGCTGTGGGGGCAAAGGTCACCATTTTGTGCGAAAGTTCGGCGATCGCAGACAGTTCCCACCAAACCGACGCCGGATACCGGATTGAATGCTTTGCCAACCCGATTCAGCATCGTCCGGCTTTTCGATTGTCGGAGAGTTTAAAGTTTTACATTGCCAATTTGCCGCACCGTAGCCGCGTCATTCTCAACGGCATCCTGCATCCCAGCATCTATGCTATGGCACAGTTGTGCCAACAATGCGGGGTGCCCTATATTGTGGCTCCCCATGATGTCTACAGCCCCGAGATGTTTCGCAAAAATCCCCATCTCAAATGGGTCTACTGGTACCTGTTTGAAAAGCGCACTCTCCAGCAAGCCAAAGCCGTGCAGCTTCTCGATCTGCGGCAGGAAAAATGGCTGCTGCGCCTCGGCATCCAAACCCCCTGTTTTGAAATCCCCAACGGCTTCAGCCCCGCTGATATTCTCCCGGACGACAGCCTGCGTTGGAATACCCAGGCCACGCCTCGGATTTTGTTCTTTGGCCGTCTCGATGCTCACCACAAAGGACTCGATCGCCTCCTGGATGCCTTCCGCAAAGTCGTCAAGCTCACCGATGCCCAGTTGACCCTGCAAGGACCGGATCAGGGCGATCGCACTCGTCTGCAAAAACGTGCCCGTTCCATGGTGGCCAAAAATCAGGTCATTTTCCTGGAACCCGAGTATGAAAAATCCCCGACAGCAGCGATCGCACCCTACGATATTTTCTGTCTCCCCTCCCGCTACGAAGGCTTTGGGCTATCGGCTCTAGAAGCCATGCTGGCCGGACGAGTATTATTGGTTTCCCAGTCGGCTGGGATTGCGCCCCATGTGCAGATGAGCGGCTGTGGTTTGGTTGTTAAACCAGAAGTGACTGCGATTAAATCTGGCCTACTGGAATTGCTACAACGTCGAGGGGAATGGCGATCGATGGGACTCCGGGGACGGCAGTATGCCCTGGAACAACTCAACTGGCAGCGCATTGGTGCCAAAGCATTGCGGCAATATTAAGCGATTTCATCTGTGTTGCTTTGGTGAAGAAATGGGACGAACTAGACTTTGGTCAAGATTTGTCCTGAAACATCTCCGTAAATGCCGTTAAGAGAAGCAAGACGATTGTCTCTTGACGGCAATTTTGACGACTAGGCAGCACCTCTGCCCCCTCATCCTTGCTGATCATCAAAGGCCGTCCAAGCCCCCTGCATCTCGCCGAGGAAATTTTATGGCCGTTGTGGATTATGCCGCTTCCAGCCGTACCCCCACTCAAAATGCTCCCCTGCGCGTTCTATTTGTCAGCCATACCTATGTAGTGGGTGTCAACCAGGGGAAATTGACTGCGATCGCCCAACTCCCCCAAGTTCAGGTTGGATTACTTGCCCCCAGTAACTGGCAAGCCTCAGAATGGAATCGTCGTTTAATCGTTGAGCAGCCCCATGCTGCCATTCAGTTTTATTCCGCCCCCGTGCAGTTCAGTGGGCGCGGCGGTGCCCATTTTTATGCTCCCTGGAAAATTTGGCAAGTCCTGCAAGATTTCCAGCCCGATGTGGTGCAGGTGGAAGAAGAAGTCTTTTCGCTCTGTGCGTTTCAATTTGCCATTTGGGCGAAATTGACCGGGAAAAAACTCGTGATCTTTGGCTGGGAAAATCAACCCCGACAGTTCCCCAAAGTTCGCCAATTTGTCCGGGATTTTGTGCTGAATAACGCCGCGCTCATCATTGCAGGCAACCAGGATGGCGCAAAGATTTTACGACAGTGGCAGTACGACGGCTGCATTGCAGTCATGCCCCAAATGGGCGTTGATCCCACCCTGTTCCAACCGCAGAAATCTCAGCAACGCTCATGGGTTCAGTCCGCGTTTTGCATTGGTTATCTGGGTCGTCTTGTCCCCGAGAAGGGCATTGATACGATCCTGACTGCTCTGCGATCGCTCAAAGATCAAGGATTAGCCTGTCGTCTGGTTCTCTGTGGCACCGGATCAGGAGAAGCCGAATTTCGACAACGGGCAGAAACGCTGGGAATCGCCGACCAAATTACCTGGAAAACGGCGATCGCCCATGAGCAAGTCCCCGAAGCGATCGCATCCTGGGATGTGTTGCTGCTGCCCTCCCGAACCACCGCCACCTGGAAAGAACAGTTTGGCCATGTCCTGATCGAAGCCATGGCCATGGGCATTCCCGTCGTAGGATCGGATTCTGGCGAAATCCCTAACGTGATTGGGCGATCGGATGTGGTCTTTCCAGAAGGCGACGACACCGCTTTAGCCAAGATTTTGCAGTGTCTGATCCGCGATCCCCAATGGCGGTCAGAGTTGCGAACCTATGGACTGAATCGAGTTCAGCAATGCTACACCCACGATCGCATCGCAGAACGGTTGATGTCCCTGTGGCAGCAGATTCTCCAGCCTCCAGACCTTCAACATCCGGGAGGTCAGCCATGAAAATTCTGATTGTCCGTCCCATGCCCGAGTTCAGCATGGATGTCTACGCGGAAGGGCTGATTGCAGGACTCAAGGCCGTTCGACCCGATTGGCAAATCCGCGTGATGGCACCAGAAGCTTACGATCGCACCAGTCGTTCTTGGTCAGTGCGCTGGCAAAAATACACTGAGCGATTCTGGCATTTCCCTCAACGGGTGAAGCAGCAGGCGATCGCATTCGGTGCCGATCTCATCCATATCTTGGATCACAGTGATGGTCATCTAGTTTACACGCTGCAATCAACGGGCATTCCCGTGGTGGCAACCTGTCATGATTTGATCAATTTCTTGTATCCCGAAAATCTCAAGGGTTCAGTCAAGCTGCCCTATGTCAGTGATGCGCTGTGGAAGCATTCGGTCAAAGGTTTACAGCAAGCCCATCGAGTGGTCACGGTTTCCCAACAGACGGCTCAAGATGTGCGATCGATTTTGGGGATTGGGGGCGATCGCATCCAGGTCATCCCCAATGCCGTAGAACCGCTGTTTCAACCCCTGCCCAGTTCCGCAAAGCCAGATCTCCGACCGCATCATGGCATTTCTCCTGATGATTTCCTGTTGCTCAACGTCGGTTCCAACCATCCCCGCAAAAATCTCTCCACCCTCCTTCAGGCGATTCAGATATTGTGCGATCGCCATCTCCCCATCCATCTCCTCAAAGTCGGCGCAGACTTCACCCCCGACCAACAAACCCTGATCCAAACCCATCATTTACCCGTCACTTCCGCAGGCCGTCCCGATCGCGCCACCCTCGTGCAATATTACAACGCCGCCGATCTCCTGGTCGCCCCCTCCACCCACGAAGGCTTCGGCATGACCCTCCTCGAAGCCATGGCCTGCGGCATCCCCATCGTCACCGCCAACCAATCTGCCCTCCCCGAAGTGATCGGCGAGGCCGGACTCCAGGTGAACCCCCAAGATGCCAGCGCGATCGCCGATGCTATCCACCATCTCTACCAAGATACCGCCCTGCGATCGACCCTCCGCCAAAGGGGACTGCTGCGCGTTCGTGGCTTTACCTGGGATGCGATCGCCACCCAAATGGCACAACTCTATGAGCAGGTCTACCAGTCTCGCTCTAGACCCCATCCCGAACTCATTTACCACCGCAGAGACGCAGAGACGCAGAGAGAACCAGGGGAAATGCGGAGATAAGGAGACGAGGAATTGAGGAGACAGAGGCAAGACCTAAGTCCTTTCCCCTTTCCCCTTTCGCCCTTCCCCCACTCCCCACTCCCCACTCCCCACTCCCCACTCCCCTTCCCTATGAAAATCCTCATGTCTGCATATTCCTGCGAACCTGGACGAGGCTCAGAACCGGGCGTCGGGTGGAATATTGTGCGGGAAGTGGCGCGGCATCATGAGGTGTGGGTGTTGACTCGACCGGATGAGAGTGGGGATGCGATCGCCGCAGAACTCGCCCGCAATCCTGTGCCCAATCTTCATTTTGTCTACTTTACTCTGCCAATTTGGGGCGGGGGCTGGCGCTGGGGGCAGTCGGGGGCGATGCAGATCCATTACTATCTGTGGCAAATTCAGGCGTATTTTGTGGCGCGTCGGTTGCATCAACAGCTTGGGTTCGATGTCGTTCACCATGTCACCTTTGTCAAATACTCTACGCCGAGTTTTTTATCGTTACTGCCCATTCCCTTTGTCTGGGGGCCGGTGGGTGGGGGAGAATCTGCGCCAGCCAGTTTTTGGCAAGATTTCAGTCTACGCGCCAAGGTCTACGAATATGCCCGAAGTCTAGTGCGAAAGGTGGGAGAACTCGATCCCTTCGTGCGAATCACGGGGCGGCGCAGTGCGATCGTCCGAGCCACCACTCTGGATACGGCCAAACGCCTCTATCAACTGGGGATTCATCCCGTCGAGATTGCTCCAGAATCGGGCTTGTCGAATGAAGATATCGTGCAACTGGGGCAATGTCCCTTGCCGACAGCGGCTCCCCTGCGGTTCATTAGCATGGGACGGTTGTTGCATTGGAAAGGCTTCCATCTGGGCATTCGCGCCTTTGCCGCTGCCCAACTCCCCGAGGCCGAGTATTGGATTGTCGGAGATGGCCCGGAACAAGCGCGACTTCAGGCATTAGCAACGGAACTAGGCGTTGCGTCCCAGGTGAAATTCTGGGGCAGATTACCCCGTGCCGCCACGCTCGAAAGATTGGCCGACTGCCATGTGCTGGTGCATCCCAGCCTGCATGATTCGGGCGGTTGGGTCTGTATGGAAGCGATGGCCGCAGGACGACCTGTGCTATGTCTGAATCTGGGCGGACCAGCAGTGCAAATTACTGAACAAACAGGCATCAAGGTGGATGCGATCGCCCCTTCCCAAGCCGTTCAAGATCTTGCCCAAGCCATGATCCACTTGGCTCAACATCCCGAACAGGTGCAGCAAATGGGACAGGCAGGACGGCAGACCGTGCGACAGACCTTTAGTTGGCAAGTGCGGGGCGAAAGTCTGGCGAAATTGTACGAGGAGAGGGTGGGATGCTAAATTCGGTCAAAACGGCGGCTCAGCCCAATCGTCAGTTGCTGCGAAGCTCGACGCTGATTATCGTCACCTTTGCGATCGCCTTCTACCCCCGCATCCTAGCCGCAGCGGGTGTGCCTGCGGTGGTCAATTTTCTACATTTTGCCTGTATTTTTCTGCTGCTGGGGTTTGTGCTGCCCCGAATTCGATCGCGGCTGCATGTCAAGCTTTCGACGCAGTTGTTGTATGGCTTGTATGCGCTATTTTTGGCGATCGCCACCAGTGCCTTCTGGAATGATGCTGGCATTATCAATATCATTCTCAGTTTTTTGCTGCTGAGCGAACCCTTTATTATGCTGCTGGCGATCGTCGGCATTCGCATGACGCCCAGTAGCACGCAACGCTTCCACGGCTGGTTATTGGCCGCTGGTTTAATCAATCTTTTGTTTGCCTATATCCAATATTTCGTCTTGAAGTTGCAGGTTGTAGGCGGCCCCGATGCCATTAAGGGCGTATTTCTAAACCAGGGCGCAGGTCACCATGTCGGCGGAGCGGTCGCTTTGACCTCAGCCGTGTATGTCCTTAATCATCCCGCGTTCGGGGCACTATGGCTACGGGCGTTCCTGGCGCTCTCGTTTCTACCCCAGACCTTTCCCATGTCCGATTCCAAGCAGGTAGTCGCCGTATTTCTCGGGTCAATGCTGCTGCTCACCCTCACCAAAATTCAAAAAATCGGAACTGCGATCAAGTACTTGGTCATCAGCGTGCTGGCAATTTTTGGGGTGTATTGGGCGATCGTCACGCTGTTCCCCGGTTTAGGATACTGGCTCAACTTTTCCCTGCTGGTTTCCAGTTTCCAAGCCAAATTCTCCGTCTTCTCCATCATTCACGATGCCTTCACCTCTCCCTTCAACTGGCTATTTGGGCTAGGTCCCGGACATACCATTGGCCGCCTAGGCTGGCTGATTCCAGACTATGCCCATATCCTCAAACCCCTCGGTGTCACCGCCACTCAAGTCACGGCTGACATCTTCACCGAAAATGACACCAATCATTTGACCAACGCCATCACAGGTTCCAGCATGTTCTCCCTGACCTTCTCTTGGGCAGGGATTTGGGGCGATCTGGGTCTATTTGGCACAGGTGCCTATCTCTACCTCTGGTGGGTCACCTGGCGACACATCTGCGTCGATAACCTATCAAAATTCCTGGTACTCAACATGCTCCTATTCGGAGCCATTTTCTCCTGGCTCGAAGAACCAGGCTACATGCTCTTCGTCGTCAGCATCATCGGCCTCCAGTGGCAATCCCGACAGCAAAAACTCGCTGAACAATCCGCTGAATCCTATCCCTGAAGGCAAAAGGGGAACACAGATGCACACAGATAAACACAGATGAATGGGGATGGGTGGATGGATGGGTGGATGGATGGGTGGATGAGTGGATGGGTGGATGGGTGTTTCAAGGGATACCTTCTCTTAAACACAAGAAATTCTATAAGAGAGAGTTTTTTGTGTTGCGTATAAGTCCACCCTCCCTCACCCATCCACCCATCCACCCTGTCACCCATCCACTCCCCACTCCCTACTCCCTACTCCCTACTCCCCACTCCCTCCCCCATGCGTATCCTCTTCGCCCACAATCGCTATCAACTCGCTGCCGGAGAAGAGATGGTGGTGCAGGCAGAAATGGCGTTGCTTCAGGAGCAGGGAAATGCAGTCAGTTTATTCGAGGTGGATAATCGATCGATTCAGAGTCCCTGGAGCAAATTAAAAGCCGCAGCGGCATCGGTGTATTCCTGGAGTGCGCGACAAGAATTATGCCAACGAATTGAGCAGTTTAGGCCAGATGTGGTTCATGTGCATAACTTTTTCCCCTTGCTGTCTCCCTCCGTCTACGATGCCTGTCAGATGATGGAGGTGCCCGTAGTGCAGACTTTGCACAACTATCGTCTCACCTGTGTCAACGGCAAGTTATTTCGGGATGGACAAATCTGCGAATCCTGCTTAGGTCAATCCATTCCCTGGGCTGGGATACGCCAGGGTTGTTACCGGGATTCGGTAGTGGAGAGTGCTGCGGTGGGGGTAATGATTGGGGTGCACCAGATGCGGAGGACTTGGGGCGATCGCGTCAACGCCTTCATTGCCCTAACCCCCTTCCAGAAAGCAAAAATGACGCAAGCCGGATTACCCCCTGAGCGAATCCATGTCAAACCCAACTTTCTCTTTGATCCCCAATTACCCCCGCGTCAAACCCCTGGAGACTATCTTTTGTACGTCGGGCGACTCTGGTCAGAAAAGGGCATTCAAACCTTAGTTGATGCCTATCTTCAGCATGACATTTCAATGCCTCTAAAGATTGTGGGGGAAGGGATCATGCGGGAGAATTTAGAGCAGCAAGTACAGCGGGCGGGCAAGGCGATCGAATTTTTGGGATGGCGCAGTAAGCCCGAGGTTTTAGCATTGATGCAAAATGCCCGCGCGCTGGTGTTTCCCTCGGTGTGGTATGAAACCTTTGGGCTGACGATGATTGAAGCCTTTGCCTGTCGCGTCCCGGTGATTGCGTCTCGGTTGGGCGGAATTGCAGAAATTGTCCAGTCGGGTGAAACTGGGCTATTGTTTGAAGCGGGGAATGGGGCAGAACTGGCGGAGCAGTTAGAGTGGGCGATCGCGCATCCCCAAGCAATGCAGGTCATGGGACAAAACGCAAGACAGGTCTACGAGAACCGATATTCTCCTACAGCAAACTACGAACATCTCGTGAGAATTTACGAAAAAGTGGGTTCTATGAATTGAGCCTTTTATACAATCCAAAACATGAATACTGTAAAGACTGAAGCAGAAAGCCTAAATTACTCCATCAACTCTAACCGATCCCCCTTCACCAACCACCCCAAAAACGACTGCAAATACAAAGCCTTCTCCTGAATCCGATCGCTCACCCGCATCTGATACACCGTCTTGCCCAAAAACTGATCCGACACCCGAGTTTCATACATCAATTGCTCATAGGTTTGCCGCATCAAGACCATCACGGCAGCATCGGACTGCATGACTCGTAACACTTCCGGGGGAACGGGCGCATCTAGTATTTTATGTGCCAACAGAACCCCTAAAAAGAGCATTTTCCGACAGATGAGGACTTGCGATCGCCCCATCACCCCATCCCAGTCCAACGCCGCGCCCCGCAACCGCAGAATCTCCGCCACATCACACAGCCAGGTCAACCGCTCCCAGCGATGCCGCGAACCATGAACACAAAGAATCGGTAGCCAATCCTCTAGGGATAAATTGACGAACGGCACGCCCTTAAATGTAGACGGCTCCAGATGTTCCCAAAAATGCCGGGGTTCAATAATCGAAGTACAGCGCGGCGTAATTCGCCAATGCAACTCTAGGGCAACGCTTCTATCGGCTCGAATGAAGGTGTAATTATGCTCATCATTGGATTGCAAAAAAGCGATCTCTTCGGCTTCTGTCATCGGATCTTTGGGGAAGTACCCTTGCTCGATGAGCAGTTGCTTAGCTGGCAAAATATCCTGTTCCTGTAGCACAATATCTAAATCACAATATTGACGAAACGCAACATCTCCATAAACTGTGTCAGCTAGCACAGGCCCTTTATAAGGAACCGCCGCCATCTGATGATCGGCAAACAGCTTCAAAAATTTGAGCAACTCGGCGGTAAATAATAAACTCCGCTGAGCATTGGTTGAAAAGAGGTGCCGCAAGGATTGCAGTGTTTCTGTTGGTACCAGGCTTGGGCAAGTTTGGTTGAGGCTACGATAAAGCAAGGGCATTACCCCATGCCGATAGGCTAATTGCACCAAATACGGCCAGTCGAGATCCTGCTGCACCAGGCTCACGATCTTTTCCTGTTGTGTGGCATCCAATTGCACTCGTGAGCAGTAGACCAATAGCTCATGTTCAAGGCGCAGGGGGCGATTGACGGCATTCATGGAAGGCTTGAAGAAGAGTTTCATAGCAAAAGTTATCGGGAGAATGAAGGCGGCTTAAACTTAATTCTGGAATCAGTTTTGGGCTGTAACTTGGGGCAGTGGAACTCGCGGTTCGGTTTCAGAGGATGCAACAGGACTATGCATCTGGGTATTCCAGGACTCTGCGTAAAAGCCTCCCTGAGCCACCAACTCATCGTGATGCCCGGATTCCACGACTTTGCCATCCCGCATCACAAAGATCAGATCGGCGCGCATGGCTAAGGTGAAGCGATGGGTGATGACGATCGCCGTTTTTCCCTCAGCCAGCGATCGAAACCGCTCCAACCAATCAAACTCAGCCCAAGGGTCCATGGCGCTGGTGGGTTCGTCCAGAATCATTAAATTAGCTTTTCTCAGGAAGGCGCGGGCTAGCGCGAGTCGCTGCCACTGTCCGCCGCTGAGTTCGGTGCCGCCAGGAAACCACTTTCCCAGTAGGGTTTCATACCCTTGGGAAAGGCTCATAATTTTGTCATGGATACCAGCATTGCGTGCGGCTTGTTCCCTATCAACCGGGGAAGGATTGGCGGCAATATCTCCCAAGGCTAGGTTTTCTGCTGCTGAGACATAGTAGGGCATTGGGTTCTGGAACAAAACGGTAATCATCCGTCGCAAATCGGCCACGGCAAAGGAGCGCAAGTCCATGTCATCCAGTTCAATGGCTCCCGATTGGGGATCATAGAACCGACACAGCAACTTAATTAGCGTACTTTTGCCTGCCCCGTTGTCCCCCACAATGGCCACAATCTTTCCGGCTGGAATCATCAGATTGAACGACTCCAGGACAGCCTCTGGACTCCCTGGATAGCGAAACGTCACTTGACGAAAACGAATGCCTGTTTGAAGCGCTGCTGGAATCGGATGAGGATGGGGCGGATCAACCAGTTCGGGTTGTAGGTTGAGAAATTCAAAAAGATTGCCAATAAAGAGACTGTTTTTATAAATCTGTCCAAAATTGCCCAACAAAGACTTGATGATCGATTGGCCTCGGTTAAACGCCTGATAAAACAGCGCTAAGTCACCGAGAGTCAGCAATCCGAGCAAAACCTGTCGCCCCATCCAGGCTAGAGCCGCCGCCGCAATCAGGAGGGCGATCGCCCCTGCCAATAGACGACTCAGGGTCTGTGCCCGCAGCAGGTTCATCGTGTCATGCCGCAGTCGTTGTCGGATGCGTTGGTAGGCAGCTTGGAAAAATGTTCCGTAGTTGAATAATCGGAGTTCTGCCGCAACCCAACCGCTGGTCAACAAAACATCGTAGTAGTGTAATCGACGACGATCCATCGTCGTTCGCTGTGACCATTGGTATTGCCGCAGATTATGCTGTAGCGTGATATAAAAAGCAGGCAATGCACTGACACAGAGCAAAATCGGCAGCCAATAGCCATAGGGTAGCAAAATGGCCGCCATGGCCAACAGCGTAATCCCATTCTGCAACAGGCTCCCCATGTTTTCGAGGAGCGCCAGGGGGCGGGTGGTGGCTCCTTCTCGGGCTTGTTCCAGGCGATCTTGATCATCGGAAGACTCGTAGCAACCATAATCAATCCGGGCAGACTGCTGATGCACTAATCCGCTAATGTAATCCTGCACTAGCTCAGATTGCGCTGTGCGAACCCATTCGCTCATGCCCTGAACCACTTCGCTCAAGATAATTACGGCGGCCATCAGTGCGACTGGCACTAGAATAATCTGAATACTTTGCCAGGAAACGCCGATTCCCGCTGTCACCAAGAGTTGATCCACCAGCGTGCGGGTGAGATAGACCGTTGCACCGGGCAAAAGCCCTTGCACGATGAGGAGTAAAATCCAGGCGATCGTCCAGCGTTGCGAGGCGGCCCAAATTAATTGAAAGGTTTTGGGCAGGTAGGAAAATTGTGCAAGCGGATGCTGAATTTTGGAGAGAATTTTGGTGCTCCAGAAATTAGCAAAGATTCGAGGGAATAACATCGCAGAACACTCCTGATGCTGACTGGGAAATCAAAGATTTAGCAAGGGCTTCGCAAATGCTCCTCCAATCTTTGAGCCGTTTCACTAAGTTGCGAGAGATCTCTGGGACGCAGTAACTGCCAGACCGCGACTTGTTGTGCCACTTGAGTCAGTTTCAAAAAATGATCAGCGCGATCGCCCTCCTGCAACAACTCCGCACCAAACCGGGTGATATAAGAATTTCGCATTAATGCCAGCAAAACTTCTTGGGGCGACATTCGCCGAATTTCGATCGCATCGCCCAATCCCAAAACAAAAATATGCTGAAGCGGGACTGGACTCGGATCAAATGCGTCTGAAAGGCGACAGTCTCGTTTGTCGAGATGGGGAACCAGGGTTGGAAAATCATCAAGACAGTACCCCAAGGAAGTCACGGCATCTGTCCAAAGTTTCAGTTGAGGAAAGGCCGGAATGACCTGTTGCGTGGTTCCAGTCGCCATGAGCGGCACGACATCATCAGATAACAAGCGATGTCCGCGCTTGCAGAGGGTGGCGGCGATCGTCGATTTGCCCCAGCCCTTGTCTCCCACAAAGAGAACCGCACGGTCTTCAACGGCGATCGCACTCGCATGTAAGATAAAATGCCCCCGTTGATGCAACAGCACCCCAAGAGCCGCTCCTAAAATAAACAGTCGTAACCGACCCGCATCAGCGTCAGGAACCCGATCCACGATGATTTCCCGCCCATTCCGAATCAAAAGCGTGCCAACACTCTCCCAGTAAAGATACATGCCTTCAGCCGTGAGTTGAGAGCCGTGAAAACAGGATGTATCGATGGGATTCGTTAGCGCCTCCAAGCGAATTGTGGCATCCACCTGATCGACAGGACTCACGACTAACTCAGGGAGCGGAATCTCAGAACGGATATGCAGACCATAGGCCCTGTAGCAAATGGTCGCTCCAGATGGCGCAGAGGGAGTCATTGAGAGCAGAGGAGTAATCATAGCAAAGGCCGGATCATGGGCGAAATATAAACGACGGTGAAGTACCAGGGGGAAGCAAATTTGTTGAGGCTACACGACAAGACGGCAACCCCAACAAACCTAGATCCATCATGGCAACCCTCCATCAAGGTGAGGATGACGCAGGTAGGGTAGAAGGCTGATGAAATGCATCAGTTCCCTAAAGTTCTGAGATTTCACCAGCCCTACCGCCCCTGCGAACCTACTCATCATGGGATATCGGATGACACGATGGGCAACCTATGAGGTAATGTCGTTGATGTTGGTGACAGTAGTACCTCTGGGTACATCGGTTCTGCTTCCACCACCCGCCTGGGTAATGGTTTCAACATTACCGTGAACCATCAGTTCAGGTTTTTGGTAAAGACGCTTAGACATGGTTTTCTCCTTAAATGTAAGTGAACTCGACAGAACCAAGAGAGGTTCATCCATACAGCTATCGGAAACCGATTATTCCAAAGTAGCTGTGCTGTCGGATGCCATCATGTGGACTGACAACCGACAGAAGAGCTATTTGAGTCTTGAATTGAGTCTTGAACCGTTGTCCGTAAGGGTTGCTCGATCATCGGCTCCTTATCGGTTGACATGCACCCTAATGCGGTTTGCTCCAGCCACAGCGACAGATTCATCGCTTGCCAAAGATTGGACACATCACTGTCGTGGAAGGTCTGATTCAAAAAACGTTCACCGGTAAGCCGGAGCCGACCAAAATTGAGGTAGGAAGCACTTTTCCACGGATAGTCCCAAAATCCTGCCAGGCGATCGCGCTCATAGGCCAAAAAACTATAGTCAAAACCAAACCCCATATTGGCCTTTCCTTTTCGCCATTGCACCGACTCCGGTAGAATTCCAGCCATCGCTTGACGCATGACGAGTCTGGTCCAGCCCTGCCCCATCTTTTGTTCAGGGGGAATCGCCAAACAAAACTCAATCAGTCGCTTATCCCAAAATGGAAATCGGAGTTCAATCGAGAATGCAGCAGCAGCATGATCAAGATTTTCCAGAGTGTGAGGCATCACACCTCGCACCAGGTTGTAGTAGTGTTCGGCCTTAGCCGCAGATAGATCCTGAGGAATGGAAATGAGGTTCTGTTGACGACGAGTTTCCAACTGCAAACGTTGAATAAAGTCAGGGTGAATCGTATCATCCCAGGCAATGGAGTTTTGTGGGGCTGCGGGTTTTAGCCAACGCCAGATCTTGTTCACCGCTCGCTGAACTTTATGAAGGGGTGGAATTTTGGCGATCGCACCTCTGACCTTAGAGCGCCACAGAATCTGCCAAAACATCCCTCGAAACTTTGGGTTAAAATGTTCTGTCAACCCTCGAATTTCTTGATAAAGCCGCAGCCATTGCCTTGCCTGAAGCAGATCCTTGAGGTACGCCGTGCCATGAGACACCGTGCTATCCCCATCAAAGCCATCCAAAATAACTCTCGTGTTGCATCCTTGAGCAACTTTGTACAGACTCCAATTGAGGTAGAGGTTGTAGGCCGAGAGCGGCTGATCCTGGTGCCACATCACGCGGTCTAGGTCGATCAGAGGGCTAATGCGATCGCCATGAATATCATGCGATGCCAAATTTTCCTGCTCCAGCACCGCATGGATGTAGGGTCGCTCATCACATTCAGGCACCTGCTCAAACAGAGCCGAAAACGTGGAGAGTTTTTGTCCAGCCAGCAAACGGCTAGCCACGCAGGTAATCGACGAGGAGTCCAGGCCACCGCTCAGCATGGAACCGACGGGCAACGCACTTCTCAACCGACAACGCACGGCTTCGGTAAAAATTTTACGAAACTCCTCAGCGTATTGCTCCGCAGTCTCAAACTGTAAGCTCTGATAGGGGTTGAGTTGCCAATAGAGATTCGTTTGCAGGCTATCCGCGCAAACGGTGAGCGTATGGGCAGGCGGCAGACGGAAAATATCTTGATAAAAGGTGATGGATGTATCGTCAAACTCGGTCAGGAGATAATTGGCAACGCGCGCTTCGTTGAGTTCTCGGGGGACGCTGGCGATCGCCAACAGCGCCTTAATCTCAGACGCAAAAACGAAAACCTGATCTGTACAGTGGTAATAAAACGGCTTCACCCCAAAATGATCTCGGGCACAGAACATTTGTTGTTTATGCTGATCCCAAATCGCAAACGCAAAATCTCCCAACAAATGTTCTGGACAAGCCTCCTGCCATTTCTCATAGGCCGCCAAAATCAAATCGCTATCCGTAATCTTTTCCACGGGCGCTGTCAACCCCAGCTCCGCAATCAACTCATCTCGATTATCAATTCGGGCATCTGCGGTAAGAACATAGGATGACTGCACCAGCGGCTGCTTTTCCAATAAAGACTCGGGCGTTGTCCACAGCATCTGATGCCCCAACCCGACACAGCAGCCTTCTATCCAAGTGCCCGAACCATCCCCGCCCCGATGCGATAGACAAGTCATCATGTCCGACATCTCTGCGGCGGTGACTGAACGGCGATCGCGATAAAAAAGTCCTAAAATACCACTCATCGTTGAACTCCTTCCAGCGATGGAAGTGTGACATAACGCGGCAGATCGGGCAGATTCCCAATCAAGACCTTACCCTGGTCTTCCAGCCAAGCATGAGCCTCTAGTTGGCCTGCGGGGGATTTTGCAACCCCAATTCGCAGGTGGGGATCATAGCCTTGTCCATTGAGCATCACTTTGGCCGTCAAAGCCCTGGCTAAACATTTGGCTCCTCCCGGCATATATCGGGTGCTGACATTCACTCCCCAAATGATCTGGGAGATCGAAACCTGGGGTGCTGCGACAGGATTCGATCGCATTGAAGCATCAGATGGGAACCGGGTTAAACGAGAATCAGTCTGGTCAACATGAACGGATGAATTCACTGGGCAACAATCCGCATCACGCGAAGCAACCTTAGAAAATCGATCCAGCCCCTTCAGCAAAACGCGAAAGGGAAGCAACCACAGCCCGACTCGAATCGCCAATAGCAACAAGAAGGTCGTCAGGAAAAGTCTGCGATCGCCCCAAGACATCCTCCACAGAACCTTGCCCTTACGCAGCGCTTGCATGGCGAATCTCCACCAGCCCAGCCGCCTGCAAGTCTTGTAAAAGGTTTAAGAGATCCTGGTCGCACACCTCAGCCTCGACCTCATATTCCTGCTGAATGGTTTGTCGGATGGCGGCGATCGAAGTGGACTGCTGCAACAATTGCCAAATCCGGGCACCGACTTCATTCAGGCCATAATAAACGCCGGATCTTAAGTCTAAAATCACCGCCTCACCCGCCAAGTCAGAAGAAATCTGCTCAGGCGCAACGGTCACGCTCATCGAATCTAATAATGTTGAATCAATTTCTAAAAGGTTCATGGTATTTGGCATAATGACGCTCACCTAAACACGAGTCGGGGTTTACAAAGGTGGGTTTGCGGTAACTGCCTCTAGCTCGGTTCGACTAAAGTCGATACTACAAACACAGACCTCAAGCACAACAGACGAAACACACTCAAGGGAAAAGAACGAAACAGGAGGAAACATCAGGACAAAACGCTTCAGGCAACCCGAAAATTTCTGACCTGGAATCCTAATCTCGAATCCTAACTTTGAACCAGTTGGGTACTCATGGTGACTGCGGTCAACCAGCAGTGTTGTAAGGTGCATTGCTGCATAGGAGACAGTGCAGCAGGCTGTTCTATGAATGGCACTGTCGATGACGACGGCTGATCACGGAGAAGCAGAAGATACAAATAATACATGGAATTAGCTAAAACACTGAAACATCTTGGAGGATTGGGCGATCGCTCCAGAAAAGAAGGCTCGACTGAATCTCCAACAAACGGAGGTAGCATCTTGCAAGATTCACGCAGGACTGATGATTGTCCAATTCTGTTCAACCGAGTTCAACTAGGTTATGACCCGGCTCAGTAGATGCATCGAAGCTTCAGGGGTGAAACCTGAAGTAATTTGCTATACCCCCTCTTGCGATAGAGGACAGGTTCAATCCGGATGCTTTTCAGAAGGCCACTGAAAATACATGGGGATTTCATCTGAATTTCGTAAAATATTGCGGAAACGGCTGGTAGAAGCGCCTGAACGAAGATCAAAAGAGGTCAAATAGGTAGATGCCGTTTGTAAAGAATAAAACAATACCAGGTTCAGTACGGCGGCAAAAGTCTCAGCAGAGAGAAATCCAAACGAGTCTTGATTCTGGATTGCTTGGCACGGCTCAGACTTGGCATGGCTAAGGCACAGCTAAGACATCGCTAAGACATAGATGAGTTCTGTCTCAAACTTAGCGAACTCAAACTAAGCCAGAGTGCCTAAACTTACTCGTCACGATAGGTAAAAAATGAGGCAACGGATATACCCCATAGGGATGATTCACGCAAACTTCAAAGAAGCTTGATGTCCTGCGACAAAATTGTGAAGTAGAGATAGAGAGTTTTTCAAAACTTCCTGACCTTTTTGCTGGGTCTATGTAAGGGGAGCTACGGGCAATATGTCCCAGAAGTTTCCTGTAAGCTTTGTCCCATCAGACTTTTGTAATCGGCGGAGGAAAATTGCAATGATGGAAGCAACCTTAATTGCGCTACCGTTTTTGCCCGATCTCGATCAATCTGGATCATCGGCAGAACAGTCCGCTTCAGCTTCAGCTTCGTCAGCATCAGGCCGTCGATTAAAATCGCTTCCCACTCAGCGGCAGGCGCTCCAAGTTGTACCCTCGCTGTCCCAAGCCCGACCCAAAGTTGCTCAGCCCAAAGTTGCTCAGCCCAAAGTTGCTCAGCCCAAAGTTGCTCAGCCAACCCGCGCCACATCTCAAGCTGCTACGGCTCAAGCTGCTACCCCATCTCGCTCTCGTCCCACGCCCTTCCCGGATGAGGCATGGCAATCCGCTGTCCCAGCAACCAAAACCATGGATGCTCATCAGCGCGTCACGGTGATTGCCGGAGTAGCGATCGCCGTCACCGCAGGCACCCTCACCCAGGCGCTTAACCAAGCTCCCGTCTACGAAGGCTCCTTCCAGCTTTCCGCCACGCCAATTCAGCAAACCAATGCCCAATCCTCTAGCGCTACGGCCACGGTTCAAAATAACATCACGCCGCCCAGCCTGATCAGCGACAGCGAAATCCAAATCCTGGAAAGCCCCCGCATCCTCGATCCCGTCGTCCGGCAACTGCAAACCCAACTGCCCCAACTCGACTATCAGACCCTAGTCGAAAACCTCACCATTACCCAACAGGGCGATCGCACCCTGCAAATCCACTACCGCGATGTCGATCCCCAGCGCGTCAAACTCGTCCTGGCTCAACTCACCCAAGCCTTCATCGACTACGGTTCAGAGTGCAAAACTAGCACCTGCAAAGGCAAAGAGCATATTAACGAGCAAGTTCCTCAAGCCCAGGAGCGCATCTATCGCCTCCGCGCCGAAATTCAAAAACTCCATCAGCAGCACGGCATCACCAACCTGCAAGCCCAACTCAAACTCCTCGACACCCGCACCCTCGACCTCGACAAGCAATCCGCCCAACTGCAACAGCAACGCGCTGAAGCCGAGCAAATGTACGGTCAGTTGCAGCAGCGCATGGCACTGAAACCGGAAGAGGCGATCGCCACCCAACTCCTCAACCAAAGCACCCGCTACCGCACCCTCCTCGTCCAGTTCCAAACCCTGGATAACCGGTTTGCCAGCGGCTTTGGCGATGTCGGTCTAACGGGTGAAAATCAACTCCAGATCCAAAACCTACAAGTCCAACACCAAGCCCTCCTCCAACAACTCACCCAAGAAGCCCAGCTCATCCTCCGTCAATACCTCAGCAACCCCACCTCTAACCTGCAAAACCCCATCTTCCAGGATCAAATCAACCTGCCCCTCCTGCAACAATCCATCGTCACCACCCACACCATCGAGGTCATGCGGGTTCGACAAAACACCATTGGTCTAGCCCAACAAAGCATTGAACAACAGCGCAGCCAACTGATCGCCGTCCTCAGCCGCTACGACCAACTCAAACAAAAACTCGACAGCGAAACTGCCATCCTCCAGCAATACTTCAACAAACTCGACGCCCTCCAAAAACAATCCCCCAGCACCAACCTGGCACTCACCCTAACCACCGCCCCCGAACTACTCAGCGACAACTGGGGCAACCCCCAAGCGATCGTCCCCGATCTCCAGCGCAATCTAGGCATTGGCGCAATCATCGGCCTACTTCTGGGTGTCGGCGCAACGGCTGCTCTCGATCGCCGCAAAGACGAGGAAACTGCGATACGTGCTAGCGCACAAGCTAGCGCCACCGCCCCCCACCCCACCCGCAACGGAATGGCGATCGACTTTGCCAATCTCCCGGTCGATCTCCTAGTCAGCAAAGCCAAAAACCTTGCCGACACCCGTCTCCGCGAACAATTCACCCAAGTCGCCTAACCCTACTCCCCTATCTATTCCTCCCGTCCATTCTGAGGGACGCAATGATGAAAGACCTCAGAGGCAAAATCACCAGCCTAAAAATTGCCCCACAGGCAAAGCATCGATTTCTAAGCGCCCAAATCGCCTAATTTGGGCGCATCGATGATAGGCGATGTTGGGGCATCGATTGTATCGATCGTCCCAACATCGCCTATCAATTTTGTCCAAATACCTGATTCCTGCTGTCCTGAGAGCCTTTCAGCGTCAACAGTCAGATTGTTATGCGGATTGAAGTGGTATAGTTCATTTGAACTTGTCCCGGTTCTACAGCTAAAGCTCCTGTAGACACACAAATTTTGTGAATCCCCAAGATCCTCGCGCCCCCCAGCCCCCAACTTTGGGGGAGCCGAGCCTTCGATGAGTCTTCACCGGAGCTTTCATAAACGTCCTCATGGAATGAATAATCCCGGAAGCCTCATTGAAATCAAAGTCCCCCAAGGTTGGGAGATTTAGGGGGCGAAAATCTGGAAGCGAAGCAGATACCTGTATCCGTTAGCGTTCTAAAGATTTATCGGGATAAGTTCACAAAATGCTTCTAGGAAGAGTTCCAAGAACCTGCCAACTGAACGTCTCTACAGCTTCCCATTCCAGTTCAATCGGCGCTATGGAAGGCGCTATAGAATCAGTATCACCAGATGAGTTTTGCCATTCCTTTTCTACAAAAACTCATTCTCAAAAATTCAAAATTCAAACAGGCATTTCATTCCATTCCAGATCCAGGTGCTCATGCCAACCTCATTCCTCATCCCCGAAATCTACACCACCACCGAGCATGACCACCATCTCTTCCAACTCTGGCATGAAATCCACCAGCTTCCCCCCGCCGACCTCAACATCACCCTCGACTTCCAAAAATGCACCTTCCTCAGCCACAACGGCGTCGCCTTCCTCGGCGGACTAGCCCACTTCATCCAAGCCCGAGGCGGTAAAATCACCTTCCAGTGGGACACCCTCCTGCCAGCCATCCGCACCAACCTGGCACAAAACGGCTTCCTCTCCAAATTTGGAGCCGACCAACCCCCCTGGGACGGCAACTCCATCCCCTACCGCAGCGATCGCCACCCCACCCCCCAAGACATCCTCGACTACCTGATGCACAAATGGCTTGGCAAAGGCTGGGTCAACATCAGCGAAGGATTACAATGTGCGATCGCCGGACGAGTCTGGGAAATCTACGACAACGCCCTCACCCACAGCCAATCCGAAATCGGCATTTTTAGCTGCGGCCAACATTACCCCAACCGCAAAGAACTCCACCTCACCCTCCTCGACTTCGGCGTTGGCATCCCCACCCAAGTCCGCTCCCTCCCCCAAAACGCCCATCTCCCCACCCCCCAAGCCCTTCCCCGGCAACAGCACCGCCGCTCAACCTACAGGACGAGGACAAATAGGCCGAGGCATGGGACTCCACCTCCTCCAAGAATTCCTCACCCAAAACCAAGGACGGCTCAGAATCTACAGCAACGACGGCTACGTTAGCATCAAGAAAGGCAAAATCGCATACCACCCCCACCCCATCAACTTCACCGGAACCTTCGTCAATATTGCCTTTCAGTGCAATGAATCCTACTATTGTCTAAAGTCAGAAGCCCCAAAAGACGAACCCCCTCAACCCTGGTTCTATCCCCCATCCCTTCTCTCTTTCTCCCTCTTCCTCCCTCTCTGCGCCTCTGCGTCTCTGCGTTTTCTTCCCCACCCCTCCGCCCCATCCCCAACGCTCCAACCCAGCCTCACCCATGCAGTACCAAATCTACGACATCACCGGAGACTACGCCACCGACGCTGAAAGTGGCCAACAGCTCCATGACCTCATCCACCCCCAACTCCTCGCAGGCCACCCCGTCACCCTCGACTTCACCGGGGTCAAAGTCTTCGCCTCCG
>JALOOP010000280.1 GCA_025454315.1 Oculatellaceae cyanobacterium Prado106
GACGAGGGGGAAATTTGCTCTTTGCTATAACCCTTTCCCCTTTTCCCTTTCCCCTTTTCCCTTTTCCCTTTCCCCTTTTCCCTTTCCCCTTTCCCCTTTTCCCTTTCCCCTTCTTTCCTCTGCGTCTCCGCGTCTCTGCGGTTTATTCTGTATTGCCTTTTTCCAATCTATGTCATTCCCGACAGCAACTACTTGTTTGACAGAACACCTAGACCATCTGGTAATATTACGGAGTTATTTGTAAAAAAGATTCAAAGCAGGTTACGGTATATACTGAACTTTTGCTTTATGTATCGAAGGGGTGCGATTTTTGAAGGTCACAGGCGCGAAAATATCCTGAATCTTTAAAAAAAGTTAATAATAACAGTCGTGTATTTACCAGCGAGTCGGGTAATCTTGAAAAGGCGGAATATTTCTTTTTCTAAAAATATTCCATTCTACAGTTCTGGAGCAGTCCTTTCCGCTATCCTCTAATCCGTCACCGATTGGATTCATTCTGGTGTCTACAGCTTCATCTCTGTTGTACACTCATTGCAATCCCTTTTGAATCAATCCTCGGATTTAGAAATAGCCCCTTTCTCTCCTCTATTCCACTATCCATTCCGTTATCCGTCGTGCATCCCGTTTCCGCCTCCAGACCTCGGTTAGAAGCCTGATCAAAATTCATCACCTGACAGTTACCCCCTCAAGTACCTCCTCAAGTTATTCTGGCGTGATCGCTCCCCCCTAACGATGCGAAAAATTTTCGGACTTCCAGCTAATCGCTTACTCATCCTGACTGGATTAGGTCTTTGTGGTTTTGTTGTTCTAGAAGTGGGTCAACAGGTCGTAGAAGCCCTGGATCTCGGCAAGCTTCCCCTTGCCCTCCACATCGAGTCCACCTCCGCTCTAGCACCGACCCGGCAGGCATCCCAAAATTTGCCGCCCGACTCCCTGAATCTGACCCAAATCAACCAGATTCCCACAGGACGCACAACGCCGCTCCCCTCCAATTCATCCTCATCCCCGACTCCAGCCAACGCCGCTAAACCCGCGCAGGCCAGTCCTCAGCAACCAAACTCCGACGCAGCCAAAAGTCAGGCCAGCACAGGGGCACAGGTCAACCTCAATTTCGAGTCCCAATCCCGTATGTCGGTTGCGATTAACTCGGGTGCAGCCAACACAGTGCAACAGCCGATCGCCCAAACTATGCCTAGCCAAGTCGCCGCCATCAGCAACGACTGGCTCAGCGCCTCCTTCCCCGTCGAAAATTTCCAGGAATATACCTCGCCCTTTGGCTATCGTAGTTCGCCCTACGGCGGCTACACCCAGGAATTCCACTACGGCCTCGACCTAGCCGCACCCCAAGGCAGCTACATTCGCAACTGGTGGAGCGGCAAGGTCGTCGAAGTCACCGACAACAGCAACTGCGGCACCTCCGTCGTCCTCGAATCGGGTCCCTGGACACACATCTATTGCCACATGGAAGGCCATGTCGAATCGGCCAACGGCAAGCGCTATATGATCGATCGCGAAGGCGGTCTACAAATCTTTGAAGGTCAAGATATCCCTGCTGGAGCCAGGATTGGCCGAGTCGGGATGACAGGCCGCACCACCGGGCCACACCTCCACTGGGGGCTAAAATACGACAGCACCTGGGTTGACCCCGCTTTGGTCTTGAGAGCGATGTACGCTAGCCAACAGGCCATGTCCCAAGGCCGTCAAGCCTCGGTTCAGTAACGTCGTTCCGCAACATCACAATTTTGATTCTAAGTATGTGAAAATGGGGGCGCTGTGCGTCCCCGTTTTTTTGATGCTTTGCTGAATGGAGCATTGCGATACCTGCTAACGCACAAGCTAGCGCCACTGCCCCTCTTGCCTCCAACCGCCCTACGAATCCTCACGCTATGAGAAAGCTGTATTTTCTGTTACCAGGTACGGGTCAAAAATTTGCCTGTGGCGGACTCTGGGCAGAGTTGAAGACGTTTCATTTGGCGCAAAAAATTTGTTCCGCTGAGGTGGTCACCTATCGTCAACGAGAACCCGATACTTTATTTCTCAATGACCTGCTGGGCGATCGCACCGCCGCATCCGATTTAGCCTCCGCTATTTTTGTCATGAGTTGGGGCTTTGACGTAGCCAAACTCGCCGCCCAACTGCGCCCCTACAATGCCATCTATCACGCCCATAGTGCAGGTTACGGCTTCACCTTGCCCGCTAGCGTTCCAATTATTACCGTCAGCCGTTCCACCATGGGCTACTGGGGACAACAGGCTCCCAATTCATTGATTTATTATCTGCCCAATCAAATCTCAGACGAGTTTCAAAATTATCACCAGCCTCGCCCGATCGATGTCCTGGTGCAGGCACGAAAATCGTCAGAATATTTGTTGCAGCATTTGGTGCCAGCGTTGCGATCGCACTGCAACGTCACCGTCATCGATCGCTATGTCGAAGATCTGCCCGCGCTGTTCAACCAGGCCAAAGTCTACCTCTACGACTCCGCCGAATATTGGGCACAGCAAAAAGTCACGGAAGGCTTTGGGTTGCAGCCTTTGGAAGCGATCGCCTGTGGCTGCCAGGTGTTTTCTAGCATCAACGGCGGCCTGTCCGACTATCTCGATCCAGGATTCAACTGCGCCAAAATCGCCGGATATTCCCGAGAATTTGATGTCCAGCGCATTCTCCAGGTCGTCCAACATTTCCCAACCCTTGACATTGACCGGGAAGCACTCTTGGCCGAATATCGACTCGACTCAATCGTTCACCGCCTCCAGGTCATTTTGACAGACCTCAATCAATTCTTTGACCACAAGCCCCAGTACTCCTCCAACATCCCCGTGCTAACCCCCACCCGTCGCACCCAACTCTGGCTGCAAAAGGTCACCCAAAAGATCCGCAAAAAACTGGGTTAGCACTAAGCATTCAACCCTCTAATATTCATCCATTAGATTGAATATACATCCTCTACCCTCTGCGTCTCTGCGTCTCTGCGGTTTAAATTCTCATGTCAGTTTATTTCCTTCTCACTCATTCGTTACTGCAAATAAGTCCATTGGGAGAACTGCGCTGCCTGACCGCAGGGTTGCTGTTGCTCGTCAAGGAGATCCCAGAGGATGACGTTTTCGATCCAGAAAGAGCGGTGGGTGTGCGATCGCCGAATCCCCCGGTAGTTTGAAATGTATCCTTGCTGCTTAGCCTCAGCCAGCAGTTGCGCCCTGGACTCCTGTTCAATGGGCGGTGCCGATTGGCGAGAAGGCATGTGGGTAAAAGTCTCCCAGTCCAGTTCCCAGAGGGTGAGCGCCTGTCGGTTGCCGTAGTTAAAGATCGGATCGGCCTCCGTCCCATGAGAAACCACCACAAAAGGCGCTTCAAACAAAGCCTGGGCAAACTCTGCCGCCGAACCCTCATGCACCAACAGCGGCCTCCCCACCCAATGCAAAAAACTCTGCTGAAGCCGTTGACTATGACGAATCACCGCTTCCCGTTCCCAAGGCTGTTCAACCATAAATCCTGACTAAATCTCGCTCAAAACACCAACATAGGGATAAGCAGAACTGCACGGAATCCCTCCACAAACTACTCCCCATCCCCCCACCTCCCCATCGCCCTATCTCCCGCTACGCCAGCCCAAGCTTCTCACGAATTACCGCCTCATTCGCAGAGAAACCTACCAAGACGGCAGTGCCATCCTGAACAAACAGGGGACGCTTAAGCAGCATGGCATCTTTGGAGAAAGCCTCTGTCCATTCGGCATCGCCCCAGTCTTGCTTGGTGTCGCCCAAGGCTCGGTAGGACTGGCCGGAAGTGTTTCGCATGGGTTTGCTGCCCAACGCTTTGACCCAGGATTCGATCGTAGTGGCTGTGGGAGGCTGTTCTTTGGTGTTGATAAAGTCGTATTCCACCCCGTTGCGCTCCAACCACTGGAATGCTTTTTTACAAGTTCCACAGTTAGGGATACCGTACACCTGTAATGTCATTGTGAACTCCTTTTTAGGTCGGTTAGAGGATAGGTTAGACCACTTCGTTCTATGCAGCTTCGCATAGATTTTGTGATTCCTTCAATCAAAATAAAACCACAAAAAGAAACTGAGTGCTAAATCATCAGGAGAGGTTCTCTAACCTCAGCCCTCAGTCTCTAGCCCTCAGCCTTTCTATAGCGATTCGGTTTGATTGTTGAAATATTTTGATTTTTGCAATGGTTTGATTTTTGAAATGTTCATTGAGGGAAGGAGCGATCGCAGCCTTTCCCTCCCTTCCAAGAACATTTCCCTTCCAAGAACATTGCCGATCGCCAGAACCTGAATGGATTGTTCTGATGGAGCCTTAAGCCACACCGACCAACTTTGCGCTCAAGTCCCACATGCGCTCGGCTCTTTCGTCGTCCCGTGCCTGGGGAGAAACGCGCTGAGCAAAGGACTGGCGGTCTTTCTTCTGGCGGTTGCCCCAACTCCAGTAGATGCCCGATTGCTTGAACTCATCGTCCGCCACCACCATGGCCACCCGTTCACCCGCCAATTCCTGAGAGACATAGCCCCCAGTGATGTTCTTTTGGAACCAGGGGAAAATCTTTTGGAAGAGGGGGTAGTGGTTGCGGAACAGGGGCGTATCGGCGACACAGCCGGGATAGAGCGATGAGAAAATAATGCCCGTGGACTCGTGGTAGCGGCGGTGCAGTTCCCGCATGGTGAGGACATTGCAAACCTTGCTGTCTTTGTAGGCTTTTACCGATTCAAAGGCTTTGCCATCGGCCATGGTGATGGGATCTTTGAATCCGGCGGCGAAGCCTTCCAGGTTGCCCAGGTCGGGGCGGGGCGGAATCTTGCCGCCCAACTCGTCGGGGTTGTGGGTGACGGTGCCTAGAATGACTAGACGCGCGGCCCGAGTCGAGGTGTGGGCAAAGTGATTGAGCAACAGATTGCACATGAGAAAATGCCCCAGATGGTTGGTGGCCATGCTGAGTTCATAGCCCTCGGGAGAGCGCAGGGGTTCTTTGAGCAAGGGCATGTAGATGGCGGCATTGCAGACCAGGGCATGGAGCGATCGCCCCGTTGCCAAAAAGTCTTTGACAAAATAGCGGACGCTCTCTAGAGAGGCCAAATCAACTTGCAGAATGCTGTAATTTTCGCGGGGAATCCCCAAAGCTTGAGCGGCCTTTTCCGTTTTGGCCACATCCCGACAGGCCATGACCACATGCCAGTCCCGATTAGCCAGCGCTTTGGCGGCATATAAACCGACCCCAGAGGACGCGCCTGTTACGATGGCGGTTAATTTTTGTTGCTGTTCCATCTTCTTAAAAGGTTGTTAATCGCAGTGGACTATCCACCATGCTCTCACAGGACAGACCCCAGTTTTGCGAGTTTTGAGACGAAAAGTGTATCAGTATGTTAAGAGGGGGAAAGGGGAGGGGGAAAAGGGGAAAGGGGATTCATTGAATGGAGCGCTGACAAAGTTGGCGAGAGTTTCCCTGTTCACCCTCCCCGATCAATTCCACGCAATCTTCCAAGATCCCCCCTTTCGCCCTTCGCCTTTCGCCCTTCGCCCTCCCTCTGCGTCTCTGCGTCTCTGCGGTTAATTAGGATCGGGCTTTATCTCTGAGCAACGCCGCTGATTTTGAGGAGGTCTGCGATCGTCGGGCAGTAGACTTCCAGGCCAAAGCTCGCGGGGCTGATGGGGTGTTGGTAGGTGAAGTGGCGGTACTCCAAACAGAAGCGATCCCAGTCGGCCATTTGGACTCGGAAGACGCGGATGAAGAAATCGACCCAGGGTTGGGAGAGGGGGATGCGGAAGTAGATGTGTTGGTTGAGGTAGGCGCAGATTTGGGCGATCGCTTCATTGGCCTGAATGGCTGGATTGCCCAGGACAAACTCTCGCGGATCGTTCGCTTCGGGGGGATGATCGACGAACTGGAGGACGACTTGGGCAATGTCTTTGGCATGGAGAAAGTGGAAGCTGCCGTCGGTTTTGAAGAATCGCGCTAGCCCTGCCCATTTGGCGACTTCTGGGATGCCTGCGGAGATGTGGGAGTAGGGTTTTTGCTCATCGCCTCCGAAGACGAGGGTGGGGAAGAGGGTGGTGATTTGAGGGGCGATCGCCAACTTGCTCAACTGCTGGTGGCACTGGTATTTGGACTTAATATAATCGGTGCCAATCTCGCCTGCTTGCCGTAGCGGATAGTTTTCGCGGCCTAGAATACTGGCGGTTGAGAAGTAAATGACCTGCTGGCACAGGGTCGGATCGAGGAGATTCATCAGCCGAATCGTTTTGACCACATTGATATCCTGGGTTTCTGCGGTGCCGCCCCAGGAGGTGGCCGTCAGGATGGCACCGTCCATGGTCTTCAGCAACCGCCCCACCCGCTCAATCTCCTTCATATCCCCCTGAATCACCGTGATGCCGGGACGCTGGTTGTAATCAAACTTCAGCTTTTGGGGATCTCTGACCAGCAGAAACAACTCGTGGGAGGTCTGCTGAATCAGGTCATCGGCGATGTAGTGGCCAATGCACCCGCTGGCACCCGTCATGAAGATTCGTTTAGCAGTCATGGAGCACAATGATGAATCAATTGCCACGGATTATAGATCCGAATGGTTCAAGTTCGATTGCTTCAAGTTCGATTGCTTCAAATTCAATGAGTTCTAAGTTCGATAAGTTCTAAGTTCGATGAGTTTCAAGTTCGATGAGTTCCAAATTCGATGAGTTCCAAGTTCGGTGAGTTCAAGATAGGCAATAAGAATGCGGTGGTTTGTCTTCGGACAAACCACCGCATTCCCAGCTTGCACTCAATTTAGAGCCAGAGATCTATACCGTCGCAGCCAGTAACTTATCAACCTGCTTAGCGGTTTCAAAGAAGAAGGCCGCGTTTTCTTCGGGGGTTTTGGGCAGGATGCCGTGACCCAGGTTGAGGATATGGCCTCGGTTGCCTGCTTTTTGGATGGTGTCAAAGATGCGATCGCGGATAAACGCCTTGGAGCCAAACAGCACACAGGGGTCAATGTTGCCCTGAACGCCGACATTGGGGCCGAGGCGCTTACGAGCTTCTGCCATATCCACCGTCCAATCCACACTGACGATATCCACACCGGAGAGCGCCATGCGCTCCAGCACACCCGCACTGCCGCTGATGTAGAGAATCATGGGGGTTTCGGGGTGTTTGGCTTTGACCATGCGGACGACCTGCTGCTGGTAGGGCAGGGCAAAGGTTTCATAATCTTGGGGGGTGAGTTGTCCCGCCCAGGAGTCGAACATTTGGATAATTTGAGCGCCGGATTCAATCTGGTAGCAGGCGTAGGTGCCGATCGCCTCTGCCAGTTTACTCAGCAGACGGTGCAGCATCGCAGGTTCCGAGAAGGCCATGCCCTTGATGACGCTGTAATCTTTGGAGCTTTTGCCCTCGACTGCGTAGGCGGCCAAGGTCCAGGGAGCGCCGACAAAGCCCAGCACAGCGGCCTCATTGCCGACTTCTTGCCGCAGGGTTTGCAGAATTGTCCGAATGAAGGGCATGGACTCTTCCGGTTCGAGCGCGTGCAGTTGGTCAATCTGCTCAGCGGTGCGAATCGCTGGCTCGATGATGGGGCCTCGGCTCTCGATGATGTCAAAGGGAATGCCAATCCCAGGCAGGGGCGTCAGAATATCTGAAAACAGAATCACCCCGTCGGGACGAAAGGCGCGCCAGGGTTGTAAAGAAATTTCCACCGCAATCTCGGGATTCTCAGACCGCTCACGGAAGGAGGGATAGCGATCGCGCAGTTCCCGGTATGCCTTCATGTAGCGCCCTGCCTGTCGCATCATCCAAACAGGGGGACGGTCTAACGCTTCGCCACGAGCGGCTCGAAGCAAGTAGGGAACTTGATTGAATCCGGTCATTTGAACTCCGTCTGTACTTCTAAATCGAGTTATAAAGCAAATCTGTAAGCGTATCTGTAAGCCTACCATTGAGCGATCGCCCCTCTTTCATCGTCCGGGGGAAGCTGTTACAAAAGTTCTGAATTAGGGGAGTGGGGAGTGGGGAGTGGGGAGATGGGGAAAATTCCCTTGCCCCTTGCCCTTTTCCCCTTCTCTGCTTTCCTTCCTCTGCGTCTCTGCGTCTCTGCGGTTTATTCATCTGCCTGTGTGCATCTGTGTTCCCCTTTCGCCTTTGCCCACTCACGCTATACTAGGGAGTCGATTTATGAAACTCGTTGTTTCTACCTAGAATTGTTTTCTGAGAATTGTTCCTTGTCGAGAGAAGTGAAGCCATGCCGGAGGGTGTATTTCAGAGTGAACTGGGGCAGCAGAGCCGTGATGTTTCTCAGGAGACATTGAGTATGGCCGTGTGTCCGGCTTTTTCGCTGATTATTCCGGCCTACAATGAGCAGCAGGGGATTTTGCCGGTGCTGGATGAGCTTCAGGCGATTTTGCAGCGGGCGGACTGTGAGTATGAAATCATTGTGGTTAATGATGGCTCGACGGATGATACGGGGAAATTGCTGCGATCGTATTCCGGGGTTCGGTTGATTGAGCATCGGCGTAACTGTGGCTATGGCGCTTCGTTGAAGACGGGGATTCGCAACGCCAAATATCCCCTGATTGTGATTACTGACGCGGACGGAACCTATCCCAACGATCGCATTCCCCATCTCGTCAGCTTGATGTCCGATGCCGATATGGTCGTCGGAGCCAGGATTGGAGCGAATGTCCGTTATTCTAAACTGCGAAAGATCCCTAAGTGGTTTTTGGTGCATTTTGCTCAGTGGTTAACCCGTTCCAAAATTCCCGATCTCAACAGTGGCCTGCGGGTGTTTCGCAAGAACATTGTCGAACGATTTCTGACCATTCTGCCCAATAACTTTAGCTTCACCACCAGCATCACCGTGGCGATGCTGATGAATAACTACGCCGTCCACTATGAGCCGATCGATTATCATGCGCGAGTCGGCAAAAGTAAAATTAAACCCATTCGCGACACGCTTCGTTTTGTCCAATTAATTTTGCGAACGGGCGTTTACTTTGCGCCGCTGCGGATCTTTATGCCGCTGGCAATGCTGTTTTTTGCGGGATTTCTCTTCACCCTCTGTCAAGATATCTTCGTCCGCGAAGACCTGACTGAACGGACGCTGATCCTGCTGATTGCCGCCACTCAAGTGGGCATGTTCGCCCTCTTAGCCGATATGATCGACAAACGCACCGGGAGACTGTAGACATGCCCAAAGCAACCTCTAAAGCAACACCTAAGACTGGATCTCAGATTTATCAATTGAAGATTACCTTGAAGGGGATACGTCCGCCCGTGTGGCGAAGAGTCCAGGTGAAAAGCACGATTTCACTCGGACAATTGCACGAGATCATCCAATTTGCGATGGGTTGGACAAACTCTCATATGCATTCCTTTGACGTGGGGGGTGAGGAATATGGGCAACCCGAACCGAGCTTCGATTTTCAAGTTCGAGATGAGGCCAAAGCCAAGCTGAATCAACTCGTCGATGAAAAGGCAAAATTCAGCTATACCTACGATTTTGGCGATTCCTGGGATCATGAAATCTTGGTGGAAAAGGTGCTACCCGCCGATCCTGAAGCGGACTATCCCCT